>JBGGNE010000407.1:0-50451 GCA_041287705.1 Methylacidiphilales bacterium | reverse complement strand
ACCTAAAAGGCATCCAGATGATCTATGTGCTGCGGACTTACTTCGAATATGTCGCCCACTATGGAACATGTGGCAGGCGTCCTTGCCAGAAAGGGGAGTTCCTCGTAGGCCATTAACGTGTAGCTCTCCACTGTTCTGGCTGCACCGAGGAGTCGCGCACCTTTCATCTCGCGCTCGTTTTCAAACCCTGGCCGAAGAGTACCGTAAACAAAAATCAAATTGCAGGCAGTCTCAGATGTGGAAAGCATAACGCCATCACCATGCGCTAGGTAAGCGCGTCCCGCAAGGCTGCGGTAAGGGGACGCGGGCCGCATCCACCCAGCACTTCATCCGCTCGCTCCAGACGGCGGATCAGATCCACGATTCCCGACCGAGGACGCGGACCACCTGCGGCTTCACAGAAATGGGTGCGACAGCCCAGAGGTCGGGACGTATAAGCCATGCACTTTCCGGTGCGTTCGATCAGGAGGGGGCATGCTCCATCCGCTCGCTCGGTCAGCGTTTTGCGGCCGCTGCCGCGAAATCCGCGCGCGGCAATTTCTGCTTCACCCGCGGTTACCATGGGTACTCTGCCGGTCAGTTTAAACTGGCAGCATTCTGTGCGCAGCTGGCAGGAACGCTCAATGGGACGTTTCTCCAGCTCAGCATAGACAGCCGTTACCTCCAGCAGTGCGTTTCGCCGCAGTTCCGCCTCCGCCGAGGCAGAGCCCGGTCTGTTGATGTTTCCCACTATGCTTGAGGTGGGAGCAAGACGGGTTGGCTGACTCTTTTTTCCGGCGCGGGCCATATCTCTATTTATTAGCGGAGATTTTTATAGGGCGCGAGCAGCAAAAGCCGGAGAATATTTTGCATGGGCACTTCTGGATTCACAGCGCACACAAGTACTAATCTGGGTGAAGTGAGATGGCGAGCAATCTTGCGGAAAGCTAAAGTGCAGACACGGATTCCTGCCGTTCTGGAAGGAGGTTTGCAAGCAGGGTCGCCATATGGCGAAGGGTCTGCTCGTCGTTGTGGAAGCCGGTGCTGACAAGAAAACGACCGCGGTTAACGTGAACCGGCCGGACGTCCGGAATGTGTCGCAACTGTTGTAGGCAGCGACTCCGAGATTTATTGGCGTTCATTTGGAATACGATGGAACTGAGGAGAACAAGAGGATAATGCTTATCTATAAGCTTGAATCGACAGGTTCTAACAGCGACTTTAGTTGAAACTACTACGCGCTGTAAGCGTTTTTGGCCCAACAATACCAGGTTTGCGCGTCCGTACTTATCCAAATGACGCAACTGAAGGAATCCGTCTCTATAGCTATTGCCTGTTCGTTTTACTGGAACAGGCTCTCAGCGCCATGGCTTATAGCGCTGAGTTTCGATGCGATCCAATGCTTCGATCTGCACAGATGCTACCCGCCCATTCTTGGGCTTAGCGTGTGCTCTCAGAAACCGGTGTAGCCTTTGCTACGCGGGCGGCTGTGGGAGCCGTGGACGTAGACGAAGTGCGGGCAGGAACTGCCGGCTTGTTTGATGCACTGGGGCGCTCCGTGGCGGGCTTTGCACGCTTGGCGTCAACTGCGCGGGGCAGGGGAGTTGCGCGGGCAGGAGCGGGGACTACTGCGGCAGCGGGAGCAACCGGCATGGGAACATCAACATCACCTGGTATCTCCACTACGGGCAGGCTTGAATTCAGCTTGCGGGTGGAAGACGCCGGAGCAGGATTGGTGAGAGCAGATGTTGTCGTCTGTATGTAGGCAGGCCGCCCGTTTGTTGCGGGCTTCATCAGATCCTGCAGAGGGGCGGCGGGTTCGGATTCTGCCTGCTGAAGCGCGGGGCGTGGGGAAGGTGCTGCCGGTGTAGGGCTGAGAGTCTGCATCTGAGTATCGGCCATGGGATTCTGTGGCGTAACCCGAGGCTGCGAAACCGGCGCGGGCGAATTGGGCTGGTTACGTCCAAGTCGACCCGGAAGGCCTGGATGAGGGACAGAATCCGCGGGAGTCTCCATTTGAGGAGCTGCCGGGGCCGGCGTGGTTGCAGGTGCCTGCTTTTTGTTCGCGGGAGCTGAAGGCAGGGCAGGTACTTCGCCGGGAATAAAGTCATCTTCCGGATTGGGCGCTTTTTCCGCGTAAGGGTCTACGGCAGGCGCGAATGCAGGGCGCTTTCCTGGATTGAATACGGGAGCTGCGGGTGTCTGAGGAGTTTCCGCAAGCGCCTGTTCATCCTCAGGAATAGGAACAACAAGGAGCGGCTTGACATCACGCTGCATGGAGCTGGGGACGTCGCCTGCTTCTGCATCCGCCAGACGCTGCGCTTCCAGGGCGGCCTGGCGTTCCTTCTCAAGCTTCATCTTTTCCTGCTCTTCCTGGGTAGGGAGAAAAACAGGCACCTTCTGGCGGCGTTCAGGTTTAGCTTCGGCGACAGAATCCACCGGCTTGTCATTCGCGGGCTTGGCCTTAAGCACCTGCTGAGATTTGTTCGCGGGATTACCATTCTTCAGCAATTCGCGAACCTGTCCTACAGTAATGGGCTCGTCAGGAAACAGCCTGTGTCCGTCAACTCCACCTGAGTTGCCGTTAGGGCCTTCCATGCTGTCGAGTTTTTCAACGATAGGGCCGTAATAATCCTTGCCTCGAACACTCTTGTCGAAACCGTGAGCCTGACCCTTCAGGTTTGACTCCTTCATCTCGAAATTGGATGCCTTGCCGCCGGTCCAGTCTTTGGAAAGATTGCTCTTCTTGGTTTCGTAAACGTCATCAAACCCTGATGCCTTCTTGGTGTCGTACGATTTGTCGAACTGCAGGACCGGCTTGTCCGCAAGAATGGCCTTCTTGCCGGAGAGTACGTCGGGGAGCTCAAATTTTTTCTGAAAGTAGCTGGATTCTTTCATGAGCGAGGACTTGTCGCCGTCCTTCCACTCAAATTTTCTGGCGCCCAGAGGACTCGTTTGATCTAGCTTGAAAGAATTTGCAGTTCCATCATCGTTCTGACCTTTAGCCAGCGCCAGCTTGGCGGGCTTGTTATCCTTCTGCTTTTTGGGCGGGATAGCTGCCTTGTTAAGCTTGGCGGGCTTGCCAGGAGAGGCAGTGCCTTCAGATTCATAAACTTCCAGTCCCGGCAGGTTATTGCCTACACGGCTGGGTTTGTTTTCGCCGTAAACGTTTGCCGAGGCGCAGGCTGCCACAATAAATGCAAACATGGCCAGTCTGGCTCCGCTTTTGCAATGTAGGCGGGCGCGCGAAGACATGTGGGCAGCGTGCAGTACAACGTTGGCGGCGATGCGTATCATGTTTGATGGAAAGGGGTTACGGAGAAAAAAAGTTCTCGCCGTAGGGCACGAAGAGCTGGATTTCCTTTGGCAACCTAGAGAATCGAATTTCCAAAAGAAAGCTTTTTCCTTACATGCCCAAACAAATGCATTAATTTAACGGCTCGCATACGTCTGTATTATGCCGAAAATTGTTGAATAAGCGACACAAGCGACGGCTGGCTTACAACCGCCGGTTCATCCAGATAGCCATAGATCAGCCTGGAGCCCAGTGCTGTTAACGTCGTGCGCATTCTGCCTGCGCCTTCGCCAAGACCCATCACTGCCCAGGGCAAATCGGGTTTCTCCACCATAGGGGCGACCAGACGCAGAAGATCTTCCCGTGCCTGAACTTCACCGGCTATCTTATAGATATTGGCTTTGTATTGCGGAAAAGTCGCGCGCCACGCCGCCCAAGTGGACTCCGATGCCGGTGTTTTAATGGCGTGCGCCGAAAGAATAACGCCAGTGCCCAACGCCAGCGCTTCCTCGTAAACGGCACGAATGTCGGCATTTGACACGACTTCTGCTAACTCCAGATCCAGCGCGTCGGAGTCCGGGAGCAGGGTGCGAATGACGGTAGCGCGCTCTCCTGGCGCCCAGTTGTATTTGCCGCCCTCGGCTGGGATGCGCGGGGTGATCAGTGCGGGGTGACGCCGAGCTTTCAAAGCGGAGCTGATCACTTCCAGGGTAACCCCTTTGGCGAGAAGCAGGTCTACGCGCACCTCAATGAGATCAGCGGGACACGGCTCGGCGCTTTGCAGAATTTCCAGACCGGCGATGGTCGAAATAGAACCGACGCCCAGTAACGGCTCTGCCCAGTCGAGGGCCAAAGCCAGAGCGTCGGTTGCTTCTGATGTGCTCATAACGGAAAAAAACTAGATGTGTTTAGAGTCGTCGGCATTCTTAACAGAGTAGCCGCTGTCTTGACGCGCCAGATTTACCTGATTCTTCTTGATATAGGCCTGAAACACGTCATCCGCACTCATGCCAAGTACCTGCGCCATAGAGATAAGGAAGTGGAACAGATCAACCACTTCAACGCGTGCGTTCTGTTCATCAAATTTCTGATATTTGGCCCACCATTTCCATGGAACACTATCAATAAGCTCCGCCATCTCCTGATTCATCGCACGGGTATAATTCAATATCCACTTTGTCTTTGTTTCTTCATCCATGGAAGACGTATCCACGCCTATACGCAGATTCAGAGACTGCTGCATGCGAAAAAGTTCTTCCAGTTTATCGGGCGTCATGGTGTGGGGAGACAGGCGGTTTGTGTGGGATAGTGAGACCAACGGAAGCGCTCATTTCTAGCAGAAGTCCGCGCTGATGAAAGCGCAATTGACAAACAGCGCAGTGCGGCGAGCATAGAGTATAGGGCCAATTTTTGCCATTGGTTCGCAAATCATTCACATGGAACAAGTTGTCATTATCGGAACGGGCTGCGCGGGACTTACCGCAGCCATATATACTGCGCGCGCCAACCTCTCGCCTCTGGTGCTTACAGGCGTGATGCCGGGCGGCCTGCTGACGACCACCAGCACGGTGGAGAACTTTCCGGGATTCCCCGAAGGCATTGATGGTTATGAGCTTATGACGCGTATGCAGGACCAGGCCAAGCGGTTTGGTGCGCGGATCAATTTTGCTCAGCTGGATTCCGTGGATTTCTCCTCTTATCCGCTAAAACTCACTATCGACGGCGATGTAGTGGAGGCCAGAACAGTTATTATTGCGACCGGATCCTCGCACCGCCATCTCGGGTTGGAGAGCGAAACCAAGCTGGAGAAATTCGGCGTAACTTACTGTGCGACATGCGACGGCGCCTGGCCGCAGTTCCGAAACCAGCCACTGGTGGTAGTAGGTGGCGGCGACTCGGCTCTTGAGGAAGCGACCTATCTGACCCGCTTTGGCAGCAAGGTCTTTATTGTGCATCGCCGCGATGAATGGCGTGCTTCCAAAATCATGCGCGATCGCGCCCTGGCCAACGAAAAAATCGTGCCGGTGTGGGATTCCGTTATCGACGAAATTGAGGACGTTTCTGCTGGAAAGGTGACCGCCGTCAGGCTGCGCAATCTCAAAACCGGCGAGACAAGCTTGCTGCCGTGTGCGGGCGTTTTCATCGCAATCGGGCACGTTCCCAATACCGAGGTGTTTAAGGATCAACTGGACCTTGATGAGCATGGCTACGTGAAGCTGCAAGGCGGCACACGTACCAACGTGAACGGTGTATTCTCCGCCGGAGACGTCTCTGACAGCGTTTATCGCCAGGCCATTACGGCGGCGGGCACCGGCTGTGCGGCTGCCATCGAAGCCGAGCGTTTTCTGGCCGCGCTGGATGCCGATACGGGCTCCGGAACGGGAACGGTCGTGGTAGTCGGCACGTAAGCACGACACGCACAGGCGGTTTACTTCGTGCCTGTGCGGGTTCTGCGCCAGGTCGCAACGGTGTCGGTAAGGATGCCCCAGATCGTGCCGACGCCGATGCCGCCGAATTTCCACTTATATTCCACCACAACGGGTGCTTCGACCATTACCGCTTTCAGTTGCACCAGTCGCACCAGCAGTTCCAGGTCAAAGGCGAATCCCTTCACCTGTGTTTGGTCCAGAGCACGCAGGAGTAAGTTCCGGCGCACGAGTTTAAGTCCGGTTTGAGTATCGCGGATGGGTAGTCCGAACATGATCTTGGTAAGAGCAAAGTAACCCACGCTGTAAATACGGCGAATGACGGGATAATGCACGGTACTGTCCGGGTGCATCTTGCTCCCGATAACGGCATCCGCCTTCTTTGCGCGCTGTACAGCGATAAAGAAGAGAATCTGTTCCGGTGGAATATCGAGGTCTGAGTCGAAAAAGATCACGAACTCGCCGGTGGCAAGGCGCGCACCCTGACGAAGTGCTTCACCCTTGCCGCCATGGGTCAGATGCAATGCCCGCACGCCCGGAATATCCGCTTCCGCGCGATCTACCTCGGCACGCGAATTATCCAGACTGCCATCGTTCGCCACAATGATCTCGCAGTCGCCCAGCGGCCCCAGCATGCGCACGGTCTCGCTGGTACGCTTCAGATTTTCATAGATATGGCTGCCCTCGTTAAAGAGGGGCATAACCAGCGAGAACTGCGGACTCTTAGCTTTCTGTCCGTCGGCGGACTTCGAGATAGAATCAGAATCGCTCATGCGTCCACACCCTTCCAGCCGATACCTTCCAGCCAGGGTTGAACAAATAGAGCGTCCGGATGCTGTGCCCACTGGCGAATTGCTTCGGCTGATACCGCATCGCCCTCTTCAGAGAGGCGTTGGGCCAGAAACTCTGCAATCAGGTGTGTATCCGAGTAAATTTCATATGAAGCGGACGGCACTGCTTTTGCAAAACCTGCCGCTCTCATCCATCCGGTCAGCTTACGGCCGGCGTGGACATCTCCGCCATTACGTGTCTGCAGGGCAATATAGGCTGCGATTGCTTGTTGCAGCGGTTCCTCCCAGGGATGCAGCATGAAACCGCCCCAGTCCGGGCTGCGCAGGGCAACAAATCCGCCCGGTTTCAGCACGCGATGTATCTCGCGCAGAGCGTCCACGGGCCGCGCAAGATGCTCAAACAAAGCATGTGAAAACACTCCATCAAAGATATCCCGTGGAAACGCGAGGCGATACACATCGCCGGTTTCAAATGTGGCCGGCAGTCCTTCCTCCCGGGCCAGACGTCCTGCTTCCGCCAGTTGCTCCGCGCCCCGGTCAATCCCAATCACCTGACCGATCTGCACCAGACCGTCGCCGGGCAGGGGAGTGCCCTGTACGGATTCCGTTCTGGCAACCACAGGGCCGTCCGTTGCCACGAGTTCCGCAATTCCGCGCGTAATGGTTCCCGGGCCGCAACCGCAGTCCAGAATACGCATCCCCCGTTTCAGGTGCGGAATAACAAAAGCACCGTGCGACTGCACCGTACGCCGCCGCATGAAGCTGACAGCATTGGTGGTGTAGCCAGGGGTATACTTCTCCGACTCAACGGTACTGGAGAGAGGATTAGACATGACGCCCTGGATAATAGTCAGGGAAAAGCGATGCACGCAAGTCGCATGGCAGAAGTGATATTATCCCAGGCTGGCTGAACTCAGCCGAGATGAGAGAGTTTAGTGGGCATTGCGATTAAAAGGTTTTAAATGAAAAGATTGAAGTCCCGGTCTGGCTTCTGTGATGAAGATTTCGTGATATGTCGTTAGCGGCCGGGGTTTATGCTGTGTTGCTGGGGAGTGAGGTGGAGGTTATAGCTGGACAGGGAGAAGATGCTGTCGGCGGGGACAAGGCTGCTGCCGGAGGCGTAGCTGATGGTGTAGCCGGAGGGGAAGACATACCGGCGCTTCAGGATTTCGTCGGATTGGTCGAAGGTGCTGTCGAAACGACCGAAATCGAAGGTGAAGCTGGTTTCGGGGCCGGAGTCGGAGGGCGGAACCACTGGAGGGTCAACTGGCGGAATTACAGGCGGATCAACGGGTGGAATAACCGGCGGATCCACAGGGGGGATAACGGTGGCGATCTTGTAGTTGATGCCAGGGTTTATGGCGCCCGCGTCGCCGTACCAGATGCTGTTCTTCACGGCCAGGCTGCTGAGGTTGCCAAGGGTGACATTGTCTGGGCCGACGGCGTAGACGCTGACGCGGTTGCCGGTGATGGTGCCATTGTTGCGGAAGAAGGAGGTGGCGGTGCCCATCGCAGGGCGGGTGGCGTTGTAATTGTCGGTAAGGATCAGGATGTCGCCGAGGGGATCGGTAATACTGGATCCAGCCTCGAAGATGATGCTGCGGCCAGCCACCAGGTTAAAGCTTCCACTGCTGAGGTTGAAGGTGGCGCCATTCTGGAAGGTGATGTCCTTCAGTGCGGTGGAGCGAGCGCGGAAGCCGGCGCGGTCGGTCGTCGGTCCGGCGTTGGGATCGCCGCCGTTGAGAATGCCGCTGGTACCATCGTAGCCTGCCACGAGATCGATGCCGCCGGTGCCAAAGCCAAAGTGACTGAGCGGGCCTACTGTCACGTTGCCTTTGCTAAGAAGTGATAGGGCGTAGGGAGTGAAGCCAGCATTTACGGCTGACAGGTACTCAAGGTTACTGCCCGAAACGATGGTGACGTTGCCGTTCCCGAGAATGTAGGGCAGGTTGTAGAGGGTGAAGAGACCGTTGATCTGCGTGGTGGAATCCGAGGTGGTAATGGTATAGTCCAGCAGGGCGGTGCGCAGGAGGACGTCGGAGTTAGCTGCCACGCCGCCGGAGTTGGCTGCGTAGTGGCCAATCCACGGCATGGAGAGATAGCTGCCGCCGCCTCTGTTCTCCACGCTTGTTTCGCCGGTGATATCGAGGGTAATGCGTCCGCTGATTTTGCTGCCGGCGGGATCCATGACGACAGCGCCGCCGTTGCCGATCTGGGCAAAGGTCTTGCCGTCGGGCGCGGTAGTGAGCAGGTCCAGTTTGTTGGCGACGATCCAGATATTGCCGCTGAGAGTATTGATCGGGGTGAAGGTGCTGGCGACTCCTCCATTGCCGATCATGGCATAGCCGAAGCTGGAACTCGCATTGGTGCTGCCCTCCAGAGTGAGGGAAGCGGAGGGAATGTTGAGGGTGATGTTGCTGTTGGTGACGCTAATGGCGTTTGAGGCGCCGCCGTGACCAATCTGCGCCGGGCCGTTGCTGCCGGCCACCAGGTTCACCACGGGGAACAGGCCGGAGATGGAGATGTCCGAATTGACGACGCCGATGCCGCTAAGGTTGTCGAAGAACGCGCCGCCGTGGCCGATCTGCGCATAAGTGGAGGAACTGCTGCCACCCTTCAGCTGCAACAGCGTGGGGGCGATGCCGGCCCGGATGGTGATGTTGCCCATGATGGTGGTCGCTACGGTACCGAAGTACCCGCCGTGGCCAATCTGGGCGTAACCGCCGATGGTGGGTATTCCGGGGTTGTAGCCATACAGCTCCAGATCGTTGATGCCCGTGAGTGTAATGTTGCCTGCAAGGTAATTGGCAGAGCTGCCCTGAACAGCATGGCCGATCTGTGTAGGTGCGGTGCCAATGGAATACATGACGACCTTGCCTGCGTTGGTCAGGGTGATGTCACCGGAGATGGCTCCTAAGCTGGAGGGGTTGGAGCTTGCTCCGCCATGGCCGATCAGTGTCAATGCAGTGGAGGAGGCTGCGCCTGTCATGTTAAGGGTAAAGGGAGCAGCCGCGCTTGCCGTGCCGAGACTGATGTTGCCGCTGATGGAGATCGCCGTGGCGTTGGTGCCGCCGTTGCCGATCTGCACGAAGCCGTTGCCGCTGGTGGTGTTGTTGGTGAGGGAAATCGTGGCGCCGTCCTTGACGGTAATGCTGATATCGCCTGAAAACGTGGGGGTGCCCAAGTTATTCCATGACCCGCCATGGCCGATCATCGCAAAGGTGTTGTTGCCGCCCGCCATGAGGCTGATGTCGCCGATATCGGTGAGGGTGATGGCGCCGCCAATGGTCCCGAGAAGCAGTCGTGCACCGCCATGGCCAATGTGGGCGTAGGCGTTATCATTCGTGCCGGTCTTCAGGGTGATACCGGTGAAGCCGGACACGCCAATGGCGCCGTTTGCGTTGATGACGGTGCTGCCATCGCCCTGTGAACCGCCGTGGCCGATCTTGGCGAAGGCATTTGGGCCGGCGCCGCCCACCACTTGCAGGGCGCTGGTGGCGGAAGACGCGCCAGTGAGTGTAATGCCGCCCTGGTAGTTGCCGGCGGCTCTGCCACTATGGCCGATCACCGCATAGCTGTCCGCGCCGCCGCCGCCGCTCAGGCTCATACTGCCGGTCGTTCCGGTCATGGTGATGACAATGTTGCTCGTTGCGGTTGTTCCCTGGAAGGTGCTGTAATAGCCGCCATGGCCGATCTGGGCATAGGTGCTATTGTTGCCGCCGCCCGTCAGGGCCATACTGGTAAAGCCAGTGATGGAGATGTCCCCGTCGATAAGCATACCATTGTTGCCGGTACCGCCATGGCCAATCATGGCATAAGAAAGGGAGCCCGAACCGGCGATGACGTTCAGCGGGTTGGAAGCAGCGCCGATGCCCGTCAGCACAATCCTGCCGGTGATGGTGCTGGTATTGTGGAGGATGAAAGTACCGCCATGGCCGATCTGAGCGAAGTCGTTCATCCCACCGCCGCCCTGCAGATCAAGCCCGGCAACACCGTCAAGCGTGATGCTGCCCGTGAGAGGAACGCTGCTGGATCCGTTGGAATGACCGATAAGGACGTAGCTGCTGGTTCCGGTGCCGCCGTCCATGTTGACGTTAAAGGTTGTTGAACCGGCGGCACGGCTGAGCGAGATGTTGCCAGTGGCACCATCGGAGCCGCTGAAACTGCCGGAGTGGCCAATCTGGATATAACCGTTATTGCCACCGCCCTGCATCTTCAGGCCGTCGACACCGCCACTGCCGGATATATTGGTGATGGAGATATCGCCCGTCATGTCACCACTCAAGTTGCCACGGTGACCAATCTGGGCGGGGCCGGTGCTGCTGGACTGCAAATTGACAGTCATGCCGGAGGCGGCAACACCGTTGATGTCAATCTTGCCTCTGGCGTACACAGCGGTGGAGTTCGCCACGTGACCTATTCTGACACTACCGGAAAAGCTGTTGTTAATCAGCATTACGGAACTCGCATCCTCAATCAGGATATCGCCATCGACGGATCCGTTAGTGGTGTGGCCGATGGAGGAGAAGGAATTTAAGGCGTTGCCGCTGATCACCATGCTGATGAAGAGAGGAGAACTGCCTGTCCCGGAGATCGTGATTGGCGCCGTAATGGAGCGTATCGGGGAAGCGTAGCCGCCGTGCCCGATAGTGGCAAACGAGCCCTGCCCCGAACCGCCGGTAAGGTAGAGCGCTTCGATATCTTCTACAGTAATGGCGGCATTAGTAATGGAGATCGGGCTGCCGACAAAATCTCGTATGTCGTAGCCGCCATGGCCGATCTGCACAAAATCGGCAGTACCTAGGCCGCCATTTAGCGTAATGACATTAAAGTTGCTGATCTCGATAGTACCGGAAATGGTGTTGTTGATATAACTGGTAGAGCCACCGTGACCAATCTGCGCCAGCTTGTAATTGGCGATATCGGCATACGACATGCTCAGTACGCCCGTACCGGTGCCGGTGACGGTGATGTTGCCGGAGATTCCCCCTGCGTTCTTGATGGAAAGGTAGGAGCCGCCGTGGCCGATACGCACGTTGTCATACTGCCCCCGGACAGTCATGCTAATACCGCCAAAGCCCGTCACGTCGATATTGCCGGAGATATGGTTGATGAGGGAATAGGTACTTACTGGAGTACCGATGCCGCCATGGCCGATCTGCGAGAAGCTGGAGTTGGCAGACACTCTGTTGCTCATGCTGAGGGACGAAGCGCCGCTCGTGCCCGTAATGCTGATGTCGCCCACCAGACCCATCAGGACCGTTGTCGCGTCATTGGGGGAGGAGTTGGCATTAAGCGCAGTTCCGCCGTGACCAATGAGGGCGTAGTGTCCCGTGGTACCGCCCTGTATGTTGAGACTGCTGACATCAGTGATGGTGATCTTGCCACTGAAATCCTCGTAGGCATTGATGCCGGCGCCGCCGTGACCTATCTGCGCGAAACCGTCGGCGGCGTTCAGGGCAATGATGTTGGCACTTACGGCGATATCGCCGGAGAAACCCCTGACGTTGGCGATACTGAATCCGCCGTGGCCGATGTGCGCGAAACCGCCGTTGCCGCTGCCTGAGAGCAACTCAAGCTGGGAAACTTTACTGATCGTGATGGCACCGCTCGCCTGTGACATGGCGCCGTTTCCGCCATGGCCGATCTGCGTATAGCCAAACGGACTACCGCTGGAGCCGTTCAGCCTGATGATAGCTGTGTCGTTGCCAGAGATCGAAACGGCCCCGGAAAGGGTCCCATAACTACCCGTACTGGTGGTGTAGCCACCATGGCCGATAAGGGCGTAGCGTCCTATCGAGGTGCCTCCATTCATGGTGAGCTGGGCAACATTGGTCAGCTCAATGGCGCCGTCCACACCAGTATTATTGGACACCATAAATCCATAACCGCCGTGGCCTATCTGCGTGTAGCCCTTATCGCCGGTGCCCCCCAGAACTCCCATGGTGAGGGTGGCTGCGGTCGGATTGCTGGCGTTAAGGAGACTGACGGAGCCAGTGAGTACGCTGTTGCCACTTAGAGTAAAGCTGACGCCGCCGTGGCCAATCTGCGCGTAGGTGCTCGTTCCGCTACCGGCACGCATGTCAACAGTTGACGCATTGTTGATCTCAATATTGCCGCTGACATTTTGGCTGTTCGCCGAGTAACCGCCATGGCCGATCTGCGCGTACGCGTTGTTGTTGGCGCTGCCCGCGAACACGTTAAGCGTTCCACCGCCGGCGATCATGTTAAGAGTGATGTTTCCGCTTATCTGGTTGGAGGCAGAACTATGGCCGCCCGCACCGATCTGAGAGTAGTAGGTGTCACCCTTCACATTGATGGTTGCCACATTATTTACCAGGATGTTGCCGGATAGAATCCCTGCAGGGGAATTGTAGCCGAGACCGCCGTTGCCCACCTGAACAAGCCCGGAGCCGGCGAGTAGATCCATAGTGCTGCCGGTCCCTGTAAAATTCATTGTGATGTCGCCCCGGTAACTGCCAGACGCATTGCGACCGCCGTTGCCGACCTGCGCAAAGCCGATTGTCCCGTTCATCGTCAGGGTGGTGAGATTAAGAACTATATTGGGGAGATAAACAGAGTCGGTGGTGGACGTGTTGAGATGAGAAAGGATGCCGCCGTGTCCGATCTGAGCCTGCGAGATACCGCTGGCGACACCGCCCGTAAGCTGGATGGTGGCTGCCGAGATGGTTATGGCGCCATAGGCGTCCATGGTGTTGGTGCCGCTCGCGGTATCGTAGCCGCCGTGCCCAATCTGCGCGAAGGTGTTGCCGCTGTCACTGCCGTTGAGCGTAACGGTTGTGCCGGGGCCGCCAATGCCGGCTATCGTAATCCCGCCTTTGACACTGCCCGAAACGACCTTAAGCGAGGAACTACCGCCATGTCCGATCTGTACTGAGCTAGTCGGCCTGGCGGTCATGGTGAGCGTGGAGCTGTTGGTGATAGAGATATCGCCGAGAACCTGCGGTGCCTGGAAAAAGGCCTCGCCGTGGCCGATGTGCGCTTCCGCGCTCGCGCCAGTGCCTCCGGTAAGGCTGAAAGTGGCGCCGGAGGCAATGCCGGCAATGGTTATATCGCCGGAAATCGAATTCGACGTAAGGAGCTGGTGATTGCCAATGAGAGAGTAGGCCTGACCTCCTGCACCGCCGGTCATGCTAAGCGAGGTCAGATTCCGCAGACTGACATCGGCGACCAGAAAATCTCCGCTTCGCTGAGAGCCACCGTGGCCGATCTGAGCGTAATCGTTCAAGCCGGCGCTGCCGTTCAGAATAACGCTCAGTCCTGTCGCAGGGCCTGTGATGGTGATATCCGACGTGCCAATAAAGACACCGTGCATTGCACGATTGTCCACAGTACCCGCTCCGCCATGCCCGATCTGGGTATACGCGTTTTGTGCTGTCCCGGTGGCGCCGTTGAGCGTCAGCCTGGAGTAGCCTGTAATGTTAATACTGCCGCGCGCCTGTACGTTGGCCGCGCCGGTGGTGCTGCCCCCGCCCAGATGCCCAATCTGCGAGTAGTTATTGTCGCCGCCTCCCGCTGTTAATGTGATGTTAGACACAAAACGGGGTGCCGTTATCGAGATATTGCCGGTGACATTTCTGAGCGTGGAGTTATAACCGCCGTGGCCGATCTGGGTAAAGGCAAAGGTTCCCGACGGGCTGTCGAACAACTCAACACTCAGAAGGTTGCTTAGCGAAATGTTTCCGGACACTGTACCGCCGACGTCCGTGTAGACGGATGTGGACGAGGAAGTTACGTAACCGCCGCCGCCATGCCCCACCATCAGCCAGCCCAGCTGCACGCCGTTGCCCAGCAGAAGAGAGGCAGGGCCTGGCAGACCGTTGTCTGGAGCAATGGTGATATCGCCGGAAATGCTTCCCGCGCCGGTTCCGCCCCCGCCATGACCAATCTGAGCCCAGGAGGTTGTATTACGTGCCGTTAAGTTAATATCGCCCAGGAAGCCCTGGATAGTGATATTTCCCGATGTCGTCCCCGTGCCTGGGCCGACATTGCTGCGATTGTGACCGATCTGCGCAAAACTGCGCGGGCCCGTCCCCCCGACCAGGTTGACGCCCCGCGTGCCCGGCCCAAGGCCATCCACACCGGTAATGGAAATATCGCCCCCAAAATCCAGGTTGGGCGACAGACTCGGCCCTCCATGTCCAATCAGTGCGTAGGAGCCGTCGCCCGTGCCGCCAAGAACGCTGACGAGTCCGTTGTAGTTGATGGTGATAGTGCTGCCGGCACCTGTGCTGATGCGGGAGCCGATCTGCGAAAATGCATTAGTAGCGTTACCGCCCTGCACCACAACGTTGTAGCCCATCACATTAACGCCGCCGCCCGCGCTGGCTATTCGCGATACGGTCGAACTCGTAGGGGATCCTATAAATACCGAGCCACCGTTGTTGGAGACAAAACCGGCTGAGTTCTGAAGGTTGCCGTAGTATCCGTAGTTGCCGCTGGTCCGGATAGTATTGACATCCGTGGACGAGGTGGACCAGCCGCCGACAAGGGAGAGCGCGCCAGTGCCGCTGTTGATAATGCTGCCAAGCACAATGATATCGTCATGCGCCAGCAGAGTCAGACTGGCGGTGCTGACCCAGCCAAGGGAAGCCTCGACCGAGATATCTCCGCTGGTGTTGTCGCCTGTGATGGTGGTCTGCAGACCGCTGGAGTCATGAAAGCTGTTGCTTGTCCGGATAATGACGCTGGTGCCGGCATTGAGAAGGGTGATAATGTCGGTTGCGCCAATAGTGGATGTTGCCGCAGTGCTCACGAAGTCAGGACCGGCGGTAAGATTTGTCGTGCCGGAGCCGGCAATAATCGTGATATTGCTGGGATCCAGCAGCAGCGTGCCGCCGCCCGTTTCCACAAGGCCGCGGTACTCCAGGTAATTGCGGCTGCTTACCTCCACAAATCCGCCGGGGCCGGTCGAGGCGGCGCTTTCCTCTGGAGTCTGCGGGGAACCATAGTTCGCATCAGGATCGTTCGGAGCGCCTTTGGTGGAGATACTCCCGTAAAAGCCGGTGGCTTTGTCGGACCAGATTACCACGCTGCCGCCCTTTGTGCCGCCGTCCGCCACGATACTCGCGCCCTGCTCTACCACTGTCACTTTCGCGTTGGCGATGGAGGAATCATTGCCCTGAAAACCGCCGCCAATACGCACCGTGCCGCCGTTGCCACCTCCAGTACTGAGTCCAGCGTCACGCTGGTCGCGCTGGCCGCTGGCATCTACAAGGCTGCCCGTGGCAATAGTAACGCGCTCGCCCGTCACCACAATCTGGCCGCCGTTCTTGCCCGGCGCCTTTGCTTTGGCAATCAGCTTGCCGGAGTTTTGGACCTTGCCGGAATTTTTGGGCACTAATGCGGATCCATCGCCACCGCCAGTTTCCGCCTTCAGGACAATGCGGCCGCCGCTCTTATCCACGCCCGTGGCGCGAATCACGCCGGTATTATTCACCGCCAGCGCGTACTCATTGCCGCCCGCCGCGCGAAGCTCCGCCGCCGTGGCCCGGATAGTGCCGGAGTTGGCGACAGACCCCGTGCCGCCGCGGATAAACACACGCTGCCCCGCTGTACCGCTGGGCTGCACCAGTACCTCCTGTCCACCGGCCAGATGAACTTCCCCGTTGCGGGCCGTAATCTTGCCCTGATTGTCCACCTGGCGCGCAATCAGCATCACGTCGCCATTCACCGCCTTTATCTTGCCCTGGTTGACCACAGAAGCCGAAGAGCTGCCCTTAAACGTCATGCCCTTGCCCGCCAGAAACTCCTGGTCGCTTACATCCAGCGTCGACGCTGTAAAACCGCCGCCCGTGTTAACGCGCCCCGTCTTGCCGATAACAACGCCCTGCGGATTAATCAGATACACCTTGCCATTGGCATTCAGCGTCCCCTGAATCTGCGACATCTGTCCGCCCGTCACCCGGTTAAGCGTGGCGGAAGAACTGTTGGGCTGAACAAACGTCGTGGTCTCGCCCTGCTGAATTGAAAAATTCTGCCAGTTCACCACCGCCTTCTGGCTGCTCTGATTCACCGTCACCGTACCACCCGGCCCGGATGCAATCGTCACAGAACCGCCCGCCACGGTACCACCGGAAGGATTTGCCATCAGCGGCAAAAATGAGGGCATGGCGATCCAAAGCATGCACCATGTCGCAATAAGCTTTGTAAAGAATCCAGGCTCTGAATTTCGGGAATACATACAACGTAAAAAGTTTGAGCGGGGCAGAATTGAGCTGCGTAAGAACAGCTAATGCTGTCCAATCTTCAACGGGCAGGCAATATGAAATGTAAAAAATAGAGACAAGATGCGAAAAGCTCTACCTTATCGTGCTGCCCCGACGCGGACGGACGAGTACCGAGCGTTCAGCAGGTGTAAGAATAGTCTAAGTCCGGGAGGTCTTCGGCAGCCGCGAATGCAAATATGGATCGGCTTTGAGGTTGGCGATCGGGCGTATCGAGTGGCGACGCGTCTGAGGTTTTTGGGTTTGTTGAACGTTCGCACGATGACATTGCGCTCACTGTAGAATTCGACGTTATAGGCGCACATCAAGGCAAGTAATGCTCATGTCCTGACTTCCTCATAATCAGGTGGATGTACCCAGCGCACAAGAGAAGGCAGCACGCCGGGCACTGCCGCGAGCATTCCCACAGCCCGCATGGCCACCGCCGGACTTCTTGCGCACCAATGAACAAAATCGTTCACTCGCACGCGTACTCCATACAGCCGGCTATGCTGCCTGCGGTAATCAGTCAGACGGGCTGAAAGTAGCCGGGAGTCACTTTTTGCTTTCTGATCAAGATCATCCAACGCCTTCACCAGGCATTGTCCTGCCAGTTCACCCGTTGCCAGGCCAAAGTATATGCCTTCGCCAGTGAACGGTTCCACCATTCGTACCGCATCGCCGGCCAGCCATACACGGCCTTTGCCGAGTGCTGATGCAGCGCGTGTAATCGGAGTAACGCTGCGCCATGAGCAAGGTAAAACACCCGGAAAATAGCGTGCCAGCATTGTCTGGGGCGCTGCCTTTGAGCCCTTGCCCAGCACCATACAGAGGTTGGCGGTCGTATCATCTACCCGGGCAATACCCCAGTAACCTTCGGGAAAGATGTTCATGTGAACAAAGTCATCAACCAGCGCGCTGCTCAGCTTGGCCTGCCATGCCACGCGACCGCAGCGACCGGCATTCTGCGGCATCAGCCCGGCCATACGAGCCACCGTGGAGTTGCGGCCGTCTGCGCCCAGAACGATGCGGCCATGGTAATCGGCTTCGGTAGTTTCCACCAGGCCGGTTTCTGTATCTACTCCAGTTACAGTGACTTCCGGAACGAACGTGGCTCCCGCCTCCACCGCTTTGCCAATAAGCCAGGCATCCAGAATATCGCGCCGGACGGCCCGGGCACCCCACCGCGACTGCTGCCGAAACTGTTGCCGGAATACTTCTCGCCCATCTCGCTCAAGGCACACGCCGTGATTGACGTGCTGTGGTAACGCGCGGAATTCTTCCTCAAGACCGTGTCTCTGCCAGATTGCCCAGGCGCTTGGGTTCAAACAGTCACCGCACACTTTCTCTCGCGGCCAGCGCATTTTCTCCAGAATAACAACGCGGCGGCCTGCCTTAGCCAACTGCAATGCCGCCATGGCCCCGGCGGGACCAGCGCCGGCCACAACTACATCGTACAGAGGAAGTTGTGGCATTTTATCCATACCGTTTCAAACCTGCTGGCATTTTGTCGAAGGAAGGCGCATACTCTACAATCCGTAACGGCCCAGAACCAGGGTGGCATTAATTCCGCCAAAGCCGAAACTGTTCGACATGACGTAATTAACACGTTGCCGGCGAGGTTCGCCCATAATAAGGTCAAAACCGGGCGCCAGTTCAGGCTCTTCGCAATTTAACGTTTCCGGCAGATATTCATCGGATATCGCGAGGGCACATATGGCGGCTTCAACGCCCCCGGCAGCCCCAAGCGGATGGCCATAATACGCCTTTGTTCCGCTTACCGCAGGCGTCTTTTCACCAAAAAGCTTTGTAATGGCATGCTGCTCGTGCTCGTCATTCATGGGCGTGCTGCTGGCGTGTGCATTAATATAACCGATTTGCCCGGGCTTCAGCTTCGCCTCATCAAGAGACCGGACCATGGCTTCGATAGCCGCAGTTCCCTCCGGCAGCGAGGAAGTCATATGGTACGCGTCATTGTTCAGGGTATAGCCCAGCACTTCCGCATAAATCCTGGCACCTCGCTCCAGGGCATGCTCCTCGGTCTCCAGTACAAGCGCGGATGCTGCCTCTGACATCACAAAACCCGAGCGGCGTCTGTCAAACGGACGGCACGCCAGTTCCGGGTGCTGCGTCTCTTTTGACATGGTTTTGATCACATCGAACGCGCCAAAAGTCAGTTGAGCCAGCGGAGTTTCCGCCGAGCCTGCCACCATTACGCGAGCCATACCATCGCGTAAAACACGGTAGGCTTCACCCACCGAGACTGTGCCTGATGCGCAGCTGTTGCTGTTGGTTGTTCCATAACCGCGGAAACCGGAGGCGATCGCAATGTTCGTATGGGCGGAACCTCCAAAGACCTGGAGGGCGAGCGATGCAGGAATCGCTTTAGCGCCTTCACGCAGGAAGCGCATATGCTGGTTTTCGGCATTCGTGATGCCGCCCAGGGCGGTGCCGAAGCTGACGCCGATATCAAAAGTGGGCGCTTCAGGGCAGGGGGCGATACCGGCATCTTCCAGAGCCTGCCGAGTCACGACCATACAGAACTGAGCGTAACGGTCCAGACGCTTCAGGCGGTGAGGAGGAAAGTAATGTGTCGGATCGTAATCCGAAGCCCAGGCAGCGCATTTTGCGTAAAAGTCCGTAGTTTCAAACTGCTCAATGAAACGTACGGGCGATTTCTGCGCACGCAAGCCAGATCGAAGTCCCTCAACCCCATGGCCCATGGCAGTAAGAGCTCCTATGCCAGTAATGACAACACGATGTTTCACAAGATCCTTTCCGAGAATGAGATGCGTGCGAAAAGGATCACTTGTGCGACTCCATACGCTCTTTCAGACCATTAAGGGTTTTATTAGCAATATGGGAGATGAAAAACCATCCGACTATCCAGTTGGCTACAAAGCCGCCGACAATTGGCCAGTTGAGGGTATGGCTATGGTGAATGGCGATATGCACGCCATCTGTACCACGATCAGTAAATGTCCAGGTCACCTTCATGCCTTTCGTTGCATCGAAGGCAGAATTCAGGTGCTCAAAGTGAAGCTGCTGGTTCTCAGGATCGCTGCGGAAGACGGAAACCCATGTGGTTACAATACCGGTACGCGTCGCGCACATCTTCACCACACCGCCCCATGGCATGCGACTAAGGAATTTATTATAGCGATAATGGGGCAGGAAACTGGGCCAGTTGGCCAGATCCGATGCCACGCTAAATACATCAGCCAGAGGAGCTTTTATCAGGATTTCGTTCGTCTTATCCATGGGTTACCGTATCCTTACCCCGCCGACCATAGTACGACATAAGGGATTAGCCAAGGAGAACTGGCTACTATTTCCACGGTTTTTTCTGCTTTAGGTGCGCCGCGGCCCTGCTTTGCTTTTGACAGGAAGCCATTAGATGGGGAGAATGCGGGCTCGTCCGTTTCGGCTTTTCTCCCTTTTTCACCACTATCTCATGAAAGTAGAAATTTTTGTTACGCCCAAGAAGAGTGTATTTGACCCCCAGGGTGACGCGGTTCTGCGCTGCCTGCACACGCAGGGCCTGGAGAAGGCTGTCTCCGTGCGTATCGGTAAGTTTATTGAGCTGGAAGTAGACGCTTCTGAAGGCGAAGTCTCGGGCGCGAAACTGGATGAAATCTGCCGCGATATTCTCAGCAATCCCGTAATCGAAGACTACACAGTCCGTATCGCCGATGTCGTGAAGGCGACGCCTAATGCTGCCGCCGCACCAGCCCCCATCGTTGCCGCCGCTGCCAAACCTAAAGCCAAGAAGTCCGCTACTGTGGCTGCACCTGCTTCTGCTCCGATTCCTGCCCCCGCACCAACACCCGAGCCTGTCGCTGCGGAAGTGCCCGTTACAGGTAAGGCGACCACAAAGAAAGTTGGCGTAAGGGCTCCGGTTGAAAAGACCGAGAAGACTTTTGCTTTCGCCAAATCCAAGGGGAGCATTGGCAAGGTACTCCCGCTCAAGGATGCGACCAAAGAACTGAAGGCAAAGAAGAAATAACGTCTGAGATTGGGCATAGACACGCCATCTGTAATGCGAGGCTCTGGAAACCGTCGATTTCCCATCATTATCCTGATGGGCGCGGTTTCCTGGGATGGAGTGCCCATGCCGTTTCCTTCCGTCCAGTTTTCTCAAAGCAAGCCTTTACGGCAGAATCGCTGGGTTGTCAGTGATCTTGATGTTGCACCGGATTTGAGCTCTTCACTGCAGGCGCGTGAGGTTTCGCATACTTCCCCAGCGTCGGCAGACCAGTCACCCGCTTCTATTCTGGAGGCAGCGCATGCTGGCGGCGCGCGGTATCTTTTCGTGGCGGGTTCAGCGGATTTCACTGCTTCCTGGCTTGAAGCTGGGTGTGTCGACCGTATCGCACTCCTGCTCATTCCCAAAATTAGGGGTAGAGTTATCGGCAGGAATGAAGCCGGCCCAATATTTGTCCGGGCGTTTCAGCCACAATCCGGACTTCCGCGCATTGCGGCCAGGCTCGTGCACCTTAAGCAATGGAGTTCCGCGTCTGATCGGAAGCTGCGCATTGGTGCGATGATGCTAGCGTACTATTCTCTCATCAGATAGGCGATGCAGTGGGGCGACAGTGCTACAGGTTCGCGGAATGATTCGATAGTTGGAATGGCAAGGTGCTTTCCTCCAGGACGTTAACCATGTAGGAAGGTAGCTCCTTTACTATGAACGAATCAGTTTCGGTCTCCCCGGCCTTTTCAGGAAGTCTGTCGCGCCTTGCCAATCCCCTTCAGGGCACAGCCTCGGATCGCGAGTTTTCGCGGGGCAATACATTGCCTGTCAGCGCACAGCCGTTTGGACTTCATCACTGGTCGCTGCAGACTCGGGAGGATTGCTGGTTCTTTCATCCTGCCGACCGCAAGTTGTGGGGGATGCGCCTGACCCATCAGGCCAGCCCCTGGATGCAGGATTACTCGACGTTGCTTGTCACCGCATTTCACGGGCAGGTGCTGGATCGTGCCGAGCATCAGGCTTCCGCCTATCGCTTGCAGGAGTGCTATCCGCATGGGATGAAGCTGGAACTTTGCCGCCACGGGATCCTCTGCGAAATGGTGCCGACAGCGCGAGGCTCCATCTTTGTCTTCACAGCGCAGAGCGATGAACCGCTTAAAGTAAGACTTTTCTTTCGTGGCGACCAGGGCCAATCCGTAAATGCGACAGGTGCGGACCTGCAGGCATTTGTCGGGTACACGCAGGACCACCGCGGCGGCGTGCCAGAGGGCTTTCGCCTTTCTTTCTTTGGAGATTTTAGCGAGAAAGTCTCCGAATTCACAGCGCTGGCCAATGGCGGTGTCTGGGAGTTTCCACGTGGAGTCAGGCGGGTGGAGCTGCGTCTGGCGGCTTCGTTTATCAGCGTTGAAGTGGCGAAACACTCCCACTCGCTCGAGCTTGCACGGCACTCTTTTGGGGAACTCCATGATGCTTCGCAGAAAACATGGGACGATCTGCTGGGACGCTTTGAGCATCCCGGTAATGGTGATGACCGCTCCCGGACGTTTTATTCATGTGTTTACCGAACGCTGCTTTTTCCCCGGCAACTGGAGGAGATTGATCTTGACGGACGGGCTGTGCACTACAGTCCGTATGATGGCGGCATTCATTCCGGGCCGCTGTGCACGGACAACGGCTTTTGGGATACACATCGCACGGTTTATCCTTTCCTGGCAAAAGCTTATCCCGATAAGCTGGTTCCGTTACTTGAAGGCTGGCTGAACGCCTCGCGCGAGGCGGACTGGACTCCCAAGTGGCCAAGTCCCGGCCCCAAGGCCTGCATGATAGGCACTCACTTTGACGCCGTGGTGGCAGATGCCGTTGCCCGTGGAATTACCGGCTGGGATATCGAAGCGGTCTTTCCATACCTGTGGAAGAATGCCACGGTGCCGAGCGATGATGGCTGCTATGGGCGCGAAGGCCTGGAGGATTACCTGCGCCTGGGCTACGTTCCGGTGGATCGCCATCGCTACTCGGTATCGGCGACGCTGGATTATGCGTACGAAGATTTCTGCGTGATGCAGGTAGCCCGCTATCTGGGTCGGGAGAAAGAGGCGGCCATTCTTAAGCCGCGCACTTTCAACTATCGCAACGTTTTCGATTCCGGCACCGGCTTCATGCGCGAGCGTTTATCGGATGGATCGTGGAAGCATCCGTTCGAAGAGTTTCGCTGGGGCGGCGGTTATATTGAGGGCGGACCCTGGCAACATTCCTTTAACGTTCCGCATGATGTTCCTGGCCTGGCGGGGTTACATGGCGGCAGTCAGGCGCTGTGCGATAAGCTGGATCGCATGTTTGCTCTTCCGCCGAAATTTGAGGTAGGCCATTACGGGTTTGAAATCCACGAGATGACGGAAATGGCGGTAGCGGGACATGAAGGACCTTCTCACGCGGCGGGGCTGCCGGGCTTTGGCCAGTATTCGCACTCCAATCAGCCTGTGCACGGCAACCTGTTTCTTTATGCGCTAAACGGTCAGCCGGAGAAAACAGCTCACTGGGTGCGACGTGTCTGCGACGAGCTTTACAGCCCGGACATTTTGCCGGGCGACGAAGACAACGGGGAAATGTGTGCCTGGTACGTCATGGCTCATCTGGGAAGTTTTCCCTACTGCCCGGGAGCTGCCGATGAAGCTCAGTTCGAGCCCCCGGTGCCAGGCGTGCGACTAAAGTCCTTTGAGTAGGTCCAGCGCATCTTACTGCCTGAGGCTGTGGTGAATTTGCTCAAAACCACGCCATGGGCCGGAACGGTGAGTGAAAGTGACTGGCTTGCTGTGTCAACGGTGGCCAGATCCTTCTGGCACCAGATATCGCGCAGGCCAGAAATAGCGCGATGCAGAAAGCCAGTCGTAAATGCATGAATCGGTCTACTCGATGCAGTAACCCTTACTCAAATTAGACTCATGTAGAGTTTCGGAGAATTGGGGGGGGGCGCAGTCATGACTCATCGCATATGATCGCCATTCAGGCGCTTGTCTCATGAAGTCGGTCCGGGCAGATGTAACAGAATGTAATGGACCATGTAAGTATTTTACAATAAGTGGCTTGTGTCTTCATCTGTATGCATTGTTTATGGTGCCTGAATGATGATGTGATGCTTTACTATCCGTTAAAACCTCTTAACTTTAAGGTGTTCGCCATTGCATCTATTGCCGTGCTGGCGTGACGGCTCATTACATCGCCCTTTTGCCCCCTGGATCTCTCACATGCTAAGCTCAGTATTTTCGCCGCGTCGTTGGTACAGTGTGGTTGTTGCCGCCTGGTGTGTTGTGTGGGTAGCTCTGCCTCTGCAACTGCCGGTTTATGGTAATCCTTCCGGGGGAACCGTTGCGGGTGGCTCCGCCACTATATCCACGGCACCGGGTCAGGTAACCGTGAACCAGACGAGCCAGCGCGCTGTTGTCAACTGGCGGGATTTTTCAATTGCCAAGGGCGAAACCACGACGTTTGTACAGCCGGGACGCTCCTCGGCCACTCTCAACCGCGTTACGGGCGGAAATGCGTCACAGATCTACGGCTCACTTAACGCCAATGGACGTGTTTATCTCGTCAATCCCAATGGCGTCGTTATTGGTAAGACCGGTCGCGTCAATACAGGCGGAGGTTTTACCGCGAGCTCTCTTGATGTGACGGACGCTCAGTTCATGAACGGTAAGTCAATGAACTTCAAGGGCGATTCGACCGCGAAGGTCGTCAATTACGGTAAGATCAAGGCGACGGACGGCGACATTACCCTTATAGCCCGCCAAGTGGAAAATCATGGCAGGATAACCGCTCGCAATGGTCGCGCGCAACTGGCCGCCGGCACAGAAGTTCTGATTAAGAGCGAAGGAGCCGAGCGCGTCTATATTATGCCGAATGCAAGGGGTGCAGCGGGCGAAACGGGCATTATTAATACCGGCCGGGTAAAGGCTGCGGTTGCTGAGTTTAAAGCCGCTGGAGGTAATGAGTACGCCCTGGCCATCAATAATACTGGTGTCATCCGCGCCACGGGGTCTCGCACTGAAGGCGGGCGCGTTTATCTCTCATCTACTGGTGGCACCATAGTTAATGGTGCGGGAGGGCGAGTTCGTGCGGTAAACAAAGACGGATCAGGCGGTGAAGTCCGTGTGCTGGCGGGGCGAATAGATCTGAAGAAGGGTTCAGTAATCGATGTCTCCGCAAGGCAGAATCCCCGCGGGGAAAATGCGGCAGGTGGCAAAGGCGGTACGATTCTGGTTGGCGGGGATGCTCGGGGCCATGGCACGCTGGAGCAGGCCAGGCTGGTCACCGTCGAGGCCGGTGCTGAACTTAAGGCCGACGGCTTTTCCGCTCGGGGCACCGTGACGCCGGAAGCAGGCGGTAAAGTGGTCGTCTGGTCCACCGGCATTACGGATTTCAACGGAAGCATTTCTGCACAGGGCTCGAACGGCGGTCCTGGTGGCTGGGTCGAAACGTCCGGACACGATCTGAGCATCGGACTTGCGACAACAGTTCTAACGGGTGGCGGCGAGTGGCTGCTGGATCCTGCTACGCTTGAAGTTGTTGCAACGGGAGGCACTGCAAGTCTTGTCAGCAACACAAACTCCCCGACCGCTGCAAGCACGATTAATGCGAGCACCATAGTAACCGCGCTCAATTCCGGAAACACGGTCACCCTCAACGCGACGACTTCCATCATTGTCAGCGCTGCCATCACAGCTACGGCGGGCACTTTGAATTTTACAACACCGCAACTGAACCTGAACGCCGCCATTTCGGGTCCCAGCATTACAGGAACGGGTGTAACGACAGTGAATGTTGGAGCTGCTGGTAAAATCCAGAACGGTCTGTCCGCTGTTGCGGCTAACGGAACGGTCAATGTGGCCGCAGGCACTTATAATGAGCGCCTCACCTTTAACAAGGGACTTACTTTGACAGGCGCCGGAAGCGCTACAACAATTGTAGATGCCACGGCCACTGGTGGCAGCGTCGTTACCATGCAGAGTTCTACCGGCACAGTTGTTATATCTGGTTTTACGTTCACAAACGGGTCTGGAGCCAATGGTGGGGGGCTTAACGTCGCCGCGGGTAATATTACGATAAATAATTCGATTATCACTAATAATACTGTTACCGGAAGTGGTGGCGGAATCTATGTTACAGGAAATACTACTGTTACAGTAAATAATTCCACGATCTCAGGGAATACGGCGAATGGTACTGCAACCAATAACGGCGGCGGTGGATTGTATGGAAATACCGCGACAATAACATTCAACATTAATGATTCCACAATTTCCGGTAATACAGCGTCTAGCGGAGGAGGAGTGTATGGTAATGCTGGAACCAAATTAAATATAAGAAGAAGCACGGTCACCAATAATTCATTATTTGCTGCAGGAGTCAGTGGCGGCGGTATCTATAGCGCGAATTCGGCCGGTACTCTATACCTGGAGGACAGTTTTGTTACATTTAACACTGGCCGAGGTAACGGCGGCGGTATGACAATAAATGGAAGTGTCGTTAATATTATTAATACCGATATAACAGATAACACAACAACATCGGCTGCGTCGAGCGGGGGTGGTATTAATTTTGCTGCTGGAACTATAGTAATCGATAATAGTCGGATTTTAAGGAATTCAGCGGGGGAAAAAGGAGGCGGATTTGCCAATGCATCCGCTTCGCTTACAATTACAAGCTCCGACGTATCCAATAATTTTGTTGTTAATTCTACTAGCGGAGGCGGGGGTATTTATAATACCGGCACTTTAAATCTGACAGGGTCCACAGTCACCTATAACACAGCGCCAACTCTTGGCGCTGGAATGTTTGTAAGTGGAGGTGCGTCGATAACAACAATAGACTCCAGCTCGGTTAGCCACAATAATACAACCTCGACAACGGTGGCAACCAATGGTGGTGGTATTGCTAATCAGGGTGGAAGACTGATTATACAGAATCAATCTTACATTACATACAACTATTTGACCGGAACGTCCGGTTCGGGAGCAGGCACTTATAACTATGGAGGCGGCCATGTAATTAATACATACGACAGCTATATTTCCAACAATACTGCAATCACTGGTGGCGCAGGTGTCTATGTAAATGGGTCAACGGGTAGTTTTAACAGGACAACATTGGCAGATAACGTTATTACTCTTACATCCACCAGCGGCGGAGGTGGAATCTACTCGTTTGCGGGAAATTACACTATTGACGGCTCCCTTATAACTCGAAATACCGCTGTCGACAGAGGGGGAGGGGTTCTGAACCTGGGTATTATGACAATCACCAATACCACAATTTCTGACAACGTAGTTACATCTGGTAACGGTGGCGGACTGTATCAGAATGGTGCCTCTGTTACAATAACGGGATCTACGATCTCGGGAAATTCTTCTCTTTATCAGGGTGCAGGAATTTTTACGACGGTAGCAACTGTTTTAGACAGTACTTCAGTCTCAAATAATTTCACAACGTCAACTTCGACTGTTACAGGTACGCAAGGAGCCGGTATAAGAGCTTCGGGCGCACTTACTATACGCAATAACTCTTCGATTAACAATAACACAGCTTCGGGTACAATTGGAGAGGGCGGCGGTATTTATAGTAGTGGTAGTGGAGCAGGTACTGCAGTAAATATTACTGACAGCATAATTAGCTTTAATACTTCTGCGTTACGCGCCGGCGGTGTGTTGATAAATAATTCAACCGCAGCAGAAAATAATAATATAACCAGAACTATTATTTCGGATAATACAGTTAATGTTGTAAGCTCGAGCATAAACAATGGCGGTGGCGGATTGTATCTTGCAGCGGGCAAGTTCACGATAATGGATTCCACGATTCAGCGAAACAGCTCTCCCAATCGTGGAGGTGGAATTTATTCCTCTACTTCTGACGGCACTTTTACAAATAGTATTATTGCGAACAATACCTCAACGGCGGGAAATGGAGGTGGTCTTTTTGTGTTATCAGGTGCCATTTCATTTACGAATTCCAGCTTCACTGGCAACAGGGCATTGAATGGCACAACAGGAAGCGGTGGCGGTATCTATATTACGACTGGCACTGTAGGCATTACTTCCAGTACAGTGGCTAATAATAGTTCGGTTTCGCTCGGTGGCGGTATAGCTACGATTGGTGGAGCCCTGACTATTCGTAATTCCACTATAGGTAATAACACTACGGGTACAACGGGTGGCGGAGTTTATGCTAATAATGGGTCAGTTACCGTCGAAAATTCTACTGTCAGCCGTAATTCTGCCAATTCTACTGGCGGCGGCATAGCTCTCACGAACAATACCAGCGCTCTTACTATTACTCTGCTGAACAGCATTGTAGCGGGCAATACTGGTCCAATAGTCGCAGCTAATGGCGTGGACATCCTTACTCAGCCCAACAACGTATTTACGGATTCAGGTAACAATCTGATAGGCATCAGGGAAGGCATTTCAGGCACGCCATTAAAGACGAATACGACGACTTTCCCGGACACGTACACGCAGACCGGGACGTTCGGAGCCCCGCTGGATGCAAAGCTTGCGCCTCTGGGTAACTATGGCGGGACGACTCTCACCATGGCGCTTCTGCCCGGCAGCCCTGCGCTGGCAAAGGGTCCTGCCTTGGCTGTTGCAGGTGTGGATCAGCGCGGTATTGCACGACCGGCAGGAAGCAAGGCGGATATTGGCGCCTTTGAGTCGCAGGGCTTTACGTATACGGCGACGAGTGGATCCGGCCAGAGTGCCCAGCTTACAACGGCGTTTGCCAGCCCGCTTGTCGTTACTGTCACTTCTAATGATCCTGGTCTTACCAATCTGGCGGGAAGTGTTGTTTCTCTTTCATTACCGGGAAGTGGTGCGACTGCTACCGGCACGCTGACTCAAACGCTGAACGCATCCAATCAGGCGGCGTTTTCCCTAACAGCCAATAACATTCTGGGGACTTACAATGCGTCAGTTGTGCAAGATACTTCCGCCTACTTTACGCTGACAAACAGCCCCATCAATATCACTATCCTGCCGACTTCCGGGCTGAGCAAGATCTATGGCGATAGCGATCCGCTTCTCACTTATGGGCTTTCCGCTGGTTTCCTGCTGAGTGGGGACTCTTTGAATGGTGCGCTGTCCTATACTGGCGGACAGAATGCAGGTATCCATGCCCTGACGCTAGGCACCCTTATTTCGGCGAATAACCCAAACTATGTCATTTCGCTGGACGCTTCGACCGTCGATTTCACGATCAATCCGCGGTCGATTACAATCAACCCAACAGCCAGCCAGAGCAAACTGTATGGCAATATGGATCCGACCCTGCTCTATACAGTAGGGGGCCTGGGCCTCATCACTCCGGATGTTTTAAGTGGAACACTTGCCTATGCGGGTGGGCAGAACGCAGGCGCGCACGTCTTTACGCTGGGGACGCTGACATCTGCTAACAATCCGAACTATGCCATCACGCTGAGAGTGTCTCCTGGAAGCTTTACGATCAATCAGCGCGCTGTAGTGATTAATCCAGTTGCGGGACAAGGCAAGCTCTATGGAAATCCCGATCCCGTACTTCTGTATGATGTGGGAGGTGACGGCCTGGCGACTGGTGATGCCCTGAGCGGCGCCCTTTCTTACTCGGGTGGACCGAATGTTGGCAGTTACCTCATCAATCAGGGTTCGGTGACCACGACGAATAATCCGAACTATGCGATTACTCTGAACGCGGCGCCGGTCTATTTTGCCATCAACCAGCGCTCTGTTGTCATTAATCCGCTGTCGGGACAGAGCAAGCTCTATGGTAATGCCGATCCCGTGTTGAACTACACCGTTGGTGGCGACGGATTGGCAGGTGCGGAAGCGCTTTCGGGACTTCTCTCATATGCAGGCGGTCCGAATGCGGGAAGTTATCCGATAACGCTGGGTACCGTAACGACGGCGAATAACCCAAACTACTCTGTTACGCTAAATTCCACCTCAGTGAATTTTAGTATCAATCAACGATCGCTTATTATCACTCCTGTCAGTGGGCAGGACAAACTCTACGGAAATATTGATCCTGCACTGACATTTGGTGTCTCTGGAGACGGATTGCATACCGGGGACAGTCTGGTCGGTGCGTTATCCAGAATTGCCGGTGAAAACGTGGGCGACTATGCGATAATCCAGGGCTCGCTTAGTGCATCTCCAAACTATGCGATCAGTTTCACGCCGGGGATTATGTTTGAGATCTCGCAACGGCCTGTGACTATCATTCCCACCGGGGGCCAGAGCAAGGTATATGGCTATGCAGATCCTGCGCTGACTTATACCGTAGGTGGAAGCGGCATGGCGAACAGCGAAACACTTAGCGGTGCCCTGACTTACGCGGGCGGCCCGAATGTAGGTAACTACCCGATAACGCTGGGCTCTGTTACCTCCGCGATGAATCCCAACTATGCCGTGTCGCTGAGTTCAACGCCGGTTTTCTTCGCGATTAATCCTCGCAGTCTTGTGATTAATCCCACGCCTGGGCTCAGCAAACTTTATGACGACGCAGATCCTGCGTTTGGCTACACCGTGACGGGTGATGGACTGTACGGCACCGATACGATGACCGGAAATCCCGGCCGAGTCGCCGGCGAGAATGTGAGTACCTATAGCTACACTCTGGGCACTATTGCGGCTGGTGTAAATTACTCACTGTCACTTGCCGGGGGTACTTACTTCACCATAAATCCCCGTTCTATTGTGGTGACACCCGATTCCGGGCAAAACAAGATGTACGGAGCGGCGGATCCTGCCATCTACACCTTTAGTACCTCGGGCGATGGTTTCCGCAATGGGGATACGTTCAGCGGCAGTCTCGGCCGCGACAGTGGTGAAGCTGCCGGCTACTACCAGATCCGCCAGGGGAGCCTTAGCGTGGGCAGTAACTATACACTGACATTCTCCAGCACACCTGTGCTGTTCACCATCAATGGCGCGCCGATTACCGTGACTCCTCACTTCGGTCAGGGCAAAGTCTATGGGGATAGTGATCCCGGAATTACCTACAGCATTACGAGCGGAAGCCTCGTTCCTGGAGATACACTGACAGGGCAACTAACCTATACCGGCGGCCCCAATGTGGGAAGCTATGTCATTACGCAGGGCAATCTGATGGCACCGCCCAGCTACCTCCTTACATTTGATTCCTCGGTTCTCTTCAATATCAATCCTCGGGCGCTTACCATTACGCCGGGCTCGGGTCAGGGCAAGATATATGGCTATGGTGATCCCAGCCTGACTTATGTGGTGGGTGGTGCAGGTCTGGTGAATGGTGACAGACTTACAGGCCAGCTCTCACGTCTGAATGGAGAAAACGCGGGGGCTTACGCTATCACCCAGGGGACACTGGCTGCATCTGCCAACTACGCGATCAACTTTATTCCGTCCGTGCTATTCAACATTGCTCCGCGCAACATCGCGGTGATGCCGAACTCCGGCCAGGAAAAATACATTGGCGAAGAAGATCCCGCGCTAACCTATACACTTAGTACCGGCGAGTTGGTAGCCGGCGACAGTCTGCTGGGCTCTCTGGGCCGTGCACCGGGTGAAACGGCAGGCGATTACCTCATCCTGCCTGGTACTCTTAGCGCCTCCTCGAATTACCTGCTGACATTCAGTGGCATACCAGTGAACTTCCAGATTCTGTCCGGCGAGGGTGGGGACAGCACCAATGGCGGCGGAAACTCGACGGGTTTTGACGCCTCCTCTCAGGATCTATCTGCTTTCAACGCAACGCGGGGGCGTAACAATGAGAGCGAGCGTTACTATACGAAGCAAACCAGGGATGCCAATCGCTCAAGGACTCCTTCCTACTCAGGAAATACACAAGGGCAGCCAGGCATCAGCCATATGTCCAGCTTTGATGTATTCGGCAAAGATGGCCAGATAAAGGCCGAGGGACGCTGACAGCAGCGTCTCCACGTTTTCAGAGCCTGATGCAAAGCGACTCGGACTGAGCCAGACCGCTAATTTTCCGCGTCTGCAAAAATGAGATTATGGACGTGGCGGGTGAGCAAATCCAGGTCATCGGCAGAACGCACGACGCGACCGCCAAGCACGAAGTTGGAGATTCTGATCCCATCAATGATGTGTTGCCCGTTGATTCCTGACATCATGCTCACCGTATAGCCGCCATTGTGCTGTGTCTGCAGCACGTTGATATTGCTCAGCGTAATGTTGCCTATGGAGCCTCGCTCTTTATCAATATTCCAGCGCGATTTGACTACGCGAAAATCGATCAGCTTATCGTAATGATGTTCAACGCGTATGTTGTTCCACACAATATTTTCCACACAGGCGCGGTCACCGTTGTGGATGCCAAATACCGAGCCGAAGTTATGCATGGCCAGCACGTCAATATTCTCGAACCGAATGTTGCGGATGTGATCCGTGCTCGTTTCATACCCGATTTCCATGCTGCTGCCGCCGTTGATCTTATAAAGGCTGCACTTCTCGACAACGACATCCTCCACCGTGCCTTTCCAGTCTTCGTCGGGAAAGCCAAGGGGAACGCGCTCGTCCTCGCCGGAGCGATTGCGAATGGCCTTTATGGCAATATTATCATCGCCGTTGTGAAGGCAGCAGCCGGTAATGCGTACGCGACGTGAGCCGCAGATATCGATTCCGTCGGTGCTGCCTTCTTTAGCGATCTGTCGCACGCCTTCCACGGCGATATCGGTGCAGGCACCCAGAACCAGCATCCACTGGCTGGGGCCGAGCATAAGGATGCCTTCTACACGGGCATTGCGGCAGTGGTCCAGCACCAGTGCTTTGCGACGGCGCCCTTCCAGTTCGGTCCAGTAACTTCCGTCAAGGATGCCATAGCCACCAATGCGGACATGCGCGGTATGCTCGGAACGAATGCTGCCCCGCATGACGGCACCTGCGTCAATCCAGCACGTCTCGCCCTCCTTTAAGACAAGAAGACCGACATTGTGGATCTTCCCGGACTCAAAGCGACGAACGCGAGGGCCTGTTGGAGTCTCTGGCGCAACGGGTAGCGCGTAGATGTAGAGCAAAGGCAGACCTTCAATTTCAATCTGTAGATTCTCAGGCTGCGGAATGGTAAATCGCACAACGCTGCCCTTCATCTCGGCCGTGATGCTGCGGCTAAGTGGGCGCACGATGGCGGTTTTGCCAAAAGGATGGTCGCGCTGGACCAGGATTTCGATCTCAATTTCCAGGGGCCCGCTGCATTCCAGCGAGGCATGATCCGCTGCGGGATGGTGCAGGACATCAAGTGCAATGCCGTTGGCACTCGCGCGAAACGCCGTGGATCGCGGCACCGCGGCAGGGTAGAAATGAGGATGCGTCAGAGCTGTCGTCGTGGCGGCAGCTTTCAGGGCAGGGGAGGAGGATAGTGTTTCCATGGGTGTCTGGTGTACCTGCTCAGGGCGCGAACTGCTTGGTGAATAGAGTACGGAACTTGTAGGCCGTAAGAGGATCGGACGGATTGTAGTCCGATGCTTTGAGATTGGGATTGAGGAAGCGCTCGATCGCTACAGAACCGCGATATTCGCTAAGCACTTTGTCTGTACCTTCCACCCAGGTGCTGTAGTTTACTGCGGCAGACTTCGCTTTTTGAAGGCTTTGTACGCGTACATACACTGTATAGGTGTTGGACTTTGTCGTAAGGCGCGAATAGAGGTTTGCATAGGGGCGTTCGCGCATGTTGTCGCCGGTAAGTTTGTAGTTGTCCCACCAGGTGGCGATGTTGTCGATGGTGGCACCCTTGTCTCGAGGCACGAGGAACATCTCGCAGATCTGTGAAGCGGATTTGAAGATTTCGTTGTTATCGAAACGTCTTTGGAATCCCTTCATCGTTTCATCCAGATCAAGGTTTACGCGATAGAGTTGGGTAGACGTGCTGCCGGTGCCGGTTTTATAAAAAGGGCCTTCCGTAGTGGGGATTGCAGTGAGGCGTGCCGAACGAAGGACGGCCTGCAGAGCGGTACTGCGGGTGATGTAGGTGAAGGGCACTATCTGGTAATTCATGTTAATCTTGCCCGCGGTGGAGAATGGCTCACTGATGGCGTAGGGCTCAACGACAGGCATCGTAAAGAGATCCAGCAGAAGGTGATCCGGCGGTGTCTTGGAGCCGGGGTGCAGCGCTTTTGCAGCCGGGTTGGGGCAGAACAGAAGCGTCTGCCATGGCTTGTTCGCTTTTACCCCTGTACTCAGCGATCCAAAGATGATGGGTGAAGGTGCCTGACGATTGGGGGAGAAGAGTGTGGAGAGCGTAACGGCCGGGTTTGTCGTGCCATAGCCTCCGTAGGCGCGAGGTCCGCGCTCGCCTTCGTCAGGGCGGTTGACGTATGGGCCATCGTAGACGCCGCCCATGCCATTATCCCAGTCGCCAGGAGCTTTGGTGCCGTCAGGGAGGATGATGGACACTTTATCAGCCGTAATCAGCGATGGAATCGCCGGACCGTAGTCCGCGTCCAATGTGCCGACGCCAACATGCGCCTTATACGTGGCTTCGGCGACGAGCTTGCCGGAAGTTGCCTGGTGGCCGCCGCCGTTGGCGCTGCGCGGGGAAGCCCCTACCATGCCGCCGCTGAATTCTTCGCCTTTCTCCACGTAGTAGATTTTGCTGTAGGTGCGATCAATGGCGGTTTCGTAGCCGCGTCCGGGGACGTAAGCGGTTGCGGGAACGTTCTTCTGAGCTGCGATAAGGCGGTAATCACCGTGGCTCGGGGCCAGACTGCGTGAGACATCATAGATGATCTGGCTTGACCAGTTGGCGCAGTTGTAGCCGGCGTTCAGAATCAGATTGGAGTCCGCGCCGCGTCCATCCAGAATGCTTGTCTTTACCGTAGAAAGCTTGATCACGGGGCGCGCGTCGGCGGTGTAGTCCCAGCGGTAGCTAAAGGGCGTAAGAGGCGTGGGCACCGTCACAGGGGGGAAGTTCAGCTCGATAGTCTGGATCGGATCGGTGCTGACGACGTTGGTCTTGTCGCGGGAGTAAATCTCAACAGTGATGCCGCTGGCTCCGGACAATTGCATGTCGGATTTCCATTCCTTATTCACCGTGACTGGAATGCCCAGAAAGGGATAGCGACCTGAGCCTGCGGTGTTGCCGAAGGTGCGTTGTATTTTGTTGCCGGCAGTGAGATCCCAGAAAAAGTTGGCGTAGTTCATGTAGCCGCCCCACGCGTACTCGTTGTTGGGGGTGTATGCACTCAGATCCATCTGCGCATCGGAGGGGAAGCCCAGGTTCTGGCCATCCAGCATGAGCTTATTTAGACCTTTAACGCGAAATACCAGGTTAGGCACCAGGCGTATAATGCCCTGGCCGGGGGCGAAGACATCGAATAAGACCATGGCCTGTACCTTCTTGGTAAAGAGCTTGGCGGTTTCGGCGTTTTCGCATGCATTTTTGTTTCCTGTGCCCTTCAGGATTCCATCACCGTTTTTGTCCTTGAGAAGGGATGCATCGTCTACGGCGCTCTCCAGGCCGGCAATCACGATGATCGGCTGATACAACGTGCATGACCGGCCAAACCCGCGCGTCTCACCGATCTGAATTGGTACAACGTGGCCGATGCCGGGGGTGGCGCTGCGAAGGATCGTGTTCTTGAGGTTATTGACGGTACCCTCATAAGTGTAGGCTTTCGATCCGCTGGCATCGGCAAGGTTGGTGCTGCGGATGTAGTCGAAGATTTCGGTGAGGATCTGGTCGCGGTCAGCTCCGTATTTGGCCAGGAATGTTCCGCCAAAGCCGGGGACAGGCAGAGCGGTCAGGTCCTGCAGGTACTTATAGATCTCCTGGTTGCGCGTGTAGTTGACGTAGTCAAAGGTGGAGCTGGTGGAATCGGAGCGGACGAAGTAGAACGCGTACTCCGCCACCGTGGAGCAGAAAGCGATAGAGCGATCAAACAGGCTGCGATTTATAGGATCCGCCGGTTCAGGCCAGATCGTGACGCGGGGCCGATTGAACATGTTGATCTCCGGGGCGCGGCTTCCGGCCGTGAGGAAGAACCTGGAATAATCGATCTGATGGGGGCTCAGGATCGTTTCGGAGATGGCTGTGCGGCCCGTGGTGCTGCGGACGTAACGAAGCTCATCTACAGATGCATACAGTGGCATTCCGTCGGAAAGAGGAAGACCGCCATACTTGGTTGCGCCTGTACCATCTTCCAGGTATGCGGTGGTTGTGACCGTGCCGCCGTTGGAGTACTTGGTATCCCAGGAAATGCGAGGGATGATGTCGCAGATCTGCTGGCGGGTCAGGTGCGGGAAGACGGCGCTAAGGTAGGTGGTGGCAGGGTGACCGGGGTAACGTTGAAACTCGTGCGTTACCGGCTGATTGCTCAGCAATGCGCTCTCGCCGATATTGTTGGCCATGGGCATGTCCGAAAAGGAGCCCATATCGGTAAGGTTATTCCATTCGTCGCCGGCAGCCGTGTTGATATTCACCTTGCACGTCTCGTCATCTGTCCAGAATGCTATGCGAGCTACGGGCGGATTGGAGGCGTCAACTGTGCCACCGGTAAACGTCTTTGAAGCGGGATCCAGCGTGCGCAGCGATCCATCCTGAAGCATGTAGAGCCACTGCACCGGCATGGGAACAGGATTGCCGGAGGTGATGGGGTTATATCCACTGGCAGGAGCCGTTTCGCTAATGCCATCTCCGTTTACGTCGATAGAGAAACCTTTCACGATACCCAGCGCGTCGGGATCAATAATGGGGTATTCCGCCACGTATTTATCCGAAGGACGTGAGGTGTCTGAGATGATGGTGCCATCCGTGGGATTCTGTACCAGCACGGGCTGATTCAGGTCGACATACTCGGCGGGGCGGGCCATCCAGTCGGAAGGAACGTCTGTGGCATTGCCGGCCGTGGTGGCATTGAACGTCTTCTCCACCATTGAGGTGGCAGAGTAGAGCTTGAACTGCTCGGCGGGTGTTCCGTCCGGGCTGAATGTACGGATCATTCCCGGTTGCGATGACCAGGCGTTGTCCGTATTAAGCGTAGCTTCCTGAATCTGTCCAATCACCAGGTTAACCGCAGTCTGGCTGCGCTGCCTGGCGTCGGAACTCGCCGCAAAGCTGCTGGATGAATCCAGATCCGTGGAGACGCTGGAGATAAACGCCAGAGTGAGAATTGAGAGCAGTGTCAGGCAGATCAGCACCATGACCAGCGCGATACCGGCAGAGGGGTGGCGCCGACGCATGATCGAAAACGGCAAAGGCGTTCGAGTGGCTCTGTGCCAGCACGACAGGAGGAAGATTGGCAAATGGGAGTTTTTCATGACGTGGAACTGGGAATTTCACTCTGACTCAGTGCACCGTGACAATGGGGCTTGCAGAGCATTAAAGACCGGTATTGCTGACGTAGGTGGTAAACTCGTAGGGACGAACACTCGACGCGGACGTCCTGGATATCGTAATAGTGATGGCCTTCAACTGGCTTGGCGTCGTGGAATAGGTTATCGTGGGGGATACACGCGTGGCCGTTTCCGTGAGGCTTTCGATCTGCAGCTCTGCGGTGTAGACGGAGTCATCTTTCCTGGCATTGGGCAGTAAAAGCCCTTCGGAGTCATAGTAGTGAGAGGTAGCAGTGCCGCTGCTGAGATCCTTGAAGGGAGTGCGCTGAAGCATGAACGTGAGCTCCTGAGTGATCTGCGAACGCACGGTCAGATCCATCGACTTCTGGAAATTGGTAAGGCCGACTGAAAGAAGGCCCAGCATGCCCATCATGGAAAAGGACATAACAGCCAGGGCCATAATCACCTCCACCAGCGAGAATCCTTCGCGTCCGCGGGCGGCTTTCGATCCATATCGGGCGTGGCTGAAGTGTGGAAGAGTTGTTTTCATGGTTGGGAAATTGATAAAGTGTTGGCCGGCGTTTCGCTGGTTAACTTAATAGTAATGACTACGATGTCTGAGGCAAACCGCATCACTTTTACCCGAACAATTGACAGAGAATTGTTTAAATGATTTTTACGCCACAAGCGCTTCTTCTCTCCCTGAAGTACGTGATATTACCATTGGTTCATCTCTGAAAAAGCCCGGTTCGGAAGCATTTAATCATTGAGCTTAAGCGCTTGTGGGCTAAATGTTGTTTAAACGATTGTCTTTGAGTCTCTGAACTATCCCGTTTATGCCTGCTGGCTCTCTGGTACCCGACACGTTGCTTGCTCTGCGCCGCTGGCTGGACTCCTCCCACCTGAAACCTGGAGCGCGCCTGCCCTCCGAACGCGCACTTGCCGTTCAGCTTCAGCTGAACCATTACGCTCTCAACCGGGCGATGAATCAGCTCATACAGGAGGGCCTTATCGAGCGCAACGGATACAAGCTCACCTATGCATCCAGAAAGCGTTCCCATCCGGCGGGGTTCACGTGCGACCTGGTGCTGGCCTGGCGTTCGGTGCTGATGCCGTCCTATCGCAAAGTTGCACGCGAACTGGGGATTAACCTGCGCGTGCATCTGTGGCATACACTGGAGGACGCTATCAGTTTGCTTCAGCAGATGAATCCCTCTCAGGTGGAGTGTCTCGTTTTCGATCCGCCATATGCCTATCCGCCTTCCTCGTGGGAGCCCGCGATGCAACGGCTGCTGCAACAGGGCATTCCCGCCGTTTCCATTCGACAGCAGGCGAACAATATTCCGTGCGTGCTGGCCAACCATGGCAAGGCGATGGAATTGCTGCAAACTTACCTGCGCAATCAGGGCCATACGGAAATAGCGCTCGTCACCATCTATCCGCGTGCCACGTCTTCCATTGAGGTACTGGATGCCTGGCGGGGCGGATGCGCTACGGGCGGCTTTGGAGACTCGGCCAGGCGCGTTCTGTTTCAGAGCGGCGTGCACGCGATTCGGGAAGATGTGCTGGTTCTAAGCAACAAGCTGGTGGGCGAGTGGGAGAATGTTACGGCAGTGATCAACTACTCGGAGCGCTACTCGTTCATGCCGGCATTTCTGCAGCATATTGGACGCCATCATCGCGTGGTACCCAGGGATCTCTCTGTCATCTGCCTGGGGGATATGAAGCAGATTCAGGCCGCAGTGCCTTCCGTTTCGGTGGCCAGATTCGATATTCCTCTTATTCACGAGACGGCCTTCAGGCTGGCTCAGAGGATGTCGCGCATGAAGAATGAGCTTGGCATTCTGCCTCCGCCCGCCTGTATTCGGGTGGATGCGGAGCTTGTCATTCGTGCGTCATCCGGTGCTGCCCCATCATTTGTGCCAGATGCGGATGAGGCGGCGTCTCATTCTCGTCCCGAACCTCAGCGCATGCCATACGAGGTGGACCGGCAAGAACTCGAATCGGTTTCGCGCCGCACGTATGATCTGGCGGCGCGGGCTGAGGAAAGCCGTTTCTCAGCGGTAAATTTAAGTGAATTCGTTAACCGGCCGCTGGCGTTTCAGCGCGGCTGGCTGGGCGATCTTCCTCTCAAGAACATGCACGCGGGTCGCCATGTGATTCACGGCGTCCCGTTTCAGGTGCTGGGCGGTGCTGCCCGCAATGAGTGCGGCGCCGTGGTTTTCCATTCGGCGATCAATATTGTCGGTAATTCCCAGAAACTGCCGGATAGCATCACAATTCCCATCGGGCAGAAAGCGCGGGCTCTGTACGTGCTGCATGGCTGCGGCTATGCGCGCTATAAGCACCATTTCGCAACATACGACTTTCAGATGACAGGCAGCAAGTCGATCGAAGCTGTTCCGCTCATCTGTCTCGGTGAGCCGCCGCCCGATGATGAAGACGCCTGGGATCCTAACTCCACGACGGCAAACATTCAGGACTGGTGGCCTGATCTCCCGCATCTGGACTACCCACATTCCCGCCGTGCGCCCATTTTCGAGAACGACAGTGAAGACACGCGGTATCGGCATGTTTATCTGTACACGCTCGAGTGGATCAATCCGAAGCCGGATGTCGAAATTACCCACCTGGAGGTGAAGGTGGACTCTTCCCATAGCACAACGCTTGGTATGCTGGCCGTTACGGCTCTGAAGTAGCTCTGAAATCGGGGCGAAATTGCTTAAACGGTTAGTTTAAGAGTAAAGCCGGGACCTGGGGGCGATAGCTTCGCGACCTCCACATCCCGGCTCTTATTCTAGTTCGCTTTCAAGATGAGCCTCGTTATTCGAGATATCGACGTGCGAATCCACTTTTTAGGAATCAAGTTGAAAGCGAACTAGAATTAGACCAATTCGTATCGCTATTTGGGAGGAAATGCGGGTTGCTTTTGGGCGCATGCTTCGTCGCGGCTTCGGTCATACATTATTCTCATGTACTCTCTCTGCCGCGCCTCGTCTGGACCTCAAAATCAGCGCCCTCTTTCTTGCCAATTAACTCTGCGAACTGGTCTTACTGAACTGCCTTTACTGATGATTACTGGATAGGCCTCCACTCCGACAGTGCCAGGCCAGCTTTGCCCGGCAGGTAGTAGTGCAGCGCTTCGGAGGCGTCGCCGAGGAGCTGGCGCTCGAAGGGATTGGAGCGGGCAATCAGTTCCTGAGACTGCGTCACGTAATCAATCGCGCGAAGATAGCGCCAGCTGTAGCCGAGATACAGGTTCTTGCGGGCTACCTGAGAGAAGTTTGGCCCCACGGCGTGCAGCAGGCGGTTTTCGAAGATGATTGCATCACCGGGACGCACCTGCGCTTCGATAGCGCCGTATGGATCGGATCCGTTTGCTTCGGAGCTGGGAGCAGGCCCGCCATAGCGGTGGCTTCCGGGCACGACGCGCAGCGCGCCTGCATTGGGGATGGTGGTATCGGTCAGGAAGTAGCCGATTTTTGTGTAAAGCCAGGGCTCGATTCCGTTCACCGGCATAGGGCGCGGGGATGGACCGTCACGGTGCCAGTCAATCTGCTTGAAGGCGCTGCCCACGTTGGCGGGAGAGGGCGGGCGAATGAAAAGGTGGCTTGTGGTGAGCTGGATGGAAGGTCCCATCAGGTCGAGGATGAGCGACAGGCCGATGTTGTGGGTAATCATATCCACGATCGCCTGGTCAAACGTCACTGCATTACGCAGTTCCAGCGGAGCGCCTTCCTTGCGGGCGCCTTTGACGTCGTTCGCCACTTCGCGATCGGCGCGGTCGGTAACTTCCAGAAGATGCTCCACTTCCGCGGAGTTGAGCGCGTTGCGGACAATGAAGAATCCGTTGTTGTCGAACTCCTGCTTCTGGGCGGCGGTGAGAAGTCGTTTGCCGGGAAGAGCGGGTTCTGCGGTTGTGGGGAAAGTAGAGAGCTGGGTTGCAGTCATATGATGGAGATTACGGCCCACTCCGACTGTGCGCCTTGAATTTGCAGAGGTTATGACTTTAAATAATCAAAGGTATGCCCCTCAATGCTCCCACGGAATATTCCCGATTGCTTACGCGGATAGCGGCCAAAAGTGGCAGCGTGGTCAACTTCGACGACATCGCAGGAATTACCCTGCACTACCCGGAACTGCGGCTGCAGCCCGAGCAGTACTACCACCACGGCCCGTTCTGTCTTTTCGCCAAGTTTCGCAATCGCAATACGCCCTGCTCCGCCAACAAATCGCGCTCAAAGACGATCGCCGCTGCTCGCAGGACTCCGTTCTGGGGCACCTGTCCCTACGGAGTCTGGGATCTGGCCTTTCCTACTCTGCTGGGCGAGCGCCTGGTCGGTATCTTTTACCTTGGCTCGTTTCAGGGAAAGAATCCCTTAAAGCCGGTGGAGGGATATCACTACGAGGGCACAGCGCTACCGGTTATTACCGAGGGCAAGCGCGTGGAACTCCTCCGCTACGGCCAGCTTCTGGCGGACTGGCTGGTGCTGCATGTGGAGGAGTACAACCCGCAATCCCGAACGCGCAATGGCGAGGACGCCGACTCGTTTTATCGACGGGCGGTCCTCCAGTTCGTAGCATCGTATTTTCAGGAGCCCGTTAATCTTCAGACCTTTGCCGATGCTCTCGGGCTGCATCCCAACTATCTGGGGCAGCGGATCCGCATCGCCATGGGAAACACGTTTAGTGAGCTCCTGCGGCGGTATCGCCTGGAGCGTGCCGCGGTTCTGCTGAGATCCACCACTAGTACGGTCACCGAGATCGCATTCAACTGCGGCTTTCAGGATTCCACCTACTTTTGCTCATGCTTTAGCCGGGAATACGGATGTGCTCCCCGTACATTCCGGCAGCAGGGAAAGGCCGAAAATGAAGAGAAACAGCAACGCGCGTGATAACGATTTCTTGCGCAAATTTTTGTTCTAGAGCACAATGACATCGGATGCCGAAGGATCTCTTTAAATACCGCATGAACGCCCTGAGTGGTAATCCGGACGCGCGCGTCACGGTGCGCAGATCGGTCAATCATCCTTACGTGGACATGCATACGCACGACTTTGTGGAGTTGGTCGTGGTGTTTTCTGGCACCGCGCTGCATCGCATCGGTTCAACCCACTTCCGTCTTGGGCGAGGGGATGTGTTTGTCGTTCCATTTCACACCCCGCATGGTTACGAGGAGCCCGCCGACTTTAATATGGCGAACGTGATCATCCGCAAGGATTTCTTTCAGCATCTGCGACCGGCGTTTGCCCAGGTATCGGGATATCACGCACTGTTTACCGTTACTTCAGAGTCTCCTGTAAGCGATACGGGCTTTGAGAGCCGCATGCATCTTTCCGAGGCGGACATGGAGCTCGCCACGAGCCATATCAATCACATTGAGCTGGAGAGCAACAGCGGTCGCGGCGGCGGTCTGCTGATGGCGGAAGCTTACCTTACGCTTCTAATAGGGATGCTTAGCCATAACTTCGGCAAGAGCAAATCACCGGCCGCACCAGTGCCATCGGTAAACACCCGCCTGGGGCAACTGCTTTCCTGGCTGGAGCAGCATGCGTCTGCTGCCGTAAGACTTGGCGATCTATGCCAGCAGGCGGGAATGTCGGAGCGCACGCTTTTGAGGCACTTCCGTCGGGCAACCGGCTCTACACCTCAGGATTACCTGATGCAGATCCGCCTGCGCAACGTGTGCCGGCTTCTGGAGAATCCCTCTCTCAATCTTAACAACGACGAAATCGCGCTGCGCTGTGGCTTTGACAGCGGAAATTATCTGGCGCGACAGTTTCGTAAACATATGGGGTGCTCTCCGCGCGCCTGGGCAAAGTCACGGAAAAGCGTTGGCGGTGGAGTGCTATAAATTGGCCGAAAAGGGAAGATACAGATGCCTTCACAATCATGTATCCTGAACTGCGATGAACGTCATGTTTGATCTCTGATCTATAGCAAAATGTCGCAACTTTCGCTCGCTACCATGAATCGCCGCCCACGCCGCAGACGCCGTTCCGCCAGCGCGCTCATCCTTATCCTGATGTGCGTGGCTCTGGTCACGCTCCTGTCTCTTTCTTTCTTCCTGTTCTCCAGGATTGAGCGAAGTACCTCTACCCAGGCTTTGGCCAAAGCTAAAAGCGATGTGCTGGCCGACATTGCCGCTGACGCCGCCATCGCGCGATTGAAGGAAGCAACCGAAGCCGGCATGGCTGAGGGCAAGATGTGGATTTCGGAGCCAGGACGCATCCGAGTCTATGAGTGCCTTGATCTGAACAGCGCCAGGAATTACAACCTCTTTTCGGCCCTTCCAGGTGTCGACACTTCGGTTAAGGATCAGAACAATGTGGACTTAAATCGCAGGTCCCTGAACGGGCGCCATGCAATCACAGGAACAGTGCCCGGCACGATGAAGATCGGCTGGGTGAACCTGTCCGCCAATCCCGGCCAGGCTTTCTCGGCGGACAATCCCGTCGTGGGCCGCGTCGCTTACTGGGTGGACGATGAATCGTGCAAGGTGAATATCAACACGGCGGACGGCAGCAAGAAAGAAGATCTGTACCGGCAGTTGGAGCCCACAGAGTTTAGCGAGAGTTTTGGCTTCGGGACTCCCGGCGAGATCAGCCTGCAGGCGCTCAAGGACTCCAAAGGCGTCGAGCTGACACCTGAGTTGGCTGCGGCCATCAGCCAGTATGCGTGGGATAAAGGCTTTAATACGGCTGCGGAGATAGGCCGTATTCCGAATCTGCCTGCCGACTTCTACCAGGCCAATCAGTTCAATATAACCCACTATAGCAAGATCCCGGAGATTTGCTTTAACGGTGAACCGCGCATGTACACCATGCCGGTGCTGAAGGCGACCCAGGTGAAGTCTGCAATGGTCGGCCCCTATTACAACTATAACTCAGGCAGCACGGGCTCGGGGACAATCGATTTTGTGTATCCGACAAACAACCAATTCACGCCAGCGCTTCTGCAGTTTCCTATGGTTTTTTCGGGGCAGACCAACAACGATTGCCTGGCTGACGCGGATAACAAAGCCTTTCTGGTTCGCATGGGCCGGGCCATCAATGGTTTTCACGCCGATGGAGTTACTAAATTTCAGTGGCCGGCTTTCAACGGAGAGACAGGTGGTTTCTCCAAGAAGTATTCTCTTCGGCAGATCGACAGTCTGGTGCTCCAGATATTTGATCTGTGCAATACCAACGCGTTTCCTGATTCATTCCGCACCTCTAACATTCCGAGTATTGCACCCAGCGGCATCATTAATGACGACCCGGACCCGGAAAAGTCAAAGATCGTTATTGGCTTATCACGTTACCTCAAGCTGACCGAAATATTTCTGCAGACCACCGTTTCCGCCGGAACCAAGAAGCTGCCGGATACAACCTCGGTGCCTGTGGAACTCTTCCAGATGCGTGTGGATATCGAAGCGAACATGCCGAAAGGTTTTGCAGGCTGCCCGCTCAGCCCACCCTACGCTACGGCCAATACGCAGTGGAGCATGACCAACTCCCAGGGTGGCTCATCCTCCTTCTCGTGTCTGAATCAGACCGACATGCAGCGCAATACGCCGCCTTATAGCTCGGCCAGCTACTTTGGCAACTTCTGGCACGACAAGTTGTTCAAAATCACGGATCAAAGCGGCGCCCATGCGGGTATTGACATCACTGGCAATCCCGCCCAGTACCAGATCTCGGTGAAGGATGAGGATGGCAATTCGAAGCTGGAGATTGGTACGAACCTGGACCCTGATCAGTCTAAGGCGGCTGCTTATCATCCCTGGAATAAAACTCCCGCCGGTACGTACCAGGGCTCCGGTCCTTCCGGCGGTCGCAACGTTCCTGTCTTCGAGATCCTGGGCGTTCAAGCTAATGGGCCGGTGGTGCCAGGCCAGTATATGACCGCCTGCAGCCGCTATAAGGGCTCCTCCATTCTTCCCACCAAGCCCGGTGTAAGCAGCCTGAAATTCAATGGCGGTGTCACTTTCTGGAATCGCACGGGTATTAATATGGGTGGCTGGGTTCTCTGGGAGCCGGTACCGCTCGACAGCATCCGCGGACCGTTTACCGGAGAGGCGATGGCAAAAGTCGAGTCATTCCTGGAACAGGCGGTTATTCCTGTTAAATTCTCCGTTGGTGGTGTCGGTGCGGTAGATTTTCAGATGCGCGTGAAAGACCCCCTGGTCAATAAATTCCCCGGGGACTGGGAGCAGGTTACTGATCCCCCCATGACGGATGTCACCATGGTTTTTAATAACGTAGGTAACTCCGGCTTACGCAATTACAAGCGTGGCGGCTATGCTTCGGTGGATCCATCGTTCACGCTGCCCGCAGGATACAACACATCTTCGTCACTGGATTATTTTATCAATGATAAGGAGGGCGATAATCCTGGTTCACGTCCCGACAAAGGTGGTGACCTGCTTTCCATTTGGCTGCCGCGTCTCGATATCCGGTATCCCAAGCAATCCCGTTTCCCTTCCGTCGGAGCGTTCAACTACATCCGTACGGGTATGATTCCAGATGATCTTGATGTTCAGCTTAAGGATCAGAAGGGGACTCCATGGCGTTGTCTTAACTTCTCGGCTTCAACATCCGAGAGCCAGGCGGTGCATGGTGTCAAATACCCGGACTGGGCGATGCTGGATCTCTTTACCGTGCCATATCTCCCGCAAAAGCCGTACCGCGGTGACAAGAGCGAGCCCGCTACGCCTCTGCGCAAGCTGACCTGGGGTGGTGCTACCGAAGGCAAGCTCAACATCAACAACCCGGAGATTCCCTATCCCTTTGGTGAGAACCCTGCGATCAACACGGCGCCACCCAAACGCACTGCTCCGCTTGAGGCGCTTTTCTATGGCATCAAGACTTCGGGTGGTACCGCGGTAACCGCATACACGCCAACAGGCGATGCACTCTTAACCAAAGTGGACCATGTGGCGCTACGTGAAGCCGTGCAGGATTACCTCTCTGACAGCAACAAGCGTTTCCTGCTTCCCGGCCAACTGGCGGATATCCCGGAAATCGACGCGGTGACCTACCGTGGTGTGGACGTAAAAGCGCAGTCCCGCAACGATCTGATTCGTCAGGTTGTCGGGGCCACAACCACGCAGAGCAACGTGTTCTCGATCTGGGTTGTGGCGCAGAGCATCAAGAAGAAGACGGGTAACCTGAACCCGGCCATATTTGAGGAAGGCGACACCATATTGGGCGAGACGCGCCGCCGCTACATCGTGGAGCGCCACCTGGAGTACGGTAAGGACGGCGTCCCCGGCAACTACGGCACGACTGGGGCCACTCCCGCCACCCGCGGCCCAGGCGTGGATCTGATCGTCGGCACTCTGGACGACCTGATAAGCGCAGATTATCACCCCAGGATGACCTATCCGCTGCCCTATCGCTGGCGTATCGTCTCCGTGGAAAACAACCCTATGTGATGTGTCCTTACCTGTTTCGCTTGTACTGATACATCTTTAAAGCTCATCCCTTTGACATGCGTTTAACTTCCCTTAAATCTCAATTGCTTGCGGCGGCATTTGTCGCAGCTTTCACGCTGCCTCTTGGGGCTCAGTCTCCTTCGCCGGTGATGCCGCCACTGAACCCGGCTTCCTCTCCTTCATCATCCCCCGCTCTTGGTCAACCAGCGCCTGGCGCTACGAAAGAGCCGGACTACACTGTTAAGCTTAACAACTATGGCTGGACGACAGAAGGAAACCTGGTGCTGGGGCTCAACATTGCCGCGGTAGGCAAAGATATGGATCTGGGTGGCTACAAAGGGAAGGGGAAAAGCGAGGCGCTCGATATCTTCAGCCTGGGGGAGGGATACTTGGTGGATGCCTACACCGACAAGAAGATTCAGCCGCTGGATAAGCTGCCGCGCAAGCCCTTTTTCGGCACAATGGCCTGCATCAATAAACTGTATCGCGGCGATACCATGGTAATGGGCGTGGCGTTTCCCGGGCCACCCATCCCGCCACTGAGTCCGGACGGAAAGCAGCAGCCCTACAAGTTTGTTTATCACCATGCCCTACTGCAACCCGTTGATATCACTTTCCCCTGTGAAAACAGCACTTCATCTTCCCCTGCCGCACCTTCGTCCGCACCCGCTCCGGCTGGTGCAGCGCGCTAAATTCCGCCGCACCAGAGCGTTTTCGCTGGTAGAGATCTCGCTGTCGCTGGGTATCTTCGCGTTCAGCATCCTCAGTATTATGGGGATTTTGACAGTAGCGCTGGATACTTTCCGCGAGAGCCAGCGTGAATCAACGCTCACCAGTCTCGTGCGCGTTATCGATGCTGACATCAGGTCCGCCTATGACGAGGCGGCAGTTACCGCACTTTCCGCCAGCAATCGTTATTATGACATCACTGGCAAATCTGTGACGAACGCGGTCGAGATCTACTACACCGTCAAGCTTTCGCCGGTTGCCGCATCGAACACGGGCACCGTCTTTATGTTGGAGAACCCTGCCAACATTAATCTCTGGTCGGCACGCATTACCATTCCTTCTTCCAACGCTCCTCCTGTCAACGTTCTGTTTGGCAGCACCCGCCCGGCACTATGATCACGGCTTCCCTCTCCGCAATGGTCGCGTCTCGTCGGCCTCGCCGCGCTTTCACTCTTGTCGAGCTCATGATGTCGATGGGGCTCTTCTCGGTCCTGGCGATTCTCATCTTCTCTGTCATGAACATGGTGACGGATATTACCACGCGTGCCTCTACGCGGTTAACGACAATCCGCACGGCGCGTGAGTGCCTGGATCTTATCGGCACCGATCTGCGTTTGAGTCCCCCACCGTATACGGTCCTTGGCAGCAGTAATTCATTACAGATGGACGTTAATTCCACGGCCATTGCGGCAAGTTACAGGCAGCCGCACACGTTCTTCTGGCAGTCGCCCGTGTCTCGAACGGATAAATACGGCAACGTTTCCATCGTAGGGTACTACATACTGCGGGACTTACAAGTCGATCCCTCCAAAAGCCGCCTTCAGCTTCGCCGCCTGTACGTAGAGCCGGAGAATCCCACATCGCCGCCCACAAGTTCCGAGTACCTCGTCTACGCTGCGCCCGCGGACTGGCACCCGGACACTTTGCTGAAGCAGTTTGCTCCTGAAACGGCTGCCGCCGATAACGCCGCTGGCCTTAAGGGCTGGGTAGCGGATGGTGTCCTGGCCATGTGGGTGCGCTGTCTTGATCCCAAGGGCAACCCGATTGTCAAGAAGCTGGATGGAACGGCGGTGACCTATAACTACGACTCCCGTGCTTCGTATCAGTATACCGGCGTTTCCGCGACGAACATTATCTACGCTTCACCGGTAGGCAGGCCGGCGCTGCCTGCTTACATTGAGGTCACGCTCGTATGTGTCTCACCGCGCGAAATCTCACGAATCAAGACTCTGCCTGCAGCCACGGCGTCCAACCCTGCGTTATACAATTCGGAAATCGCTCAGTTTGTTGCCGCAGCCAGGGCACAGAATCCCACAGTCAAAACTATCGAAAGCTTTACCCAGAAGTTCCGCATCTACTCCGCGCGCGACTTGTAGCAGTAACGCGCGCTATGCATTTGGCAGGGGGAAATTACTTCGGCTCAGGTAATTCCTCGGGCAATTGAGGGAGCGTTTCTTCCACGGGCTCGTGGTAGATGGTGCGCGGGTCCAGCTTATGCAGCGCGGCAGTGGCGCTGACGCAGCCTGCCAGCATGTAGCAAAGCAGTCCAAAGTAGAGACCGCCCATAATGTACCGGCGTTCTAAGGGGAGTTGCGCGCAGGCCTGTTCCTTCAGCACTTCCTCCCCATCCTCCTCCGTAGCCGGCGCTGAGCTGTAGTTCCTGGCAAAAATAAACAGAGCGAAGAAGATAAAGACCAGAATGCTGGCAATGCCCTGGTAGCATATGACGACTCCGCCCACCAGAATGGTAGCTCCCAGCCAGGCCCACTGGGATATCGCGGTGCATATGCGCTCGCCGTCCAGCATGGGAAAGGGAGCAAACTGAATCAGGTTAATAGCAAAAGCCGCAAGCCCCAGCGCCATGAGAAGAGGATTGCTGATCACCAATCCCGCAACTCCGCAGGCCGTTGCCGCAATCGTTCCAGCCAACGGACCACTGTAGGCTATGACAGCTTCGGTCCACGGATCGCGCGGGTAGTTTTTCAAAGTCAGCGAGGTGCCTACAAAGGGGATAAGCATGGTCTGGTTAAAGCGAACACCCATGATTTGCGCCGCGGCTATGTGCGCAAGCTCGTGAATGGCGATAAGCACCAGCAGACCTGCGGCGAAGGGCAAGCCATAGAGCATCATTAGCCCCGAAAGACCAATTGCCATTTTAATGGCGGTATAACGGAATCTCCACACCACCAGCATGCCAAACCCAAGGAGGCCCAGCATAAGGCGCGACCGGACATCTTCATCGGACGGTTCATCAGCGCCGGATTTGCGTTTGCCGGCTTCAATCTCGGCCTGTAGCGAGGAAGTTTTGACTATCTCAGGAGCCGAGCGAACAGCCGCTTCTTCGATAACGATGGGCGGGGGCAGTACGGGTGAAGGATTCGCAAGCTGAGCGGCAATTTCGTCGCGGGCGCGCCATGCAATAGTTAATAATTCCCCGATAACGTTGGGCGAGGATTCGATGTAAGCATCAATATCCTCGGGTCGCACAAAGGCCACATCGGCGATCTCCGGGCTTGGAGGTTCAAGCGGACCGTTCAGCGGTCCACAGGTGTAGAGCTGGATAAAGCGCATGCTGTTTTCCAGACTTGCGGGAATCTTCGTAAAGGGGCGCAAGGGAGCTGTTTCCCAGTCGATTCCAATTTCTGCCACGAGAGCACGCCGTGCTGCCGTATCATAATCCTGGCCAGCAGGAACAAAGCCATCGCATGTGACATCCCAACAATGTGGCGATACAGAATGAGTCTCGCTTCGGCACTGAAGCAGTATTTCACCTGCATCATTGTAGATGAATATGGCAAACCAGCGATGTGACCGGAAAGATGATTGAATGCTTCCCAGACTGGCTCTGCCGAGAACCTGGTCCGAAGCATCAACGTAGTCAACCATCAGCTCTGTTTCAGTAGTTGCCACACTCATAGTATCGGCAAAATCTATGATGAATCACATTATGGAGTCAATTCTTATATCTGCACAAAATATATAGGCGTGTATCTTTGGTGGAGACATCGCACTTTGTGAATCCTCCTGTGAAGAGAATTTGCGAAGTAATGCTGAATCATCTCAATCACGGTGTGAAATTATATTTTTATCACCATACCGTCCCGTGCAGACCAGTGCCGAGTATGTGGTGGGCGGAGCTGCGGCTGTTTCCACAACTCAATATGACAAAGTATGCAACGTTGTGTTGATGACAGATCCGCTCAATCGTGAAGCGGCGGTGACCTACGACGCCCTGAATCGTCCGCTTGTCACGACAAATCCCGATGCGACAACGACGCAAGCGTTTTATACCTCGATTGGGCAGAAGTGGAAGGTGATTAACGAA
>JBGGNE010000406.1:0-7024 GCA_041287705.1 Methylacidiphilales bacterium | reverse complement strand
GGCGGATGCGCCCGCGCCGGCATCGGTGCGGTTGCAGGATCTTGGTCTGAGTCTTACCGCGGAATGGCGCCTTTCGCTCTCCGCTCCCCTGCCCGCCGGAGTCGGCCCGCCGCGTTTTCTGCTGCACAATGGAAAGCTGGAGGCAGTGCAGCTTCCGCCCCATTCCGTGCGAATAGCAGATCTGGATACGGAGTAAGGTAGGATTGCCCAGATAGGACATGGCGCCACGGTAAGCAACTTGGACTGCAAGGTGTGGCGGTCCACCTCGATTCTTCCCACAGACATGAACACTATCGAATCGCTGGAAGACGATTTTCTCCATGGAGACCTTACTCTGTTGGCAATGCGCGCCTGTCCCAGGTGTGGAGAAGTGGGAACCATTCTGTTTTCGGTCTGTAAAAGTCCTGCCATCCCCGACGCGGTTGCAGGTCGCAGATATAAGGCCGGCATCAGCATTTACTGCAAGGGACCCTGTGACTACATGCTTTCGCACCTGGCTGGGTTTTGCCCTGCCTGGGCGGAAGAGGTGAATGACTGGGCTGCATTTTCCCAAGAACTGGCGCAAGGTCGTTCGCCCCGTATTGAATAGCTTGTTTGGGGGGAATGCCACCGTGCCGGTTTTTCCCGCAGCATTCCGTTGACACCGCGCCTCATCACTCTAGTATCAGGCCTTTCCTATGAGCGCACCTTTTCGGGTTTTGGCCGCGGACTCTGTCTCACCGCGCGGCTTGGAGTTACTAGAAAGCACTGGGCTGATGACCGTGGACGCCCACAACGGACTGAAGGAGTCCGAACTGCTCCCCATTATCGCGGAATACGATGCCATCATCGTCCGCAGCCAGACTAAGATCACCGCCAAGGCGATTGCCGCCGCGCCCAAGCTGCGCGTCGTCGGCCGCGCGGGCGTCGGCTATGATAACATCGACGTCGAAGCCGCCTCCGAGCGCGGTATCGTCGTGATGAACACCCCCGGCGGCAACACCATCTCTACCGCCGAGCACACGTTCTCTCTGCTGCTCTCCCTGGCGCGCTACATTCCCCAGGCACACGCTTCCGTTATCGCCGGCAAGTGGGACCGCAAGTCCTTTCAGGGCGTGGAACTCTGCAACAAGACGCTCGGCATCGTCGGCATGGGCCGTATCGGTGGCGAAGTAGCCCGTCGCGCCATCGGCTTCGGCATGCGCGTCATGGCCTACGATCCCTACCTGGCCCACAGCCGCGCCCGGTCTCTGCAGGTGGAGCTGGTCGACAGCCTGACGCCGCTGCTTGTCGCCTCGGATTTCATCACCGTTCACATGCCCATGACGCCCGAGACCAAGGGCATCCTGAATGCCACCACCCTGGCGCAGTGCAAACCCGGTGTGCGCCTCGTCAACTGCGCCCGCGGCGGTCTTATCGATGAAGCTGCCCTCATCGACGCCGTTAAGAGCGGTCATGTGGCCGGCGTAGCGCTGGACGTGTTTGAAACAGAGCCCCCAGCCGCCGACTTCGGTCTGCGCGGTCTGCCCAACGTCGTCTTTACGCCTCACCTGGGCGCCAGCACGGCGGAAGCGCAGGAAAGCGTCGGCATCGAAGTAGCCGAGCAGATTCGCGACTACCTGGTAGACGGCGTAATCCGCAACGCGGTGAACGTGCCGAACGTGGATGTCCGCGCGCTGGCTGTTCTGCGTCCGTATCTGTCTCTTGGCGAGAAACTGGGTCAGCTCATCTCCCAGATCGCTCCGCATCGCATTGATACGCTTACGGTGAACTACACCGGCAAAGTGCGCGACTTCGATACCGGCCCCGTCACGCGTGCCGTTTTGCGCGGCGTGCTGCTGCAGGCTGTCGGCCCCGTCAATGATGTCAGCGCACCACGAAAGGCAAAGGGCCTCGGCATCAACTACAGCGAGACGAAGCTGAGCGAAGAAGGCGATTTCACTGAACTGATCAGCGTGCAGGTGACTGCAGGCGACGTGAAGCACGAGGTTGCCGGTACGTTCTTCGGCACTCAGCCCCGCATCGTCCGTATCGACGGCCATACGCTGGACGCGAACCCCAACGGCATCCTCTTCATCATGGAAAACCGTGACCGCCCTGGCATCGTCGGCTGGATCGGCACCCTGCTGGGCAAGCACAACATCAATATCGCCACCATGGCCCTGAGCCGCACTGAACCCGGCAGCCGCGCCCTGAGCGTTCTGAATCTGGATTCCGCCCCCGGCGAAGAAGTCATCAAGGAAATCACGGCGGACCCGGATATCTATTCCGTTAAAGTCGTCAAGCTCTAGCTTTTGGCTCGCTAAGCCAGGCTTGCAGTCCAAATACACAGCCCGGGTGCCACGTGCTTTAAGCGCGCAGCATCCGGGCTGAAATGTGTACGGGGAGAAGAAATATCCGGCAGGCGCGCGATGTATTCGTAACTCATACACGGAACTGTCAGGGCCCGAGCTCCGGGCGTACAGTCCCATCGGATCGTTCGATAAATACCACCCCGGCCTGCCTTCGTCCGTAGGCAGCGCCGGGCAGATTCACCTTGGCCGGCCCGTCTGACGCCAGCATAGAAGCCACGTTTTCCACGTCGCGCCGCTTCAGATTTGGGATCTTTCGGCCTCTCAGCCATGTCCATAACACGCGGTGCAACGCGTAGTCCGGCAGAGCGCGCAGTTCCTTTACACTTAGCGTTTGCTTTGCGGCCCAGGGAGCGCACAGGGCGTCCAGCCAGTCGGTTTCCGCACGGCGTGTCTCGGCAAAGCCGTGAAGCTTTTCCTTTACGGCCGGGCCGGCCAGCTCCGCAAGCTGCGGGATAAGCTGATGGCGCAGCTTGTTGCGAAGATGGCCTGGATCGGCGTTCGTCGCGTCTTCCTTCCACACGACGCCGTGGGTGGCTGCGTATGCTTCGATCTCGCGCCGCCATACGCCAAGCCATGGACGATGCACGCGCAATTGACCCTCCGGCAGAACCAGATCTGACCGCTCCCGAATGCCCGCCGCGCCCGATCCGCCACCGCGCAGCAATTGCATCAGCAGTGTCTCCACCTGATCGTCCGCGTTGTGAGCCAGCACGATATCCGGGCAGCCCAGCCTTGCGCCCAGCCGCGCGAAAAAGCCATAGCGTGCTCGACGAGCTTCATCTTCTCGATGATGTTCCGGCGGGGGATCCGCGCGATCGAAATAAAACTCCAGGCCGCCCTCAGTTCCGTACTGCGCTGCCAGCGTGCGGATAAATTCGGGATCCTCAGCGGCAGCGGCGCCCCAGCCGTGGTCGTAGTGCACGACAATCGGCCGTGTTCCGGCGGCTGCCAAAGCGTTCAACAGCGCGCAGGAATCAATCCCGCCTGAAACACCACACATAAAACGCTCGGGCAATCTGCCAAGTGCCAACGCTTTGCGCAAAACTTCAACGAGCGGATCCGAAGTGGATGCAGCCCGCCGCTTTACAGGCTTTTCACCGCCACGTGTATCTCCCGAATCCGTGCACATTTGCCCAAGCATACACGACTTGCCCCCGCTGCCAAATGTCCACTTCACTGACCACCTGCCGCATGAGTTTTCTTGACCCTGCGCACGAAAACGCGAAAGTCGGCAGTTTATGGTTCCGCCGCCCGCCACTTCAGAAACTGCCGCCAAAAAGTCGTCTTTTCGCGAGATGCTTGAGAACCACAATTTTGTGCTGCTGTGGTGGGGACAGCTTATCAGCTCCATCGGCGACCGCTTTACATCTGCCGCACTGCTGTTCTTCGTGTTTAAAGGTGAAGAAGTAGGAAAGTACACAGCGCAATTCTCATTCGCCGGGATGCTGCCCGGTCTGCTCTTCGCGCCCCTCTACGGCTGGATCATCGACAGCTTTGATCGCAAAACGATTATGATTGTAGCGGATATCATCCGCATTTATGTCGTTCTTACCTTTGTTTATGTCCTTTCTGATCAGAATCCGGACTACATGCTGGCATGTCTGGCCCTGTTCATACTTGGCACTTTTAACGGTCTCTTTATTCCCGCACGCCAGTCCGCTCTGCCACAAATCGTTGAGCCGGACAGACTCCTGACAGCCAACAGCCTGATTGCCCTGCTTGGCCCTGTCGGCACCCTCCTGGGAACGCCGCTTGCCATCCTTATTATCAAGATTGTGGATCCCTGCAATGCCTACCTGATTAACGCACTCACATTCGGCGCTTCCGCCGTATGTATTATGCGTATCACCAGGGAGCTATGGCCTGATAAAAAGGAATCCGCTTCCACTGAGCATGAGCCTCTTAAGAAGTCCTGGAGTGAACTTGCGGACGGATGGAAAACTTTACTTTCCCATCGTCCACTCATACCACTGGTGCTCATCCACGGCCTGTTCGCCTTTTCCAGCCTGATGTTTATTGTCGTGGTGATGGAGCATGCGAAAAAGAACATCGACATTGCACCCATCAAGACATTCCTGGAACCTCTGGTAGCCTGGCTGCACATTCCGATACTGGATCACTCCGAATACCAGATGATCGCCGTGGCCACACTCTTCATCTGCGTCTTTCTCGGAATGGGGCTGGGCATTTACTTTGCAGGACAGGCCAAACGCGCCGTGCACTGGAACGCGTTACCCCATGTGGGCCTTATCGGCCTTGGTCTGGGTTTCTTTGTCTTTGCCAACCTGACACACCTGGCCATTGTACTGCCGTTCGGTCTGCTGCTGGGTGCGCTGGCTACAGCTATTCCCGTACCGATTGAAGCGCGAATCCAGAACGATGTGGCCAACCATCACAGAGGTCGTCTCTTTGCCCTGCGCAATATGTGGACAACACTTTGCGGACTGACCGCTCTTGGGCTTAACATTGACGGACGCCTGCTGAAACTTTACGGCGCCCCGACCATGATTACGTGGCTTGGCGCGGCCATGGTGACTGCCGCGCTCCTCTTGCTGCTTCGGGATCTTAGCGTACTTCGGACTTTTTGGACTGCTCGCCAACAGTAGCGCCGGGCTTGGAAGTATCGATAAGAGTCGGCTTCGAAGAGTCGTCCAGCTCTGTCTCAAACTCCTGCTTGGCGCGCTTGAACTCGCCGACGCTGCGGCCCAGGCCGCGAGCCAGTTCCGGCAGTTTCTTTGCGCCAAACAGCACGACTACGAGAATGGTGATCCAGAGCCACTCCGATCCGTGTGGCAAAAAAGCAAGTATGGGTGTCATAGCGTCAGTCTTCTCCTTAAACATTACTGTGGATCAGGGGAATCGCAAGCAAATTGAACCGCACGGTCCGTCTCCGAACCTGTGGAACGTACTCGCGTCGCCAAAACCCCGGCTTTACACAGGAAAATCAGTTTTTTTGTGTAAAGTACTTGGCTCCACGCCACAATTGAGTAGCTTATGTGTGCTGTTGACGAGCCTGAGCATTCCCAGAGGCGAAAAAGCCACGGCAAACGCCGGCCCAACGCCCAAAAACAGCTTTTTTGAAAAAAGCGTGCGATTGGCTCCAACCTTTTATCGACTTCAGCCCCACAAGAAGTAAACTGACGCTATGGTCCCAGACTTAAGGCGCGATACCGTTCGACTCGGCAACCTGCTTAGCATTGCTGAGCAGATTCAAGCCTTTTGCATGGGCCGTAAGACGGGTGAAATCTACGTGACCAATGTGCCGCCTCCCGCGCGCATTAATATGGTCGAAGGCGCCATTGTCGATGCCCAGTTCGGTCTGCGCAGCGGCCTGGAAGCGGCGATCGCCCTCATCAATCTGAAAGATCCGCAAACGGAATTCATCGTAGGCGAAAAGCCGCAACGTCAGACGATCGACATGCCCTATGTCCAGATCCTCTGCGAAGCCGCCCGCATTAAAGATGAAATGGCCGAAACGGAGCGCCCCACGGAGCCTATCCGCCTCGCGCCTACCAATCCGTATCTGCGCGTCACTCTGGGCAACGAAATCAAGACGTTCCCCATACGTCCCGGTCTGGCCTACGTTGGACGCTCCACGCTAAATGATATCGTCATCCCCGACAGCACGATTTCTCAGCGCCACGCCAGTATAGAGTACTCCCGCAACGGCGTATTCCTGAAAGATCTGGGCAGCACCAACGGCACCTATGTCGCGGGACAGCAGGTTAAAGAGCGCTGGCTGAGCATGCAGGACAGCCTCCAGTTCGGCGGTGTGCACTGCCTCTTCATCGGCGGCGTGCGAAAGTAGTAATCAGCCGTCAGGGCCCGGAACGGTATCGGCCAGCCGTGTCCCCCCTCTGCTTCATGGAATTGTTTAATAAAGACTTTGCCTCCGTCTACGACGCGCGGTTTGTTAAGTTAGCGCCCCAGAAGGATGCCCTGCATCTTCTGATGCGTATCATCTTTGGCGAACTGCCGGAGCGCGCAAGAATACTCTGCGTTGGCGTCGGCACCGGCGCGGAGTTGTTTGCCCTGGCCCGCGTATTCCCGCATTTAGAGTTCACCGCGGTCGATCCTTCCCAGCCCATGCTGGAGATTTGCGAAAAGCGCGCCCATGAAGAAGGGATAGCCTCACGCTGCACCTTCCACAATGGCTACATCGAGACCCTGCCGCAATCCGATCCCTTCGATGCGGCAACCAGCCTGCTGGTATCTCAGTTCCTGGTCAGGAAAGGGGAGCGCATCGCATTTTTCCGGACTATCTCACAGCACCTCAGGCCCGGTGGCGTTCTGATCAACGCCGACTTGTCTGGGGACCTGGATTCGCCGGATTCTGATGGCCTGAAGAGGATCTGGCAGAAAATGCTGCTCTACAATGGCGCACCGCAAACTGAAGCAGCAGGCTTTCTGGAAGGATGGAAAAAGCACGTTGCAGTGTTGCCTCCGTCTCAGGTTGAGGAGATTATTGCGGCGGGAGGCTTTGAAAAGCCTTCGTTAATCTACCAGAGTCTCTTTATCCACGGGTGGTTTGCGAAGCGCCAGGAAGTGGTTTATTCTAATGAGCGATCAAGCTGAGCCTCGTTCGCATGTCTTTTTTGTCAATCATTGCGTTGCTCGTCGGTCACATATTATTCTAATATGCTCCCTCCTCGCGCCTTGCCCTTGACAAAAAATCCTGTGCGTACGAGGCT
>JBGGNE010000405.1:0-11346 GCA_041287705.1 Methylacidiphilales bacterium | reverse complement strand
CCACCCTTTTGCTTACGGGCATGGCGGTCAGTGGATTTTGCGGTGCTGTTACCACATTTCTGTTGCTTAAAGCGCCGAACATGGAGTTCCGTTCGTTGTTGGGCTGGCTGATGGGCAGCCTTGCCTATCGCGGCTGGACTTACTCCATCATGCTGGCGCCCTATGTGGTGGTGGGTGTCGTAGCAGCGTGGTCCATGCGCCGGCAACTCGATCTGCTTTCCGTTGGTGACGACATCGCTCACCATCTGGGCATTCGCGTCGGGCGATTGCGCGCCGCGCTTCTGGCTGTCGCCACTCTGCTGGCTGCCGCGACGGTATCCGCGTGCGGAATCATTGGGTTTATTGGTCTTCTGGTCCCCCACATGGCGCGTATGCTGGTAGGCCCCATGCATCGGGAGCTTATCCCGGCATGTGCGGTGGGTGGTGCCGCGGTTCTGCTTGCAGCCGATCTGGGCGCGAGGTCGTTAAGCGTGGCAGAGGAAGTGCCGGTTGGAGTGATCACAGCCGTAATAGGCGGCGCATTCTTCCTGAAATTGCTGCGAGCCCAAAAACTGCCCGGTCTTTAGCACCTGAGGCAGGCGCTTTCATACAACAAACAATATCAAGATGGTTTTATAAGTTGAGAACCTTGACATTGCGCGCAGTCAATTATACAAAAATATCAATGCTCTCGATGCGCACTACGTTAAGTTTGATGTCCTTGGTAAATCTGCCATGCTTCAAGGTTGCGCAAAGAATGGATTAAGGCTAGAAAGTGAACGCTGGCATTGAGGACAAAGGACTTAGAATACTCCTGTATTCTTTTTTATTGTCGCAGCGATAAAAAATAGTTGAACCATACGCAAATTCAGCCTTTTATATAACGCAAGCCGTACCCATAATTCCGCGCGTCGGTATGATATCCGTTCATCGAAGTCCGTCTTGCTTTCTGCCATGAATCTTCCGCTTTACCAACAGCTTCGTCAGGGCGCATCCGCACCTGTGCCGCTGCGTCGTGCCTTATGGCGACTGGTTGGGCCGGATCGCGCGCGTTACCTCAATGGGCAAGTGACAAACGACGTCAGCCGTCTGAATCTCGGCAAATCCATTTATGCCGCGGTGACCTCCGCCAAGGGCCGTATGGTCGGTGATATCTTTATTGGCGCAGCGCCAGATGCCCTGTATGTGGATGCCGCGCTGGAACTCCGGGAGACTCTGGCCCCGCGCCTGGAGAAATACCTGATTGCCGATGACGCGGCATGGGAAGATCTGACGGATGAGTGGACGCTGACGCATGTCTTTGGTGCGGAAGCCCCCGTATTGCCCGAACCTGAATCGCCAGCCGCTGCGGTGCCCCCAAGGGGCAGGGCCGTTGAAAGCGCTTCCAGGGAAAGCGTGATCGATACCATCAATGCAAGAGATCTCCCGCCCCCTGCAGATGGCGCGCTTCCTCCAGATCCCGCATTGCAGGTCTATGGGGATGGGCAGGATGCGGAAGATGAAGCTTACGCTGATCAGCCAACGGCCGCGAATATTCCTCATGTGCTGGCCAATGCACGCTTTGGCCTGAAAGGCTGGGACATCTGGCAGCCTGCAAATGCCGGGGCGAATCCGTCGCCTGATGCTCTTTCGCTATCCCTTGCGATTTCCGAACCGGTCCCGGCCGACATCATCGAAACGTTGTGTGTCGAGCACGGACTTGCTCAATGGGGCGTGGACATGGACGAAGCCAATCTGCCGCCCGAATCACTGCTGGAACAGCGGTCCATCAGCTACAGCAAGGGCTGTTATGTGGGCCAGGAAATCATCGCACGCCTGAAAAGCGTGGGCCAGGTGAACAAGCGCCTGTGCGTATTGCGTCCCGTGGAAGCGATTTGTGGGGAAGAAGACGTGACGAAGCACGGCTCGCTGGAGAGCGCCATTAACGCCGCGAAAGCTGTGCTTGCAGGGGCCACACTCTCCGTGGGCGATCGCGATGTTGGGCGCATTACCAGCGCCGCTTATTCCCCGGAGGCCGGCCGCATACTGTGCCTGGGCTATGTCAATCGTATGGTGGGCACTGACGCCACGATAGCTTCCAGCGCGGGCGCTGCTTATTCCTTTACTATTACTTCGCCACTCTTAACTGTTGCAAAAATTTAGATTGCCAGAGACCGCTCGATAGATTATTGAGCTAATCCTTTTCTTTTTCTTCGGGACACAGCTATAACAAAATCGACACCTGTCTGGTAAACATTTTCTGTACACTTCCTCTTTCCTTTACCCCTATCTATAGAGAGCCTGCCTGCCGGCACAAAACCGGTCGCCCCGCCCCGCCACACTCTGCCCGATGCCACACTTTTCGGGTAAGCACACAATGAAATCACGCGTCGCCACTTCATACTCCCCAGCTGCAGAAGCGCTACCATGCCATTGGATGAGCATGCTTCCCGGTGCGCACGCCGCGTTTCGCCTGCTGGTTGTCTCATGTGTGGCAATGATGGTGAGTGGATGCCTGGGCATGGGTGGCGACAAATCGGGTGCTTCCGCCTCTGCGGATGGCGATCTGCCGTCCAACCCGAGCCAGATGGGCGTGCCAGGCGCTCCTCATCCAGGTAACGTCAGTGCGACGGCCAGCGCCACCGCAACAACTCCCGCCGATACTCCTGCCCCGCCTCGCCGTGGGTCGACAGCTTCTGTTCCAGGACATGCCCGCATTCAGCCCGGTCCGGTCATGGCTTCCGCTGCTCCCGGCGCGCCTAAAGAGACCGTGATGGCGGCCAAACCGCTGCCCATCGCCAAAGCGCGCAAGGAAGATGTGCGCCGCGCGGCGCCAGTAGTGGATACCCAGGCGCCTCCGCTTGGTGCTACATCCATTGCCAGCACTGGCAACCCAAAACGCTCTGCCGGCGGACTGTCGCGTTCCAGCACCAGCGGCCCCTCGACTTCTCTAGCTTCCACAACTCCTCCACAGCCTCCTTCCCGCCCGGAAACTCTGCCGCCGCCACCTCAGCCTGCGGTAGATTACTCTGCAGGCTCGAATGCGAAGTACACCGCCGCCCCCAGCACCAACCGTCGCGGGCCGCGCAGCATGCTTTCCACGGCCAATCAGTCGCCGTTTATCAACCGCAATCTCTATGCGCAGAATCCCCAGCCTTCTGCGCCGCTGCCGCGGGGTGAGGGAAATGACCAGAGGTTTGCGGACGGCAATTCCATGCCGCCGCAGTACGATAACGTGCCGCCTCCTTCGACATCTTCGTACAACTCACGCCCCTACAGCAATAACAACGCCGCGCCGCGCTATCAGGCACCGCCTCCTTCCAGCACCTATCAGGAAAGCATTGCGGGCTCTTCTGGCGACGCGGGAAGTGGCGATGGCGCGCTTCCTTCTCCGCAGAACGCCGCCCCCGGCTATCAACAGCACCAGCAGACGGCTCGTTACTCTGCCGCTCCTCCGCTCCGAATGCCGGGCGGTCCCGAGTTCCGCCGCACTATTGCGCCCAATGATCAGGAAGTTGTGGTTATCACCACCGCCTTTGGAGACGTTGTTATTCAGCTCGATGCCCAGGCCGCTCCGCAGACTGTCGCCAATTTTAGCCGGCTGATCGCTGAAGGCTTTTATGATGGCACCACGTTTCATCGCACCATCCCCAACTTTGTAATTCAGGGTGGCGACCCCAACAGCCGTAATCCCGACCGCTCCAGGCACGGACTTGGCGGCCCCGATTATACGGTGCCAGCAGAGATTGGCGTGCTGAAGCATATACGTGGCGCTGTCGCCATGGCGCGTCGCCGCGATGCGGAGAACCCCACACGTGCTTCTAATGGCAGCCAGTTCTATATCTGCGTCAATAACAACCCGGCGCTGAATGATAAGTACACGGTGTTTGGCCGCGTGATCAAGGGTATGGACGTTGTCGATACCATCTCCATGCAGCCGCGCGACAATCGCGATAACCCGCTGGATAATATCAAGATGCAGGTGGTGATGAAGAAGCGCAGCGAGATTCAGGGCCTGCAGTAACGCGCTTCACAGCCGGCAAAGACGTTTCGCGGGGCCTTTGGCTGGCGGAGGAACAAGCGCAGGCAGCATGCGTCGATGTGAGCTGACGTGACGTGAGTGTGCTGCGTTCGGTGAATCATTCTGGCTGCAAGCTATATCCTCGTTACCTGAATGGTGCGACTTTACACTGCTGGACTATGGCACGGAATTGTGTCACCTTAGCGCATTCATGCTAAAGCTACGCCTTAAGCCCGAGGAAATGTTGGCCATTCACACCCGCATGCAGGCGCTGGCGGGGCAGTTACGCTTGCCACTGCGCGGTCGCGTATGGCGTGGGCAAAACGGCAACTGGCTGGGCGCGGGTACAGGCAGTTCCATTGATTTTCAGGATCACCGGCCTTACATCGCCGGCGATGACCCCCGGTACATCGACTGGCAGGCCTACGCCCGCACCGGCCACTACAGCATGAAGCTTTACCGCGAGGAAGTCAGCCCGCGCGTGGATGTGGCGCTGGATCTCAGCGACAGCATGGCGCTTACTCCGGAAAAGGAGAGACGTTCCATCGAGCTCTTTTATTTTGCCGTGGAAAGCGCGCTGCGCACCGGCGCGTCGCTCAATGCCTTCCTGATTCTTGGCGAGCAGGTGTGGCGTCGCACCAGTGAGGAACTGATGGGCCACCGCTGGCAGCCTACCGCCGAAGCTGTGGCGAAGGGTTCGGGTGCTGCATCCGGAAAGAATACCGCTACAGTAAAGGTGAGCGCTTATCCCAAGCTGGGGTCCATTCCCTGGCGTCAGGGAGCGTTGCGCGTCTTTGTATCGGACCTCCTCTATCCTGGCGCGCCGGACCCTGCCGTGAAGGCGCTGGTGGCCGCAAAAGGCCGCTGTGTCATCTACGCACCCGCCGCCATTGAGGAAGGCGACCCGGACTGGAGCGGCAACATCAAATTCACCGACTGCGAAAGCGACGCCACCCGCGACCAGCGAGTCGACGCCGGACTACTGGAACGCTATCGCCAGACCTACCAGCGCCACTTTGCCCTGTGGCAGGAAACCTGCCGCCGCTACGACGCGCTCATCGCCCGAGTCCCCGCCGAAGGTCCACTGCTGGCCGCCCTCCAGAGTGACGCGCTGGCTCAGGGTGCGGTGGAGATGCTGAACTGAAGTGGACTGTGGATGGTCTCGTTCAGGATAAGGCCAGGCTGGGGTTCTCTCGCTTGAGCAAGCTCGTGGAATCCCAGGCTATGTGCAAAAGAAAGGCGGAGGGGATTCATCCATTGTCCGAGCGCCCTTAGCGCTGGGAAATGGTCTCAGTTGACCCCTTGACCTGCCCTAGTCTAGTAGGCGTCCAGCCCACGGAACTGGAGTGGCGAGAGATGACACGCCAACCTGAACGGAAAATGCTTTAGCACGCCAGCACTCTACCAGTTCTTGGGCAGCTCTTCGGTCAGCGTCAGGACGAAGTTTGTCATGTTTTTACGGACTTCGGGGAGGGCGCCGATGAAATCCTGGAAGGGTTTGATCTGGCTGGGGTTGCCGGCGAAATATTTGACGAGGCGCCAGGGCGTGGAGCGGTTTGTCTCCATGTCCCAGGCAGCGGCAAGGGCGCCGGTGGGGAGGATTTCCTGGGCTTCATCGCTGATGCCGCGGATGACGACGAGAGGCAGTTCGCGCTCGTGCATCAGTTCGGCGACGACGACGCTTTCCATATCCACCACCTGGCAGTCGGTGGCCTGGAGGTACTGAGCTTTGCGTTCCGGAGTGGCGACTACTTCCTCGGCGGTGCAAACCTTTGCGAAATCGAAGCCGCTGAGCAGGCGCACATGGCTGAGGATTTCGCTGTTGGTGAAGTTGGTGCTGATGATGACCTGACCCTTCTTCAACTGGGGCGTCAGGGCGCCGCCGTAGCCTGCCAGTACGATGCATTTGACGCGGAAGTACTGGAAGACACGCCGGATGCTGTCATGCGCGTTCTGGCCGCCCATACCAATGATGGCGACGACCACGTTGCGGTGTCCCAGCTTTCCTACGGTAAAGCGGGTAATGCCGATAGTAAAAGATTCCGCACCCTCAATGGATTCCAGCAAATCCTCGGCCTCGTGGGGTACCGCAAACGCAAAGCAGATCATCGGGATATAGCAAGCTTATCGGCCTGCCGTCGGTACTCACCGAGCGCCAGCAGAGGCCAGTTGATGCGGTACATGTCGTACTTGAGGTAGAAGACTTTAGGGAACCCCGTACCGGTGATGTAGTCTTCCTTCCAGCTGCCATCCGGCAACTGGGTGGTGAGGAGATTGTGTATGCCGCGCAGCACGCTGGGCCGGTGGATATTCCCGCAGGCCAGGATGCCGATAAGGCTCCAGGCAGTCTGCGAGGGTGTGGTGGGACCCTGCCCCTTCAGGCGGGGATCATCGTAACTGGCGGCTGATTCGCCCCAGCCGCCGTCTTCGTTCTGGCAGCTTTCCAGCCAGTCGCGGCCACGCAGGATCCAGTCCTGGTTCATGTCCTCGCCGATGGCCTGCAGACCGCGCAGTACCAGGAAGGTGCCGTAGATGTAATTGATACCCCAGCGCCCCAGCCAGCTTCCATCGCTGAGCTGTGTGTCACGGATGAACTTGATGGCGCGGCGCACCACGGGATCGCTCCGCTTCATCCCCATGCGGCCGAAGACTTCAAGCCCGCGGCTGGTGATGTCCGAGCAGGGGGGATCCAGAATGGCGTTGTGATCCGCGAAAGGCACTTCGTCCAGCCACTTCTTCGTCACGTCTTTGTCGAAGGCGGCGAATCCGCCGTTTTTGCACTGGAAGCTGATGGCCCACTTAAGGGCGCGATGCATGACGACTTTCTTGTTCTCTTCGTCGTCCGTCTTGATGTTCTGCAGCGCCAGCAGAACTTTGAAGGTGTCGTCGACGTCCGGGTAAAACTCGTTGTTGTACTCGAAGGCCCAGCCGGAGTTTTCCGGGTAATTATTATTCACGGCCCAGTCGCCGCGCGTGCGCCGTACTTCTTTGCTGATGATGTAATCGGCGGCTTTCTTCAGTGCGGGATGATCGCCGTTCAGGCCGCTTTCGGTCAGCGCCACGCCGGTGATGGCGGTATCCCAGATGGGGGAGAAGCAGGGCTGGATGCGGAAATCGTCGTTGGCGATATCATCCACATGCAGATCGTCGAAGTCCTTAAGCGCTTTGCGCAGAACGGGATGATCGTCGCTGTAGCCCAGGGATTTGATGGCGATGCACGTGTACATCATGCCCGGGAAGATGGCGCCAAGGCCATCCGAGCGGGGATCGATGCGATCCACCAGCCATTCTTCGGCTTTCTTCAGAGCCAGGCTGCGGAACGGCTTATATGGCAGCTTGTCGACGAACTTCAGCGTGGCATCCCAGCGCAGGAAGAAGTTGCGCCAGGTCACCCACTTCTTGCTCCACTGCGGGGAGAAATTGTCGTGCTCGGTGCCGTAGGGGTAGAGCTCGTGAAGCTGCGCCTCGGCTGGTACGTGGCGAACGGGGCGGCAGTGGTTGATGATGGCCAGCGGAATCAGCATCGTACGGCTCCACGCGGAGAAGTCGTAGATGTTGACGTAGAGCCAGTTCGGCAACAGGATCATTTCCACCGGGATGATCGGCAGGTGCTTCCAGGGGAACTGGCCGAAGAGCGCGAGCAGCAGGCGCGTGTAGGTCATCGTGCGCGGGATGCCGCCGAGGCGCAGGATGGTGGCGTGCGCCTTGCGCATCAGCGTGTCATCCTGATGGAATCCGGCCAGCTTGAGCGCGAAATAAGCCTTAACCGTGGCGTTGAGCTCGCTGGGGCCGCCCACATAGATGTTCCAGCCGCCGTCGGAGAGCTGGCGATCCAGCAGGTGCTTGACGCATTTGGCCTGCTTGGTGAAGTTGACCGCGCCCCACCAGTGCATGAACAGGATGTAATCCGCGCACAGAGTGGAATCCACTATAAGCTCTCCCACCCAGTGGCCGTCGGGTTTCTGCAGCCCCAGCAGATATTCCTGTGTACGCGAAATGGCGGCATCCAGTTCCGGCGCAGCTACTTCCGCGGGCGCCAGGGCAACGCGGAATGCTTGTTTCGGTACGGATATCGTTTTAGGACTGGGTTGGGAGCCGGCGCTCATAGTAGGGGATCTCTCTGGAAAAAAGGGATGGCGTGGGTAGCGGACCTTCTATTTCGAGAGGAAACGATCATTTCTCAAGCAAAAACTGCATTTATTCCCCAAGGGAAAAGTGCAGAGCGGGTGATGTTTGGAGTGGAAAAATGGTTTGGAGCATCAAAGCGGTTTAGTGCGCGTAAGATCAAGCACAAACTGCACCACTCTTAAGTTTCGGCCCTTTTTGGGTAAAACTTTGGGCCTTTTCAGGCAAAAAATGCCGCCATAGGGCAAGTTTTGACCACGCCGCTTTGGCTCAGACGAGCCGTTCGCGGAAACTTGTACGTTTATTTTTACGCTGATGTCCAGAGAGTGTGACGAGGGAAATGGAGGGGGACAGACAAGGATTGCGGCATCAAAATTTACATTGTTCCGTTCATGACGCATTTGAGGCACAGAAGGGAAATGCTTGCGGGATACTGGATTCCAAATGAATGAGCGAACTGAAAAATAAGCCGGCGAGCTCCAGTCGAACAATTCGTTCTGTTTCCTCGATCTTTGGATCTTTGCCTGCTGCGTACCTTTGATCGGGCCGTGCCTTACAGCGAGCGTACCCAGAAGGTCGGGCGGCCGCCAATGACGGAGTAGCGGGCTTCGGCTTTCTTGTCGCGGCGGACCAGAATGGTGTCGGAGCCGGGTTTGGGATCCCAGAACTGGCCGGACGCGTTGGTGCGCATGAAACGGATCATCTGCTCGTTGGTAAGGGGCTTGCTGTCGGTGCGGCTGTAGGCCTCCGCCACGACGATGCCGCTCTGAAACTGCACCAGGATAAGTGTGGTGTTGCGCTGGTACAAATTGGTGGTCAGGCCCCCTTTGGTCGGTTTGCCGGCATCAATCGGTTTGCCGTAAGCCGAGGTGATCTCCTTTTCATTGTCACCCAGGCGGGCGGCGGCGCTGGTGGCCCCGTGGATGAGGCCGAAGCTGAGAGTGACGGCCAGCAGGCTGGTCCAGGCTATGATCTTGAGCTTCATGGTTAAAGTCGTAAGTAAATAAGGAACAGAAAAACGCGGACTGCGGCTGCGGCAAGCTGGCGGGCGGGCACTACATTTTGGACACTTTGGGCACGTGCAGTCTCAGAAAGTCTTCCAGCAACTGCGTGGGATTGGCCGAGGATGTCAGGGTATCCTCCGAGCTGTTGCCGGATTCCGCAGGCGCTGAAACGGAGCGCGCAGGAGGCAGCATCCCCGTGTAAGGCAGCCAGTGAAAGTTACCGGTGGTCTGGTACAGCACTACGCCGCCAGGGACGATGACAGCGGACGTGAAGCGCTCCCACTCGACATGACGTGTGGGTGTTGCGCTGCCGGCATCTTCACCTGTGCCGGCGGTAGCAGCCGGCGTCGTGCCGGGCGGTGCGGAGCGGATATGCAGGCCGTCACCGCGCATGATGATGGACATCTGCAGCCCGTGCAGTCTGCTTTTGCGGAAGCTGCGCAGGCTTGTCCATACCAGCAGCTGGACATAGGTCAGCATGATTGCGCCGGAGAACAGATGCAGAAGCCCCGTCCACAGATTCAGCGCCGGCGGGCGGCTGCTCCACCCAATGGCGACGCCTACAATAAGGACAAGCCCCACAATACGCGCCGGCCAGAACATATAGCGAAACTGCCACGCAAAATGATACGCGCTGGCCCTGCCGAACTCCTCCGCCGTAAAGATAAACCGGAAGGGAAACGCCAGGCCCACCAGTGCGGGCGAGACAACCACGCCATGGCCGGCCGCCTCCGCGTCAGTAAGCGCCTCGGACTCGTCCGCAGCATCGGCGTCCGTATCCTTGTCCTTATCGTGCTCGCTGTCTGATGGGCTGCTGCCAGGCATGTTGTGAAAATGAAAAAATGTAAGCAAAGCCGTTGCGAATAAAACGACATCGACCGGAAATCGGCAGTCGACACCATAGCCAGTCGTCGGCACCCATGCCAAGCTCCAAGCCAGTATTAGCGATGCTTTTTCGTTCGTAACCGGCGGACCTGTTTTCGAGGTCCTTTCTCTGTGGATAGATGTAAATTATCACAAAATATATCCGAAATATATCCAGTGTGTATAGTTCCTGGAAGCAAAAAAACCGGCCCGCACGCCACATGCGGACCGGCCCAATTCCACTCCTTTCGTGATCTACTTGGGGTTGTTGTTGTTTGGGGTTAACCACGAACTGCGAGAGAAACAACGCGATCTGTGAATCCGGACACGCCAGTGACCCGGGGCCTCGTGAGGGCTCCGGGTCAGTGCGGCGGGAGTTGGGCGCAGGGCAGGGCCGGCGCTGTCTGGCCGGCCCTGGCGCTGCGATTTACCTGTTCGGTGCGGATCGCGCTTCCTCCTGCAGTTCGGCTGCTTTACTGACAAGCTTCAGAAACTCTTCGCGGTAAGGGCTGTCGCTGGTAGTGCCTTTGGCCAGAGCCAGAACCAGGTCATAATCCGCGTCGTTACGGTACTGGCTTTTGCGCAGAATCATGCCGAACGTGGCCACGGCGCTGGCGAACTTGAAGTCGCTGCTGGCCTGCACCAGATGTGCGCCGGTATCCAGCACGGGCATCTCGATCTTGTCGCTCGTGGCGCCATCGGGCTGCTTGTAGCGGATCTTGAGGGTCAGCAGTTCCGGGCTGGGATTGGCGGGCGTTGCCGCCGTGCTGGTGGTGGCGGCGGGTGCGGCTGGTTTGCCATTGCCGGCAGGCTGCGGGGCATTCTGGTACTTCAGCGGATCGACAGGCGGTGTGGTGCCGGGGATTTCGGTGCCGAGCGGCACGACTTCGTACAGCGCGGTGACGGTATGGCCGCTGCCGATTTCGCCGGCGTCCTTCTTATCGTCATTGAAGTCTTCCTTGGCCAGCATGCGCTTCTCATAGCCGATCAGGCGGTATGCGGAGACCTTGGTGGGGTTAAACTCCACCTGAATCTTTACGTCCTTTGCGATGGTGATGAGAGTGCCCGCGGCCTGCTCCACCAGAGCTTTCTGGGCTTCCGCCGCCGTATCGATATAGGCGTAGTTGCCGTTGCCCTTGTCGGCCAGCTGCTGCATGGTGGCATCCTTATAGTTGCCCATGCCGAAGCCGAGAACGGTGAGGAACACGCCTGACTTTGCCTTTTTGGTGATGAGCTCCGTAAGGGCGGCCACGTTGGTGGTGCCTACGTTGAAGTCGCCGTCGGTGGCCAGGATGACGCGGTTGATGCCGCCGGGGATGAAGTTGTCCTTCGCCACCTGGTAGGCCAGCTCAATGCCGGCGCCGCCATTGGTGC
>JBGGNE010000404.1:0-33573 GCA_041287705.1 Methylacidiphilales bacterium | reverse complement strand
TGCACCACAGCGAGAGGAATTGCGAAAAGCGGCGGCGAGGATGAAAAATAGAGTCGGACATCGTGGTTTCCAGGGAAAATTCCCGATCAAACACACGAAAGGGACACTTCTATCTTGCCCGAAATTGTTCTACTGACAATTCTTTCATGGAAATTATTTTTATAAGCAAGCATCTTAGGCGAGCAAATATCGTAAACCGGCGGCAGATGCAGAGATACCGAATACGATTGGCGGAGAGTTAACACTCCGACATTGCGGCTTTGACCTGGCGTATCTACGGATGCTGCCCAAGATGGGCGACATTCAGGACGTTGAGACAGGACAGAGGGGTAAAGCTCTCAAATTTCCGAGATTGTGTAATTTTTCAGGCGCTGGACCATGGAAGTTAAATGGTGCATAATCAGATATGCTTTTTCTTGTGAGCGGGGCCTCAGCTTCTGGTAAAACGACACTTATACGCAGGCTGGTGGGAACTGACAGCACGCTGGAGGTTCACGATACTGATGAATGGCTGATTGAGGATGCAGGTATGCGTTGTGCACAACTGGAGGAATGGATCCGGCTTGCACTGGTGCGCCAGTCAGAAGGGGTGGATTTTTTGCTAGGGGCGAATTCTCCGCTGGGGGAGTTGCTTGCGTGCCCTTCGGCTATCAGGTTGAATGGAATATGCGCCTGCCTGCTGGATAACCGGGATCGCGACCGTATTGAGCGTATGCGTGCCCGTGGAGTTGATCCGAAGTGGCCGCCGAATCAGCATCATCTAAACTGGGCGGCCTGGCACCGTATGCATGCCTGGGATCCCGGCTGGGAGCAGCATGTGATTAATCGTAATGGACCGTCCGAACATAACTATGCCTGCTGGGCCAGTTGGCAGCCGGGGGATTCACGCTGGCGCGTGCCCGTGTTTGACACGACTTTACACGACGCGACGCAGACTGTGGAGCTTGTACGTGCCTGGATTGCGGAGGAGCGTGGGAGGCCCGAAAGTGAGAATAAGCTCAGACCCTCAGCGCGTTGGTGGGAGGAACGCATCTAAGCCTGTTACAGCATCTCAGTTTCATTTCCCTGGAGACTACTGAGCCGCTTTCATTGCCCAGCTTTCCTGGAGCAGAAAGTAGAGCCTTGCGTAATGCTTTTCCTTCCAGCATTTCTCAGCAAAGGCAAGGTAAGGCGACGAGGGATCTGCTTTTAATTTTGCAGCGTCGAAGCTTTGCTTTAAGCTCGCGATCCACTCTACGGGGACGATGGCTTCGCCTTCGGTGATTGCGGTGTCTTTTGAATCAGTTCGGAAAGTCCGCAGTGCGTAGGGTGGGAGCTGTATGGTCAGTTCGGTGATGCCGCGCATGGCTTGAGTGGTGACTGAGGCGGAAGCAGGCTCCTCGACCGTCGTTTTGACATTGAAGTGCAGCTTGAGCGTCACGGGCTGGGGGAGGCGGTTTAAGGCATAGAAATAGAGTTTTCCATCCACCACTTTGTTGCGGACACGGATGGGATCCTGGATCGCGGCAACATCATCGAACTTAATGGCGGGGAGCGCGCGGTAGGCGGCGCTGAACGCCGCGATTTCTTTTTCCATGCCGAAAGTGCCAATGAGATAACCACCTTTTACGATTTCTATGGCGTCCGTATTGTTGAGCGCGGCCACGTAGGGCTCCATGGCGTGGAAGCTGTTCGCATTTAGTGTTGAGACGCGCCATGGGCATTCTTTGACCTGAGGGGATGCCGCCAGGCCTTTCAGCGGCTTTTCGTTGCCGATGGAGTCTTCCCAATAGCGGTCGTGAAATATGGCGCCCGATTGGGGCAGGGATGCATAGGATTCGGAGACTTCCGGCGCGGTCATTGCGGTGCGATTGTCCTGCAGAAATGGCGACGATTTCTCACCCCCTACGGCACGGCGGAACCGGAGATCTGCCGGTACCAGCATGTAGGTCATGATAATGTTGCGATCGCCTGCATAAAGGGCGGGATCGATGCCTGCCTCGCGCAGGAACTCCACGGTGGGTTTGGTGAAGTAGTCCGTCGGCTGATTGTACCAGGGTAGCGTTACAGAGATGCAGAGGGAAAGCTTCAGGTCCGCTCGCTTTGCGGAGAGCTCGTTGGCCATGCTTTGGTAATGCGTATGCAGCTTCTCGCAACGCCAGTCGATCCAAGACTTCATCGCGGCGGGATTCTGTTTCAGCCATTGGTAGCTATCCTGGAAACGGGTGCTTTTACTGCGATCGTAGGAGGGTATGGTGATCTTCTTTTCCTCCTGAAAGGCCACGAGATTGCTGTCGTTGTAGCCGGATTCGATTGAGCCAAACGAGAAGAGCTTGTTCCTGGCGATCATGAGCGTGACGCCCTCAAACGCCGGTTCCTGGCCATAGCGGTTGCCGATTTCGTCCAACACTGCTTTGACAGACGCCATCACATGGGGATCAGCCGGGTTGTAATTGGGATCGCTGTCATGCCAGTGGCCCCACCAGAGTTTTCCGTCGGCACGCATGTTGACAACCGTTTCCTCGCCATTTTGCACGCGGGTAAGGTCGTTGATAGTGAAAGGGTTGAGGCTGGGAAGCCAGTGAATGTGCACCCCCGCGTTGAATTTCATTCCCTGCGCCTCAAGCCGTTTAAGGAGATACATGGGATAGCCAGGCGGATGAGGTCTGGCTCCGCCAATGCCGCTGCCCATATCGGGCTGGCGCGATTCGACCTGCGTCCCGTAGAGAGGGCCGTTGTACCAGGCTATCGGATAGTTCAGGACATTCTGCCCGAACGACTGCATGTAGGATAGCAATCTGTCGGTGGAGACTTCGAAACCCGAGAACCCAGGCTTTTCCCCAAACTCCTGGTGGAGAACGGGATCCTCATTGTACAGGCCGATGTTGCGTGCAGGGACGCTGCCGGAGAAAACACCCTTCCGGGGTGCGGCCGCCACATGATCGAGACGGTAGACTTTGATGTCCTGCACCGCGGCCGGATGGCCGTCTTCCGCAGTCATAAAGATGAGGGATTGTTTCGTGGATCGAGGCCAGATGATGAAACGATGCTCCAGTATTTTGCACGAGAGGGGATATTCGTCGCCCGTAAAGACTCCGGTCTGTGCCTGGTAATCAAGCTTGCCGCTTAGATCCTGGAGAATCACCTCCATGGTGCGCGGCTTGTCGTCAGGGTAAGTCACCACGACCACGTGCGGCGCCCCCACGTCGGTGATATCGAAGTTTAACGCAAACCGATCTGTCCTTGCCGCGCCTGCTTCCCGATAGCTTCCTGGCGACAAGTCACAAACCTTAGTGGGCGCGCTCTGGGCGAGCGGCTCTGTCTTCGCGGCCTGAACCTGGGCGACAAGCCTGGACGGGGCAGGGGAGTGGTGAGGGGAAGTCTGTTTCCAGTCCTGTATCGCCGTGTAGAAGCCCTCGGCAACGTCCGCCGGACTGGCTCCGGCATAGCGTATGGAAACCCGATACGTGCCCGCTGTCTGCAGTGTGATGGGGCGCTTTAGCAGCACGCTTTTGCCGGCGGTCAGTGATTGATCGGGAAAATCTCCATTCAGGACTACTTTGCCGGCTGTATCTTTTATCTCGTAACGAAGACCCGTTGCCTCAACGGTCTTTTTGTCGGGATTCCGCAATAGAACGCGGAATTCGCCCGGCTTGCCTGCTATCGCGTAGGGATCCAGCAATGTCAGCTTCATGCTCAGCTTGCCGTGCCTGAGAAAGACTTTACGAATCTCGTCCGGGGTCAGAGCGCTGTCATAGATCTCCACTTCATCAATTGCGCCCCCCCAGGATTGATTGCCATCGGGATATGCGGCACCAATAAAGAACGCTTCGTAATGTTTGAGCGGCCAATCGATGATTTCCTTTTCCCCCATCAGTTCGCCATCGATATAGACCTTCGTTCCCACTTTGTGTTCCCAGGTGGCGGCTATATGGTGCCACTCACCCTTTCGCCATGCAGCGGAGTCGGGAATGTAGGTATATTGATCCCTCGGATCGCGAACATCAAAGCGGAGTCCGCCTCCGCCGGCATGCAGCCATAACCAAGTCGCGTTGCTGCCCGGAACGTTATTCGTTTCCTCTACCAGCAGCGTGTGAAATCCGTCACCCACGCCGTCTAGAGTAACAGCGCCTTCCTTAATGCCATTATTGGTTACAGGCGACTGCACCCACATAGCAATGCAGCCCCGTTCCTTGTTAATGATATCTCTGGAGAGATATCGCAAAACATTACCGGCTTTAAACAATGCGGCCTTACCGGAGATGCCTTCCACCAGATCGGGCAGGTTGTTGTTGGCAGGCGCCTCGCTGCCGCCCCTGGCTTTCGCGCGAAATCCGTCCTCAAAATCCAGCCGAAACAGAAGCCGTGGCTCCGGAATCACCTTTTCACCTTGCGCCATAGCACCGGACGGCCCCGCAACTGTACCGAGAGTAATACCAAAAAAGGCAGCTAGACAGGCGCAAAGATGCATGTGGCAAAGTTTTAAAGCGAGAAACGATGGTTTCGATGCCAGCTATAACAACTTATTTTCGTATCAAGAAGGAAAAAGGACCAGGAACCGACTTGCGCGGTGCAATGAGCTTCGACGAGACCACGGATATATTGTTCCACCCAAAGGGATGAAGCCAGATGTTGACACATCCATGTCAAGTCGCCGGGAACGAGATGACTTCAATAGTCTGGCTTCTGATTCCCGACGGTGCCGAACGGATCCGGCTGCAGATCCGGGAAGCTTTTGGCAAACAGTGCCGGTTTCTGCCACCCCAGCCAGTATCTCGCCTCCGCCGCACCAGGTTGCGCGCGCAATGGCGACGTCCCGGATAATCACGCGCTGGTTGGGAACGAAGCCGCAGGAAAAATGCGTGAGATCACGTAACTATCTCTGCTGCAAAAAAATCCGACCCAATAAAGTCAGACGCGGAGCCGGAGAGATTCGAACTCTCGGTACCGATTTACTCAGTACAACGGTTTAGCAAACCGCCGCTTTCGGCCACTCAGCCACAGCTCCTTTTTATCTGTCGTGTGCGAGAGATCAGGTATAGGGGAATGCGTGATGGAACGCAAGGTGAATATGCAGGATTTTTCGGATTGTTTACGGCAACTGACGGCAGGTAGGCTCTGGAACATGAGCGAAACTGCTGACACAGAGACAGAAGGGGACCTGAGCGCGGGGATGGAAATCCTCAGCGCGCGGACTTTTTTCGTGTCACAGGAGGTTCTCTTTGAAGCGTTCAGCAACTTTGCCAGTGTCGTGCAGTGGTGGGGACCAAATGTCATTACGAATACCAACCATGAATTCGATTTCCAGCCAGGTGGTAAGTGGCGCATCACCATGCATGCGCCCAACGGCGCCAATTACAAAAATGTGAGCGATTTTGTCGAGGTAGATAAATCAACTCGTGTGGTCCATGAGCAGAATTTTGATCGCCTGGCCGCGTTTTTACCGAGAGATCCGATATTGAAGCGGGACAGCGGCCTTCTGGCAGTGGCGGGTTCAGTATGATCCATATTCTCAACCAGTTCATCTGGCCCGATGCAGCTCCTACCGGTGTTCTGGCTGAGCAACTTGGCGATGATTTGCTTGGTGCAGGACACGAAGTTGTGCTGGTGGGATGCAGGGGATCCTATCGCCCTGATTCACGTACGGGTCCGGCTTGTCGCGTGGTGAAGCTTGAGGGCTATAACGGACGCCGCGGCAGCTTTGCTTCGACCCTGGCTGGTTACTGGTCTGCCGCCAGAGCGTTTCGCGCGTATATTGCCCGGCATGTAGGGCAGGGGGACACCGTTATTGTGACAAGCGCTCCGCCCAGCACGACAGGATTGCACGGGCTGATTCACAGCAGGAAGGCGCGAAGTATTTACTGGCTGCAGGATTATTATCCCGAGCTGTTGCGCGCCGTCTGGGATTATCCCGGACCCATACGCAGTATGGTGCGCAGGTATTTTGATTCGCGCCTGCGGAAGTGGGATGTGGTGGTGAAGGTGGCGACCAATCTTGCTTATAGCGGCGAGAACGCAACGTTGATTCGAAACTGGCCCACAGTGCGCGAGTTTGATGATGTGGCTGCAGAGCCGAAAACGGCGGTCTACTTCGGGAATCTGGGGTACGCACATGATGTGAGTCTGTTCGTGGCCAGATGCGAGGAGCTGCGCGCGCAAGGCTATAAGATAGCAGTCCAGGGGGATGGCCCGGGAATGAAGATGCTGCCGGAGTGGATTGAGCGGCGTGCCCCGGTGCCGGGTGCCCGGTTGCGTGAACTCTATCCCAGGGCCGAGGTACACATGGTGGCGGCTCATCCTGGAATAACGGGAGCCCTGTTTCCCAGCAAGCTCTGGAATAGCCGCGCCGTGGGGCGACGCATAGTTTCCAGCGGATTTGCCGGTGTGATGGCGGAAGAGCTGGAACTGGCCCTGCATTCGGACCTTCAGGAACCACGCCGACAATGGCGGGAGCTTGCTGGTAAACCGCAAAAAGCTTGACGCTGACGCACAGGCGATAGGATGCTGCAGCCCTTCATGCCATCTCCCCTGCAGATAACCGTTTTTCTGCCCTGCCACAACGAGGAGCCTGCCATTGGAAAGCTGGTGCGTGAACTGAAAGCGCTTCTGCCTACCGTGGCAGTCGTGGTGGTGGACAATGGCTCGACGGACAATACTTCCGACGCTGCGCTGAAGGCGGGCGCGACAGTGCTTACTGAGCCGAGGCTGGGCAAAGCTAACGCCTATCTGGCCGCTGTGGAGTGGATTGACTCAGACGTCCTTGTAATGGTGGACGGCGATGGCAGCTACCCGGCTCGCGCGGTTGAACAGGCATTGCTGGAGTACATACGCCAGCCGGTTGATCTTCTTACTGGTGTGAGATCCTCATCGGTAGGATCCGCAGCGTTCCGACCCATGCATCAGGCAGGGAATGCTGGTTTTGCACACGCGTTTTCACTGGTGATGGGAGAACGCCCGGCGGATCTGTTTTCGGGCCTGCGCGTCATGTCGCGTCGTTTTTATAAGAATGTTCCTATCCTGAGCAATGGCTTTGAGCTGGAGCTGGAGCTCACTCTACAGGCGATTGATAAAGGTTACTTTGTCAGCGAGCATCGGATTGAATTCGGCGAGCGCGAGCAGGGTACTGCTTCCAAACTGCAGACGTTTCGGGATGGATTCCGTATTCTCTGGTGCCTGCTGAAGCTGTTCCGTGACTATAAGCCACACCGGTTTTTCGGTGTCATAGCGGGTTTCATGTGCATGCTGGGTCTGCTGGCCGGCTCATTGCCTGTTTATGAATATATCCTGACGAGTCGTGTGGGACGATTCCCGCTGGCAGGTCTGGCAGCGGCGCTGGAGATCATTGCGGCGCTTGCCTATCTATTTGGTCTAAGCCTGGAATCGACCAGACGGACACAGCGTGAAGCCTTCCAGCGTCAGGTGAGGGCATGCCCTCCCGGAGCTGCTGAAATGCGGCTGCGCAGCGAAGTAACGGTTCTGAACCCAGGCAAGAACGAAACTGCGGCCTCCGCGGTTTCCGCCTAGCACGCCCAATCCGATATCTTTCCAAGCATGCCCGCTGATTCACCAACTCCTGACCCCGTTCGCACTGCGCCTCCTTCAGGTTCCACGTCCGAGGGCAAAGTTACCGAGACGCAGGAAGAAGAGCAGGACTCAGAGAACGCGGCGCCTCCCACATTTGCGGATAACTTTACGAGGCTGCATATTCGGATAGGACTTTTCCTTTGCCTAGTCATCATCACGGTGGTTTTTGCGTGGAAGCTCGGGCTGGGGCTGCCGGAAGTTGGTCTTGCAAATATATTCATGTACCTGGTTATTTACCAGGATACACCGATCATTGTGATGCAGATGGTCGTGCTGGGGCTTTCTGTCTGGGCATTTAAACATCCGTGGGAGTGGCCGGCCCCGTCAAAATACTTTGAGCGGGCGCAATACACCGTACCCATCATGGCGGCGATCGCGCTGCTCGTCTGCCTTGTGGGAACTTACGTAGTCTTTCTGAATTATCCGCTGTGCATGGATGAATACATGGCAGATGTGCAGTCAAGGATGTATCTGGCGGGAAAGATCAAGGTGCCTGTACCAGAGGAATGGATTCCGTTTACACGCTCCATAACGCCCAGCTTCATGACGCTGCTGCCGGTGGATAACACCTGGGTGGGTCCTTATCTTCCTGTATGCTCGATTTTGCGCGCTCCTTTTGTCGCCATGAATGCCCAGGCACTGTTTAATCCTCTGCTGCAGGCCGGCACAGTTCTCTTGGGTGCCGCAATCGCGCGGCGTCTGTGGCCGGCCCCGGAGCAGGCAAATGAAGCAGCGGTGGTTGCGGCGGTCATGCTGCTCTTCTCGGTGCAGGCCGAGGTTATGGCCATGACACCCTATGCCATGACGTCGCACCTCTTCTTTTCGCTCTTGTGGCTTTATTACTTTCTGCAGCCAGGGTGGCCCAAGTGGATTCTTGCACCTCTGGCCGGCGTCCTGGCGATGGGCCTGCATCAATGGGTTGTGCACGCCCTCTTTGTTACGCCGTTCCTTGTTCGTCTGGTTCTGGCAGGGAGATGGCGGATGACGGCCTGGTATGCCCTCATCTACCTTTCTTCGCTGGCGCTTTGGCATAAGTGGTACCTGATCTCACGAGTTGCAGAGACCAAAAATCCGGGCAAAGTACTGAGTTTCTTTGATTTCCCCTCAATCGTCAGCACGATCATCATGGGAATGTCCCAGGGACGCTTTATCGCCTGGCACATGGTGGGCATGTTTGTGCTTGGAATGATGGGTGCCACGGTGGCCTGGAGCGTCTCCTACAGACGGGCAAGTCGGGGAGACGTGGCTGACTCTAACCTTTCGGCCAAAACTGGCGGAGTGCCGGCATCAACCTATGAGATACTCCAGGACCTGACTCTGGGGATATTCATCACAACGATGCTGTATTTGTGCTTCCGACTGGCACAGGGACACGGCTGGGGTTACCGCTATTACCACGCGATCATTGGTAACTTTGTACTCCTTGCCGTAGCGGGATGGTTCGTGCTGAGAGCTCACGCTCCCTGGAAAGCCGTGGCAAGCTGGGCCACTGTTTCTCTGGTCAGCATTGCGGTTATTTTCCCCTACTTCTGTTTTCAGGCGCATGGGACTACAGCTCCGTTTGCCAAAGCACAGGCCATTATCGCGTCCCAGCCTTCGCAGGTTATCGTGGTTCCGGACGATGTGATCTGGTACGGGCGGGATCTGATCCGTAACGACCCGTTGTTTCGCGAAGGTCCGATTTTGGTCTCTCGTATGATGCTGAGCGAGGAGAAAGAAGCGGAACTGCGGAAGCGCCCCGGTGTCCTCTTTATGGATGAGTGGGAACTGGCGGGCGTCGGCCTGTTTTTTGGGCCTTCAGTTCGGTATGGAAAATCGAAGTTCCAAGTGCGGGAAGCAGGATCCGAGTAGTGTTAAGATAAGAAAATTTCGCTGAAGCATCGGCGAACTTAATTGACATTACATCCGATTTTGGTTTACTTGATTCAATCCATTGCATCTACGCATTGGATCAAGCTTAACCCGCCCGCAATCCGCGCCCCCACGTTTATGAAAATCGCCACATTTGCCACGCGTGTATCAGGGAAGAAACTGACTGCTGCCGGTGGATTCAGTCTTATTGAGGTCGTCCTGGCGCTGGGCGTCATGTCCATGAGCCTGATGGGAATGCTGGGGCTTACGCTGGTTGGGCTTACATCCATGCGTGAAGCGATGGATCAAACCGTACTGACGCAGATTGTGCAGCGCGTTTCAAGCGAAGTGCAGCTTACTCCCTTTGACAAGCTCGATACCTCTATTCTGGCACGCACCTTTTATTTTAATGCCGAGGCGATTGAGCAGACTGCTGCCGATGACACGACCCGGTTTGTGGTGACTCTTTCGCGTCAGGCTCCCTCATTCCCTCAGAGCGGCACTGCTCAGGATTTTCAGCGCAGCCTCGCCAGTATACGCATATTTGTTAATCAGACCACTGGAGTTACAGTAACACCCGGTCGCCAGACCTCTTTTGCAGTGCTGGTACCCAACTCCGGCGAACTGTAAACGGCACAGGTTTTCCCGAGGAACAGTGCCGCACAGATTTACGCTACCTCTGCCGGCTCCACTCCATGTCCAGCACCCTTTACGGTGGATTCGCGAACGATCAGGGTGGGCGTTACCACGATAGAATTAGCAGGTTCACCTTCCAGCTTTTTGAGCACCGCATCCACGGCCAATGCGGCACAACGCGTGCGGCCGCTGGAGGTAGAGGTGAGGGGAATCTGGCAGTAATGGCGGGCAATAGGAGAATCATCCACTCCGGTGATTTTCGGCCACTTATCCATCGGGATGCTCCGTTCGAGTAAGCAGCGCATGGCACCCGCCGCCTGCGCGTCCGATTGCGCGTTGATCGCGTCGAATTTTACACCGGAATCCAGTAACTGCTGCGTACACGTATAGCCTGAGTCTGCGCTAAAGTTGGCTGCTCTTAGAACGAGGTTGGATTCCACAGGAACAGAACTCTCCTTATGAGCGCGGAGATAGCCGTTAAGCCGATCCGGAATCTGGTCGAAATGCGCGATATGGCGGCAGCCGATATCCAGCAAGTGCTTTGTCGTCAGAAAGTTCTGCCCATTGTGGTCCGAGCGGATATTGATGAGAGCCGACTGTCCCGTCATTTCCCCATCCGAAGAGCACACAACGTGCAGACCCTGATTTTCCAGGTTCACCAGTGTTTCCACCAGCTCGGGGTGAGGGAGACCCGCAACGATTAGTGCATCCAGGCTGCGGGTGAGCCGTTGATTGCATGCGGCAAGAAACTCGTCGCCTTTCTGGAAGAACTGCAGCCACAGATTGAGCCGGGCTTTGGCAAGGGCAGCGCTGGCGGATTCCAGAAACTTGACGCTCAGATCACTCCCAGGCACGCCCACCTGGTGAATGAACACACCAACCACGCCTTTGCGGCCCCGTTTAAGGGCTATAGCCAGGGGATTTGGACGATAATCCATTTCGCGCGCTCGGCGCAGAATTGCTTCCCGCGTTTTTGCTCCCACGCGGGTCGTCCCCATCCTGTTATTCAATACGCGGGAAACCAGTGTATGCGAAACTCCTACATCCGCCGCGATGTCTTTTAGCGAAGGCATTACGCGTTATATTGCCTGATAATAAACCTTATTACAAGGAAAGACCGCCGCGATCATAGCATGAATGCATAATGCCAACGATTTTTCTTTGCTACCACGCTCAGTCAGCTAAAAGTTTACTTTCCGCAACTTCACTTTTTCATGCAAGCCGAATACTCGAATCTACTTACCGAAGCCCTCGCCGCCGTGGAAGCCGCCGCAGACGCAGCCGCCCTGGAGGCAGTGCGTGTGCAATTTCTGGGCCGCAACGGCAGCATCACTGCGTTGATGGAGCAGATGAAAGATCTGCCGAAGGATCAGCGCCCCATCATCGGGCGCCTGGTAAACGAAGGCAAAGGTAAGCTGGCAGCAGCATTTGAAGACCGAAAGAATGCTTTTGCCGATGCATCCGCAGGATCCGGCCCCAAAGCAGATACTTCTCTTCCCGGTCGCACGGAACCCTATGGATCGCTTCACCCCGTTCTGCAGGTGCGCGATCGCATTGTGGATATCTTTCGCCGTATGGGCTTCGCCCTGGCAGATGGCCCGGACATCGAATTTGAATTCTATAACTTCGACGCGCTGAACACGCCTCCCGATCACCCGGCCCGCAACGAACAAGACACGTTCTTCATTCGCGGCGAAGCTCCCGGCGACCACGGCAAGGGCAAGCTGCTGCTGCGTTCTCACACCAGCCCCGTGCAGGCCCGCACCATGGAGAAGCAGCAACCACCTCTGCGCATTATTGCTCCCGGCCGCTGCTATCGTCGCGATGAAATTGATGCTACGCACCTGATGTCCTTCATGCAGATGGAAGGCCTGGCCGTGGATAAAGACCTGTCTCTTGCGCATCTGAAGGGAACGCTGGAGTTCTTCTTCCGTGAACTTCTGGGGCGCGACCTGGTTTTCCGTTTCCGTCCCCACTTCTTTCCATTCACTGAGCCGAGCTTTGAAGTGGACTGCTCCCGTCCAGGCACGCTGATTAAGGGCAAGGAATGGCTGGAGATCTGCGGCTGCGGCATGGTCGATCCCAATGTGCTGCGCTCTGTTGGTTATGATCCTGAAGTCTGTTCCGGCTGGGCATTCGGCTTTGGTCTGGAACGCGTGGCCATGCTGCTGCACGAAGTGCCCGACCTTCGATACTTCACCGAAGGCGACACACGCTTCCTGAAGCAGTTTACCCGCACTCTGGTTTAGCTGAAAATTGCGCGTGGAGGCCTGGCAGGGATTTATCCCTGGCAGGCTGTGAGTTCAGGCTTGCCATAATGCTGCAGATACATTAAGTATACCCATATCGTGTCCAGCGGACTTAAAGCTCATCAGATCCGGCCCCGAATCGCGGACAGAATGCTTCTGACGCGAAACAAGTCGTTATTCTCCGAGTTTGACCACCGGGCCCGCAGACTTTATCCTCTGGACGTGTCAACCAAAGTCAGGCGCAATGTAACCATAAGTGTGGAGGTCATCGATGCCGCCAAGCAGCGAGGCATGCACCTTGGCGATTATATCCTTAATCTCCATCACAACCAGCGTTCCGCCCGCGTTGCGTTTGTGGCAAGCATTTACCGCTCGTTCGCCTTGCTGGAGATGGCTCGAATTCCGGTTGATCCAGCCTATTACGAACTGGTGGAAGGTGCCCTTGGCGGGGATGATTCCATGCGCTTTCGCATTCTCGCCTCCAGTGGCGTTGATAACGCACTGGTAAAGGCGTCCGCACGGTTGCTCGGTGCCGATACGCGAAGCAGCGCCGTGGAAGCTCTGCTCCTTGCCTCTAAGCGGGCGCAGGTTCTCCATGAGGGCTTTATCGAAGCAGCCCGACTTTTAGAGGCCACATATTATCGTTAGAAGGCCTTGTCGATGAAATAGATCGAAAAGTATTTACATAATGGAGCGTGATTGCATAGGATGCTGCAACGCCATGCTGGTATGAACTCCTTTCACACACCCCATTTTCTCCTGCAAACGGAGTCCGCCAGGGAGCTGTATCATAACCACGCGGCACCGACTCCCATATTCGACTTCCGCTGCCATCTGCCGCCCGCGCAGATTGCGGCCAATAAGCGGTTTCGCAATCTCTATGAGCTGTGGGTGGAGGGCGACACCTGTAAGCACCAGGTTATGCGGGCCAATGGCATACCCGAGCAGTTCATTACCGGCGAAGCCAGTGACTTTGAGAAATTTTTAGCATTTGCCACAACGCTTCCCTACGCATTGCGTCACCCGCTTTATCACAGCGCCCACCTGGAGCTCTTCCGCAACTTTGGAATTTCAGAGGCACTGGATGAGCACTCCGCCCGCTCCATCTGGAATAACGCCAACGAGCAGCTTTCCTCTCCGGAGATGTATACGCACGGACTTCTGGAAAAGGAGAATGTTGTCGCGCTCTGCACGATGGAGGACCCCACCGACAGCCTGTTTCACCATCAGACAGTACGTGAAACAAGTCTGGGAACGCAGGTTTATCCCACTTTTTGTCCGCGTCAGTTGCAGTACCTTAACAGCGCCGCAGCCTTTCGCCCCTGGCTGCAATCTCTGGAGGAGGTAAGCGGTCAAAGCTGCGCCACGCTAAAGGGTTTCCTTGCTGCCCTGGAGCAGCGCCACGATTGTTTCCACCAGCTGGGCTCCCGCATTTCCTGCTACAGGCTGGATATGCTGAATCGCGCCATCCCCATGTGCAGCGATGCGCAGGCCGGGGAGATTTTCCAGAAAGCGCGTATGGGGCTGGCCGTCTCCGCGGCTGAAGCCGATCAGCTTCGCATGCTCGTCATGCTTTTCCTCGCCAGACTGGATGCGGACCGTGGCTGGACCCTTCAGCTTCAACTCGAAGCCTGCGACGACCGCGCCACTGAAACTCCTGAAGGAATCGTCGCATTCCTGAATGCCCTGGATGCCACCGAGCAAATGCCGCGCTTGCTCTTCACCGCCGCGCGTCCTGGAGATTCTGAGCTTTTCGCTTCTGTCATCTCAACCTTCCTGCAGCGTGGAACTTCTGCAACCGCCACTCCGCACCGCATGCACATTGGCACCGCATGGCAGTACCTGGAGCGTGCGGGAACCCAAAGCCAGCTGGACCTTCTCTCCCGCATAAGCCTGTTGCGGCGCTTTGTCGGAATTTCATCGGATTCCAGTGTGTTCCTCAGCTTCAGCCGCCACGAATTCTTCCGCCGTCATCTCTGCAATCTACTGGGCAGAGAAATGGAAACCGGCCTGCTGCCCAGTGACATGGAGCTGATGGGCAAGATGGTCCGTGAAATCTGCTTCGAAAACACGAAGCAATACCTGGGCATGGAAGTTGGCAACCTTGGCTTTCTGAAGCGCAGCCTCGGCCGCGAAGCTCTCAATGCAGAAGAAGAGGAGATTCACTCCGGGTTGCGTGTGTCGCCAGAGTAGGAGTAGGACAGGTCTGCTTCATAATGGAAAACCCAGGCCATGAGATTGATGACCTGGGTTAATGCAAGCAGGAAGAGTTTGTGAGTTTCCTGATCAGTCTCCGTAGCCGTTCGGATACTTGACGTGCCAGGCCCAGGCGGTTTCCAGGATGGGCTCGATGTTATTGAACTTGGGTTTCCAGCCCAGTTCGGTGGCAATCTTGATGCTGCTGGAGATGAGACGGGCGGGATCTCCGGGGCGGGCTTCCTTGACTACCGCGGGGATCTCGTGGCCGGTGATCTTGCGGGCGGCGTTGACAACTTCCTGAACGGAGAAGCCTTCGCCAGTGCCCAGGTTGTAGGCGGCGCTCTTCCTGGCGGTGATGGCCAAAAGGTGAGCGGCGCTGAGATCCTTCACGTGGATGTAGTCGCGAATACAGGTGCCATCTGGCGTATTGTACTGATTACCAAACATGTCCACGCGTTCGCGCTGACCCAGGGCCACCTTTAGGACATTGGGGATCAGGTGCGTCTCGATCCGGTGATCCTCGCCGAACTTTTCGGATGCGCCTGCGGCATTGAAATAGCGCAGATTGACGTGTGTCAGGCCGTGCAGCTTCTCGTACCACTTAAGCACGTGCTCAAACATCAGCTTGCTTTCGCCGTAGGGATTGATTGGGTTCTGCGGCAGCGTTTCATCGATCGGTACGCGATCGGGAATGCCGTAGGTGGCGCAGGTAGAGGAAAACACGAACTGCTTCACGTTCGCGTCCACCATAGCGTCAATCAGGTTGATGCCGGAGCCGACATTGTTGCGGAAGTACTTGCTGGGGTTCGTCATGCTTTCGCCGACGAGCGCGTTGGCCGCAAAGTGCATCACCGCATCGGGCTTTTCTTCGGCCAGAGTCTTGAAGATCAGATCGCGGTCGGCCAGGTCGCCCTCGATGAATTTTGCACGGGGGTCGATCGCGGCGCGATGCCCTTCGGTCAGATTGTCAAAGACGACTACGGAGTCGCCCAGATTAAGAATTTCTTCTGTACAGATGCTGCCAATATATCCGGCGCCGCCGGTCACAAGTATTTTCATGCTGCGTTAAGAGAATCCAGCAATAGAGGTTAGGTGAGTTGTGAGCCGGTAGGATGCCCCTTTTTAATACTTAACGCAATAGAGACTTTTCTGGTCTGTGATCCTTGCATGTATCACCATTTAAGCAGACAGATTGTCTCAGAGGAAAATGTTTCCCTGGTTGGCGTCTTTTGTATTGCAAGGGAAAGGCAAATTGCCTGCTATTACACAGTGCAACGCACCGCTGGTGCGGCGCCGGCGGTCAATGCAGAGTCTTTAACTCGAACCACTTACCTGGAAAACATGAGCCATTTTCGCGTCGGGATATTAACCAGCGGCGGGGATTGCCCCGGGCTGAACGCGGTGATTCGGGCCGCAGTCTTCTCCGCCAACACGCTGGGGTGGGAGGTCGTCGGCTTCTCTGATGGCTATGAAGGCATGCTGTGTCCCGTGCGCTATCGCATGCTGGACACCCGCAGCGTGGCAGGAATCATGGCCAGCGGCGGCACGATCCTGGGCACCACCAACAAGGGCCGTTTTGTCGCGAAGAAAGGCCACGGCGAAAAGGCGCAGATTCCCCAGGAAGTCATGGATGAAGCGATTGCCACGCTGGAAGGGCTCAATATCGGTGCGCTGATCACCATTGGCGGCGATGGATCGCTCAGCACGGCAATGCAACTGGCGGAGAATGGCATCAAGGTGGTCGGCGTTCCCAAGACGATTGATAATGATCTGAACGCGACAGCCATGACGTTCGGCTTCGACTCCGCAGTGCAGTGCGTGGCGGAAGCCTGCGATCGCCTGCATACCACCGCGAAGAGTCACCGACGCGTTATGGTAGTGGAAGTGATGGGGCGCTATGCCGGCTGGATTGCACTTCACGGCGGCGTGGCAGGCGGAGCGGATATCATTCTGCTGCCGGAAATGCCCTTTAACTTCGATAAGCTGGAAAAGGACATCCAGCAGCGCTTTGCGGAAGGAGCTCTTTCAGTGATGGTGGTAGTGGCGGAAGGCGCTTTCCCGGCTGGCCAGGGCTATGTAACCCTGGATGCGCACGGCGCTGAAACCAAAGGTGAGAGGCGGCTGGGTGGCGTTGGCAACTTTGTCAGCGACGAACTGGCCCGCCGCACAGGCCGCGAAACCCGTGCGGTAGTGCTGGGTCATCTTCAACGCGGCGGCAATCCCACTACGTTGGACCGTATTCTTGGCACGCGCTTCGGTGTTGCGGCAGTTCAGTGTATTAAAGACGGGCATTTCGGCTGTATGGTCAGTTACCAGAACTATCAGACCGGCCACGTGCCGATCTCCGAAGCCGTAGGCCAGTTGAAGCAGGTATCGCCCTCCAGCCAGATGGTTTCAGCAGCTAAGGCTGTAGGTATATGTTTTGGCGATTAAGTGATCGCCGGATCGCTATAGGGTGATAGATTTCTGGCCATGAAGATCCTGGATCAGATTGCGTTTAAGAGGGCAAGGGCGTTCATCATGGCCAGTGGCTGGGCACTGGAGCAGGCTCGGTACCGGTACGTTTTTGAAGGTGGATCAGCTTCGGAGGTGTTGGACGCCCTGGCCACGTTCCGGAACGAGGACGGCGGCTTTGGCAAGTCGCTTGAACCCGACCTTCAAGCGCCGCACAGCTCAGCCCTGTGCACTTCAGTGGCGTTTCAGACACTGCGCTCGCTAAAAGCGGATTCTGGCGATGCCATGGTGCGGAGCGGTATTTCTTATCTTCTCGCCACACACACGACTACAGACGGCAAAGCCAATGGCTGGCGAATCATCCCTGAATCCGCCGGACAATACCCGCATGCGCCCTGGTGGAATCAGGAGGGCAGGGGAGAGGAGCTTGCCAGATTCTCCCTGAATCCCTCAGCGGAACTTCTTGGCTATTTTTATGATTATCGCAGTCTTGTCCCCCTGGAAGTAATACAGGCGTTGAGCGATCGGGTGTTGGAAGAGCTGAATGGCGTCGAGACTATCGAAATGCATCAGCTTTTATGCTGCCTTCGCCTCTGGCAGACCAGGGATTTGCCGAATTCTATCCGGGATGCTCTGAAGAAAAAGCTGGCGGCTACTATATCCGGTGCCGTTGCTAAAGATCCTGCTGAATGGGAAGGCTATTCTTTGCGGCCCCTTCAGGTTGTTGACGGCCGGAACTCACCATTCATCACTGGACTTGAAGATTCGGTACAGCTCAATCTGGACTACGAGATTGCTTCCCAGAATAAGGATGGATCCTGGAGCCCGACATGGAACTGGGGCGACGCTTTTCCCGACGTCTGGCCGCGCGCTCGTACCGAGTGGTCGGGGATCCTCACGATGCAGAAGCTTATATTGCTGAAGCGCTTTGGTCGGATTGAAGGCGTGACAGCCGGCTGCTAGGGCAACGAGCCGGATCCGCTGCCGGGAGAACTTGATGGAGGTGATGTTGTCGGTGCGGCAGATATCGAGGGAGTCGTCGGCGGTACGTAGCCAGGGAGCAAACGAAGCTGTGACTCGGGTATTTGATACAAATGTCGGCAGCAGAGAAGCATATAGTGATATAGGAACTCTGCGCCGCCCGGAACGAGCACCATAACATTCCACAAAGGTGTGTACGCGACGGCCATGATATTGCTGATACGAGTGATTTCCGGTGCTGTCATTGTAAACTGCTTTCTAAAAAAGAATCCAAAAACAGGCCCGTAGCTCAACGGGTACAACAAAAGCAGCGCCAGAGCCGTCAGCAGTATGGAATTGCCAACACGTGACTTCTCGCGTTTTGGCGGCTGGATTTGTGGCTCACCAATTCCAGGCATTGTCTCGTTCGGCATATACCGATACTATGCTGTAAGACTGACTGGACGCAACTCAGCTTCAGGCGGCGGCCTGCAATTTAACCAGGCGGCGCGACGCATCGCGAAGCACGCACAGTTGCGCCTGTGGGCTTAGTTCCGCAAGGCCTTCCGTAGCGGCAATTTTGCGAAGCTCCTGGCGCCAGCAGTCGGCAAACGTGAAGAGCTGAAGCAGGCAGTTTTCAAGCTGGTGCGCTTCGGCTTCTCGCGGTACTTCCAGCCATACAGAAAGCGACCCCGTAAAGGGATTGAGCTGGGCTGCCGGGCTTCCAGACTTGGTTTTGCGGCAGGCTTTCTCCAGGACTCCAGTGATCGTTTCGCGCTGGCGCGCTGGTACAATCGCGACTTCCACGATAAGCAGCGCGGTTTCGAAGCTGGGCCTGTCCATGACGTGCAGCGTGCCCGAGGCAGTCGCGACGGATCTGGCTGTCTGCTTCTGATCTGTGGGCTGAAACGGAATGCCGAGGAGATCAGCGAGAGCGTTCAGAATGGTGCAAGTGGCCATAGTACAGGTCATGGGAGATGCAGGATTTGTGCCACAAATTTGCTGACACTCACGACCTGGGGCGGTCCAACGGTTTTTTTAGGCATAAATCCAGACAGCGCATGTCCTTATGACGAACGCAGACTCAATATGTTGCATAGTCGGGTACGAATATCTGGTCATTGATATCGGCTCGCATATGCGGCTGATTGTCCTGTTTGTGGGATTCTGGTTCAAAAGAGGACATTTTTGAAGGCTCTGGAAAACCGTCTGAAAAACACCCTTCTCTACTTTATACAACATATATTGTGCGAAGTCAGATATGGATTCTGGACCCATCCGAATCTTTTTCATTTTCTTAAACAAAACCTAACCCGGGCGACGTTTGCATTAACGAAACCCGAACGCATGGCATGGATGATGATACCCAACCACCCCAGCAACCACTTGAATCATGGGAAAGCTGCTACGAACGCCTGGCTCCCAAACTGGTGCTCTTTGCGCGCCAGTGGCTGCGAAATGCCCAGGACGCCGAGGACGCCGTTCAGGAAGCCTTTATTCGGGTCTGGAAACAGCAGCACACCGGCCAGCGCTTTCAGGATTCCTATTACTTTGCTGCTACCCGCACAGCCGCTATCGACCATGGCCGGAGCGCCAGCCGAAGGCAGATTCGCGAAACCACTTCTCTCGAAGAAGCTGGAGTCGATCTCGCTCAGCCGCAGTTCGAGGCAGCCGCAGCGGCTGCACCCGCCATTTGCGGTCAGGATATTGAAGACGCCATGGCGGCAGTTCCGCCTGAACAGCGCGAAACCGTGGTACTGCGGATCTGGGGCGGACAGACCTTTGCAGAGATCGCCCTGATTACAGGCGTTTCGCTGGATACCGCGGCGTCTCGCTACCGCTACGGCATTGCCGCGATGAAGAAATATTTCAACCTGACCACGCCATGAACCCTGAATTCGACTCCGATTTTGAGGCGCAACTCAGCCAGATACGCCCCGCGGCTCCCTCGACCGGTTTGAAGCAACGCATTGCCGCCGAGCTCGCCATGCAGATGCAGACTGAGACAAAACCTTCCTCTGCGATGAGCGAGGTTTCTTCAACCGCACCTGAATCAACTGTCCGGCAGCCAAGACGGAAGGCGCGTAGCTGGCGCGACTGGATGACACAGGCCACGGATTACCAGGCTCCGTGGTTTTCTCTCGGCTGGACACGATGGCTTGCACCGGCGGCCATTGGTGTTCTGACTATCGGCTTGTTCTTGCCGCAGGGCGAAATCAAAGCACCGGATATGATGGCAGCCTTACCGGAAGCCGCCGTCTTTACTGAAGTCCCCATGGCGGAAGAGGTCAGCCTGGTTTATCAGGACGATCACACACCCATGAAAGTGATCCGGACCTCATCGCAGGCCAGCTACACATGGCAGGACCCGGAATCCAAGTCTGAGATCACGACCACATTTCCTCGAGAGCACATCCTCATTTCCCACATTGACCCCCAGTAAGAGCTCCGGCCACTGGGTACGAGTTAACCCTCAGCATCTAAATACCTTATGAAGTCACCACTCAAGAACCGCCGCTTATTCCCGGCCCTTTCGGCCGCTTTCCTTATGTCTGCTTCCGCTTTGCCCGCGCTTGCCGAAGATAAGGCTCCGCCGCCACCGACAGAAGCACCCGCGCCGGCACCATCCTCGGCAAAGGATACCGCCGCTCCGACTCCCACTCCTGAAAGACCTGCGTCGGAACGCAAATCCAGGGCTCAGCGTGAGATTCCATTCCTTGGTATCGGGATTATCAACGTACCGGAACCCCTGACCGCCCAACTGAAGCTGAAGCCCGGCTTCGGATTGCTGGTCACCAACGTAGAGGGACCTGCGGAGCAGGCGGGCCTTCAGGAAAATGATGTGCTGCTGATGCTTAATGATCAGCATCTTATTGAAGGCTACCAGCTGACTGTTCTGGTGCGAAACCAGAAACCCGGCGACGAGGTCACACTGACGTACGTCCGTGGCGGCGAAACAAAGACCGTGAAACTTAACGTTGGTAAACGCCTGATCGATGCTCGCGAGGCCCGCCTGCCTCGCCCAGTGGCAACCTGGGAAACTGAACGCGGCAACATCATGCGTCGCGAAGCTTTCCCTGGTCAGGACAAACGTATCATAATCAAGGGGCCCAACGCCACATTCGAGCAGTCTCTCCCCAATTTACCGGTCAGCCGGACGGTGATTCGAGACGGCAGGCACGAGTATGAGCTGCAGGTCGAGGGCGGCAAAAACGTCTTTGTTGTTCGCGAGGAAGGTAAGGAACAGTTCCGCGGCGGAGTGGACTCGGACGAAGAACGCGGCAAGGTTCCCCAGGAGTTCCGCGATTCCCTGAAGCGAATGGAAGCCATCCGCGCCAAGGTGACGCCACCCAGCGTTCCCCTGCCCCCGCTCCCGCCCGGCAGCCCCATGAGCAGCAGCTTCGTACCCGGCACAGGAATCGTGCCGGACCCTCAGATTACCGCCGACTGCCTGATGAATCTGGATCCGACCATCATTATGCAGGACGAGCAGTAAGAGGAGTTAACGGCTTAGCGTCTGCCACTCCCCAGCAAGAAATTGTGCCTCCCAGCCTGGAGGCACAATTTGCCCATGCCGCACTCTATGCGCTAAAAGCTTCCAGTCCCCACTCATCCTGCCAGCGCAGTACGGGATAGTCGTGCTGGTACTGGATGGGAAGCCAGACATACCGGCCATCAATCGCGTTTCTGGGACACCAGCGGTCCGCCATAAAGATGTATGCGCCAGGAATTCCCTGCACCGGAAGGATGAAGGTGCTTTGCGATTCGAAAGTGTTCACAATTTGCTCGCCCGAGCCTTGGCAAGGCGTGCCAACTTCGTCCCACGGCCCCCAGATAGAGTCCGCAACAAGCAGGCGCGCTTCGTTGGGAGTCCAGCCCGTACAGCCGGAGGTAATCATGAAATAGCGTCCATCGCGTTTCATGATTGAAGGGCCTTCATTAAAGCGACCGGGTTGCACGCGGACGTACCGCCCGGCCGGTTTAGTATAATCTTCGCTAAGCAGCGAGACGTGAAGAGTGCCGTTATCTTCCGACGAAAAGATGTGATAGGCGGAGCCGTCGTCATCGACAAAAAGCGTCATGTCTCGCGCCATTTGTCCGCCCGCAAAGTCACGCCGATAGAGTAAATTCTTCGGATAGTATGGCATAGGGCCCCCGGGCAAAGCCAGTTGGTTCACATAGGACAGCTCATCGGACGATAGCGGCTTTTTGGAATCAGCCGGCACGTTATCGGGCCATACACCGGCATTGGGCCGCATGCTGCCCAGATACTTATACGGCCCCGTTGCCGCATCTGCCACTGCCACTCCGCTGCGTGCTCCAGAGTACCCGCCGCCTTTGGGCTCCAGGTGAAACCACATTACAAACTTGCCGGTCTGTGCATTAAAGATGACCTTGGGCCGCTCAAGAATGCATCCACGGGTGATCTCACTCTGTGGATCTTCGGAAATTCTCAGGGCAATGCCTTCGTTTTTCCACTCAAAAAGATCAGGTGACGAGTATACGCCGACGCCCACCTGAGCACTGTTGCCGATAGTGCCGCCAATCTTGTGCTCGCCGAACCAGTAGTAGAGCCCTTCGTGAAAAAGAATTCCACCTCCGTGGGCGTTGATATGGACACCATCCGTGTCGTTCCAGATCTGGCCGGGACGGAAGCGATTAAGAGCAGATACGTTCATGGGTATCTCTAACCTTCCTGAAAACACCGGCTGACTTAAAGCAAAAATGGTATCTGGAGCGTTCACTTCCTCAGTTGCACAGTGAACCGTTTAAACAATATCGACTTACTTGCTTTTAAGCGTCACGCACGCAGCGGAATCCGCAGTTATCAGTAGAGCTGTCCGGCGTATTGCAGTGTCGTGCCGACACCCGATAGCGGTTACAGTAAGATTTATGGCAAAGATATGAGCCGCCCTTCATGAGGCGCTTGTCACCCGTGGAGGGCGTCCGCTGGGTTGGAGAGAACCAGTCCGCACACCACTCCCACACGTTGCCCGACATGTTATAGAGCCCGTACCCGTTTGGTTTAAAAGACCGGGCCGGTGCACGTCCCGCATAGCCGTCATCTCCGGTATCCTGCGCGGGAAAAGTGCCCTGCCAGATATTACAACGGTGCTTGCCGCCCGGAGTCAGCTCATTACCCCACGGATATGCATTCTGCTCCAGACCGCCCCGAGCCGCGAATTCCCATTCCGCTTCGGTGGGCAGGCGCTTCCCGGCCCAAACCGCATAGGCCTGAGCATCATTCCATGACACATGAACAACGGGGTGATCCATCACTTTCTTACCCGTACTGCCCGGACCCATAGGTTTATCCCATCGAGCTCCCTCAATCGCAAACCACCATTGAAGGTCGCGCACCGTTCTCTCCTTCAGCTTGCGTGTCTTGCTCTCCGGCAGCATGCCTTTAAATACATAAGACCAGCCAAACCGTTCGGCTTCAGTAATATAGCCCGTAGCCTCGATAAACGCGGAAAACTGTGCATTGGTAACCGTGGTAGCATCAATCCAGAATGACCTGACCGAAACACTCATTACCGGCGCTTCGCCGTCCTCTTTCCATATCTGGGTCGCATCTTCACTACCCATAAGAAACGTACCGCCATTCAGACGCACCATTCCGGCAGTGGACCCGCTCGAAATTACTGCGGGACTAACCCCCTGAAATTGAGATTCCTGCGGGCTCCGAACCGGAGCGCCGGGGGTACAGCACGTCTTGCCGTTCATATCATAAAGAAAGGCGGACAAGACCGCCCCATTGACATTCTCTCCTCCCCTGCCCTTATTGCAAGCACTTACGTTATTGGATTGGACTTCAATTGGTCTAAGGACTTTGGACAGGGACAGCAACAGGAGCACCAGCAGCCTTACCGGGCTGCTTTTTTTCACGTACTTTCACTTGTAGCAGACCGACATCCGTTACGGGTTTGGCGGGATCGACAGCCAAAACCTGTTCGGGCAGATCTGCCAGTACCTTTTGTTGCAGTTCTGCATCGGTGGATTCGCCGTGATCCGCCGTGTGCAGAAGAACTCCGGAAATCTTATATTTCCCGGCTGGCAGATCCGGTATCTCAAAACTGCCGGAGGCATTTGGATTTACATCAGTCATCACAACATTAGAAAAGTATGTATGCCCTTCGGGAGTTTGCTCCCACTGGGCTCGGTTACTTTCATTTATTCCGGAAGGCAAAGTGGGGACAGTTGCCGTTAGCAGCATCAGCCGGTTCATGTCCTGGCCGCCCTTGGCACCAGGCGGCATTTCAATCCTGCCCTTCAAAGTATGCCTTCCCGTAGTCAGATCAGCAGTAATTGTTTTACTATCTTCCACCTCTACAATGGGACCGTGCTGCTCTCCAAACTGACCCAGGATGACCTTCATGGGGCCCGCTACCAGATGGTCAAACTGTTCGATACCATTCGCGGAGACCAACGGTTCGCCGCTAAGGAACCAGACTTTCTGGCTCTTGCGGTATTCATCATTTAGGTAGTTGGGATGTCTTACCCTATAGCGCGACTGCTGCAGCGGGTTTGGCCTGCCCATAATGGCCAGTGTTCCCCAGGGCCTCAGCCTCACCTTGGGCTGAGTTCTCAAATCGCTTCCTGTGATTTGAAGGTAGCCCCACTTCGGATGCGTAATAACGATCTGGTTGGCAGGCTGAATAGAGTCGAGCATGTATTCACCCACGGAGTCTGAGGCAGTTCGCCTTTGCCTCTTAATGAAAGGAACACCTCCCTTCACAAAGAGTTGGGGGCTGTCCGGACCCAGAACCACGATTTGAGCCTGGCTGACCGGCGTACCATCTGCCGCGCTTACGACGCCTTCTATAGGCTTGGGAGAATAGACTTTCAACAACCCCACATCCGTAACATCCTTATTCGCCTCAATAACAAGAATCTGGGTTGGCAAAAAGGCGACCTTGTTCTGGTCCTGATTCCCATCGGTCCCTCGACGGAAATAGTAGCCTCTGATTTCGTAGCGCCCAGCCGGTATGTTCTCCACCACAAATCTGCCTTCAGAGTCAGGTTTCAACCAGGTCGAAGTTCTTATATACGTCGTTCGCGGATTCGACCGTGTCTGGCCTGGCTGCAGCATGGGGTAAGCGTATGTCATCCCGTTTGGGGAGTTTGCCGGCGTGTATTCAGTGCCAATCTCGAAGGAGGAATCTAGATCGCCGGCGGGATAATCGGCTGGAACCTCGATGCGGCCCCGAAGGGTGTGTGATTTTCCAACCGCCATGTCGACCTCAACCATTTTTCCGCTGACTACTTCCACGGATCTCTCCAAATGGCTGCCAAACTGGTTCGTTGTGACCCGCTTCGGTCCGGCGGTCAGATGGCTGAACAGAACGGTGCCATCCGGAGAAACAACAGGTGAAGCAGATCTGAAGATGAACCTGGCTTTCTTATAGTGATCCAAAGTCTTCAGTTGAGGATCGGAGACATCGAAGAGCGATTTTCCATCGGCTACAGGTGGCCCCTTCACTGCAAGTTTCCCCCATGGCAGCAACTTTACCGTTGGTTCCATCTGCAGCGCTTTATACGTCGTAATAAAGTAGCCTTTATCCGGATGAACAATGGCTAATGGGAAGTCGGAGTCCTGAGGCGGCAGCTCGTACTCGCCTTTCTCGTTCGTGGTTGCTGAAGCCAGAGCATCATCATAGCAGTAATCCATGAAGTCACCGTTCATTACGATCATGGTATGGCCAGGACCGGCAATCACCAGTTTTGCATCCTTGATTGGAGTGCCGTCGGGCGCACTTACTGTGCCCCGCAACGGATCCTCGGGCTTTAATTCGACATCCATAGTAACAGGGCCTTCATCAAACCACAGTGGACGGGATGTTACCGGCGCATAGCCACGGGCCTCGAAACGGACGCGATGCATACCTGTAACCGGGGGTTTGCCCTGAATATGGCTATAGGTTGCCGGCTGTTTTTCCAGCTTTTCATAGCGGTAGCTGCCGTCAGCGGACGACATAGCTTCTGGGCGACGGGACCACGATGACTGATCTTCATTGGGCTCGTCGTACAAAGCTCCCGAGGTAATCGAGAAGGACGAGATAGGCTTCCGCGTCACCGCATCTATGACGCGACCGGACAAAACGGTGCGCGGACCTACGGCTATAGTTTGCAGGTTGCCATTTTCCGGCTGCAGGTCGATGAAGCGTCCCGCGCAATTTTCGCCGCTGATGGAATAGCGGATCATGTCTTCCGGCGCGTGCTCCCAGGTGATTAACCCAGCTTTATCGGACCGCCAGCCCTCGTGGAAAGTCGCGTTGCCCCGCCAGTAGTTTGCCTTAAGCTCCACTCCAGCCACTGGTTTGCCGTTGTTATCCGTAATCTTAAGGCGGAGCGGTCTGCCTTCACTCAACCGGATTTCCGGCTTCAGGCCGCCTTCGCTATTGAGGTCCACCAGTGCCGGCGCGAAACCATCGGCTACAATCATGATATTCCGCGCCGGGGCATCCACATCGGAGGCATTGAGGTTGACGTCACCAAAGTGGAATTTGCCCCTGGCGTCGGTAATACGCGACGGTGTCGGGTAGGAACAACTGCTTTGGTAATCATAGAATATTTCAGCTCCTTCCACTGGTTTACCATCAGGGCCAAGCACGATGCCATCCACTACAGCCCCGTTCTGCATGACTATGGTGGCCGTCTTTTCCTTCATTTCGGCAGTGCTCGAACCGCGTAGTCTCTGGCGCATGTAATCCTGATGATGGACTTCAACAGTGACTGAAGACAGATCGGCAGGTGCCTCATTGAAGCTCCATTTGCCGTCCGCATCGGTTAGGACAGAGACCTCCCAACTATTGGTCGAAACTACAGGACGCGTCTCCCTGGTTGCGGGGCGCGCCCTTTCGTATACGCGAAAAGTGACCCGGACATTCTCAAGCGGTTTGCCTTGCGAGTCCCGTACAATGCCCTCCATCGTGTTGCCTTTCACCATGTGAAATTCAAACACTCCAGGCAAAGTGTCATCGGGATTCTTCATTGTCCACAACAACTGCCTGGAGACATAACCAGAGCTGGAAATATCGATAACAAGGCTATCTTCAATTTTTTCTGGCAACGAAATGGTGACTTTGCCGTCCGACCCGGTTTTGAGGTAAAGAAAGAGATGAGGAGCTATAACTCTCACGGTAGCGTCGGTCAGGCTATCGCCGTTTTCGTTCAACAACGTTAAGACCATCTTTCGGGATAAGCCTGGTGTCAACCCTTCCTCCAGATAGGGCGATGCAGGCGTTACTACAGGAGAAAGATGCGCGGCTGCTTCGCGTTCTACAATTCGCACGGTAGGAATTAATATTGCCGCCGTGATAGCAAGAAAAGCCATTGCCCAAGCCTTCCTAACGCCTGGTGTACGCCGATCCATTTGGGAATCCAGCAGTGCGCTTATCCGACAGCGAAGTGAGTCTGCTCCGCCAATCGACAACGTTCCGGCTCCCAACGTGGCAGGCAGCGGGCGAAGAGCGCGGGTCAGAGCTACCAGCTCGGCGGCATAGGTTATTGCCTCCTGATCGGGAGCTATCCATGTGGAAAGGGTTTTGGATTTTCCAATGCTCAGCAGCGCATGATCATCCGCAGCCATTTCGCACAGCAGTCGAAAGCGTTCGTACCCCCACCATGCCAGCGGGTTAAACCAGCATGCCGCCACAATCAGCCGCAGGACGAGGATGCTGAGGTAATCCTGGCGAAGGCAGTGGGCTATTTCATGGGACGCCACCAGCGCAATACGCGACTCATTCCAGGAATGGTCTGCTTCTACGGGAAACAGAATCCAGCACGTTCCCACCCCAAAGCTTATGGGAGACTGAATCTGCGGATGAACAGCAAGGCGGATTCTGTTGCGGGCATTGGCGGGAACCGCTTCATTCATCGCCTTCTCCAGCGGTCCACCAGATCTCACCCTGCGGCCAGATCGCAGAAACCACTGCAATGCTATTGTTCCCAGGAGCACACGTATTGTCAGAAAGAGCGTGCCCAGGAGCCAGACGGTATTCAGCGCCGTCGGCCAGGATAAGCCAGTTAACCATTCAGAAAGTACTTCCAGTGTGGTATGCGAGGGCTCACTGGCATTGTTCGAAGAGTGAAACTCGTCCTGATGCGTCTCCGCGTTGCTATGACTTGGCGTACTATTTTGCGCTTCGGAAGGAGCACCCGGGTCTGGCCGCTCAACATGCTCTGCCCGGCGATCTTGTGAGAACTGGCGACCACTCGATACAGGTTGCGGTTTGGATTCACGAGGAGCATCCGGCACTGAAAGAATCGGGCGATCGGAAGTGTCAGGCGCGGATTGGACTTCATTGCCCATTTCCTTTGATATTAAGGCTTTGGAAGGTAGCAGCGGCACGTGGATAGCAAGGGAAGGAGCCATCACTCGAACAAGCATCCAGGCTGCCATGGCAAGGAAACCTACCAGCCATAGCTGGGCGCGGAATGCGGCGGATCGACGACGCAGGCCCCATGCGAGTATGGCGGCCACTGTCAGGCAGGACGTTGAGGCAAGGGCCAGTTCTGCTGCCAGGGCATTCATTTGCGTTCCCTCGATTTGCGTATCAGTTCTTCGATTTCGGCGGCCTCTTTTTCCGTTATGCGTAAGTCTTTGGATGACAGGAGACTTTGGACTGCCTCCATGGCGGAATTGCGGAAAAATGTAGCGATAACCCGTTGCAATGCCGTTTCACGGGCCTGTTTACCGGAGATAGAGGGAGCGAATACGAATTTGAGTCCGTCGCGCTGGTGGGTGACGAGTCCTTTCTTTTCCAGCAGTCGAAGCGCTGAGCGAACTGCTGAATAGCCCGGCGCATCGGGCAGCTTCTCCTGAACCTCAGCAGCAGAGGCCGTGCCCATGGCGTAAAGGATATCCATGATTTGCCGTTCGCGACGGCTCAGATCATCCAGCGGTGCATCGTGGGACATGTGCGGATTTTTGCGCACTTCAAGCAGTATGTCAATTACTATGCGGAAATTTCCGCACTTCTGTCAGAAGTCTCACTCTTGGCGTATGAGGCCCGCTGGGTTTCACGATAGTCAGCCGGTGTTTTGCACATAAACTGGACAAAGCCCCATCCAACACCGGGCTGAATGAAATAGAAAACGGCCATCGCGATGGCAAAAGGATGCCTGTACGCGATGGCCGTTGGTTCCGCAAAGTTGGGTCAGTCGATAAAATCCACCGACTTCGAATCCGCTGACTCGGCTCGACTAGAAATGAGAACTACTTGGTGGCGAGCATCGACTCGACACAACGCTTCAGCGCCGCATCGGGGGCTTCGACTTCGGCCTCGTATTCGATGACGGCCATGCCGTCGAATCCACCTTCTTTCAGCGCGGCGTTAAACGCCGAGAGATCAAGGTTGCCCTGGCCGACGATGACGTCGTTCCACTGGCCGTTCTTGTCAAAAACGAAATCCTTGTAGTGAATGCCGTAAATCTTGCCCGCGAACTTTTTGGCCCACTCCACGGGATTGCCGGGGCGGGGTCCGATCTGCATGGCCCAGGCGGTATCGATGCACAGGCCGATTTCGGGCCCGCCCAGATTAATCAGATACTCCAGAACGTCAGGAGAGCCGCCAAACATATAGCCGCCGTGGCAGTGTATGCCGACGCGGATGCCGAATTCCTTGGAAAGATTGCGGACTTTAGGCACGGCAGTCATGAAGCTGCCGATACGGAAATGGGCCGAAATGTGCTTCGCGCCGGCTGCTGCCGCGCATTCAAACCAGGAGCGCTCTACATCATTGCCTTCGAAGGTTTGCACGCCCATTGAGACGATGCTGATCCCGGCCCTGGTGTAAATATCGACGACTTCCTTGAAAGCTTCGGGCTTGGAGAAATCAGCATGTACACCGCAAAGTTCGATCTTATTGAGGCCCAGGGCATTTACCTTTTGGGCGACGACATTGTTGTCCTTGAAGTTGCGCAAACACCAGCTCTGGACACCGAAAAACGGATAGTTACTCATGTGAGGTTGGATAAAAAATACAGAAGACTGACGGACTAACACCTGACGGGCTATCTGACAGAGGGGAAAAGTGTATCGTAACTGCCTGCGGTGAAGATTTTGACATCTAACCAGCAGGCAGTGTGAGCGGAAAGGCCTGAATCTTACGAAGCGGGATTAAGCGTTAACCAGTTCCGGCGTAGCTGCTACTTGTTCGGTTGGCGAAACCGAAGCACTTGGTGCATCCACAGGGCCATCAAAGCGCACTTCACGACCAGTTGCGGCGGATTCACCCAGGCCATCCAGAATACGCTGCACCGCAAGAGCTTGCGTGATCGGCACGCACAGCTCTTCGCCGGTCAGCAGATGGTTGATGAAATTGTGGAAACGGCTGCAGTGCGGATAGCGGATCGGGACTGCCGGATCCTGCGTGATCGTGTACTCACCCGTCTCCGGGTTCGGACGGAAGAAACGGCCGCCTTTAGCGATGGCGCCTCCTTTTGTGCCGTATAGCTGCACGTCGGCGCGATTCTGTTCCTCGGCGTGACATGCCCAGGTAATGTCCAGGGAAATCGATACCCCACCCGGGAAACGGATCATGCCTGTGGCAAAGTCATCCACGTCGAAAGCCAGGCCTTCGTTATCGGAACGGCCCCAGCTTCCCGCACCCAGTCCCAGATGGCCAAACTTCGTGTACGTCGCGCCCGAAACAGACATGGGTTCAAAGTCGCCCAGTAGGTAGAGCGCCAGATCCAGAAAGTGAACGCCGATATCATAAAGCGCACCGGCACCGGCCAGTTGCTTGTTGCCGAACCATGTACCCAGCTTGGGGATACCCGAGCGGCGGAACCAGTAGGCTTTGATGTGGTAGATTTCGCCAAGATCCCCTCGCTCCACAAGCGCTTTGATTGCTTGAGGCGAGCGCTCGAAGCGCTGATTCATACCGAGCGTGAGAACTTTGCCCATTTCGGCGGCAACTTCGGAAGCCAGCTTGGCTTCGGCATAGTTCAGGGCGAAGGGCTTCTCCAGAATGACGTGCTTGCCCGCCCTAAGAGCCTGGATGGCAAGAGGTACGTGAAACTTATTGGGAACTGCGATATACACCGCGTCGACGTTAGGATCCGCCAGCAATTCGTCGGCGGTGGCGTAACCCTTGGGAATCTTGTACGCGCTGCACAGTTCCTCAAGGCGTGCCGGATGCAGATCCTGCGCGGCGACGACACGGCCATTGGCATGCCGGTTCACTTCCCCCGCGCTGTGATGAGAAATGGCACCCGCGCCAATAAACCCAAATCGGACTTGTTGTGTTTGCATAAAGTTGTTCTAAACTCAGATATATTTTCGTTCTAGCAGACGAGGACGGCTTGACAACGGTCAATGATTGTCAAATCCTAGGATTAGTTGTGAAAACCTCAGACGCCACCCAGACTGTGAGCGCCGCCTCATATATCCCGAATCTCCACGGCGTTTTGCTGGAACGCCTCTATGAATATCATCAGAGGCCAGATATTCATCCGTCAGCGGCCATTATCCCGCCCTACTATGAGCGCGTGGAACTGATGACGGGCGGACGTGGCTGGATCAACGACAATGGGGCATGGCGGGAAGTCCTCCCGGGCGATTTGATCTGGAATAAACCGGGCCAGCGCACTATCGGGCGCAGTGATTTCAAGAATCCCTATCGGTGTCTGGCCGCAACAATCGTAACGCCTCAGTCTCATGGCATGGGCGTTCCCCGCTTCAGCCAGGTGGCTGATATTGAAGCTGTGGTGCTGTTTACCCACGAAGTGATTGCGCTTTTCCGCGATGACACGTTTGACCGCGATGCGCTTACTGAATACGTACTTGCGCGACTGCTGTTCTGGGTTCGCATGAACGAGCACCGAGTGCAGAAGCCAGAGCTGCCTCCCGCGATTGACGAATCGATAAAGTGGATGGAAAAGCACTATGCGGAACCCTGCTCCATTGGCGAAATGGCGAAACGCGCCGGATGGTCGGCGGCACATTTTCACGAAGCCTTTCGTCAAGCAGTTGGAACGACGCCGCATAAAATGCTGGCCCGCTACCGGTTGCGTGCAGCGCGCGATTGCCTGGTTTCCACATCGCATCCTGTTAAACGCATCGCCACGGACTGCGGTTTCGCTGATGCATCAGCCCTTATCCATGCCTTTAAAGCCGATACCGGCCTGACGCCTAGCGCTTATCGTAAACGATATATGCGCCTGGAGCTGGATCGTCCCTCGTAGAAAACAGGGTCAGTCTGAGACAATCACATCCGTTATTTACTTAAAGCGCGCCTCGATAATGGAGAAATCATCCTCAAGCTGGGGAGAGCCACGCAGAGAGCGAACCCGACGAAGCAGCGCATCCATTACAGTGGCTTTCGGGTCCTGTTTATTCTGAGCAACAAGGAAAGCGAGGCAGTCTTCCATGTCCCACATCGGCTCGGCCTCCCTGCGAATCTCGAAGACACCGTCACTGAAGATGAGAAGTCTGGCGCCGCGTGGCACTTTAGCCTTTCCCGTTGCAAAGCTGACGCCCGACATCATCCCCATGAGAGGGCCGGTGGAAGGTAACTGAATCGGCTCAGGGCTGGAGGGACTGAGGATGATTGAGGCATGGTGCCCGCCACCCGCCCAGGTAAGCTCGCGCGTGGGCACGTGGTAAACCCCATACCACATGGTGAAGAACTTGTATCCGTGCTGTGCTCCCTGAAAGGCATCGTTCAGCGCCGCCAACACGTGATCCGGACGCCGCAAATCCGTGCCTGCCAGTGAACCGGACCGGATCAGGTTCGTAATGCTGACTGCTAGCAGCGCGGAACCCAGGCCGTGGCCGGTCACATCAATGAGGTAGAGCGCGAGTCGCTCGGGATCCAGCCAGCGATAGCCGATGGCATCGCCGCCCAGAGTGGAGGATGGGATGTATCGCCAGTCTACATTAACCGGCCCGGTATCGTCCTGAATAGGTGCGGGCAGGCAGTCGCGGACGTACTGAACGCCTTCGGCAAATTCGTCGCGCATCCGCTCATGCTCCCAGGTCTTCAGCAGGCTGGAAGCATCCTGAAGATCGGGAGTCTGATACCCTTCGGTAAAAGAACCAAAAGCGTTGCTGAGAATAGTGAATGCATCATCCTTCTGATTCTGTTTGTACCAGAGCCGGGCAAGGCTGAGTGTGGCGCGGAGCTCCCACGCGCGGCTTCCCTGACGTCGCGCGATTTCGGCTGCGTGAAGGAAGTAACCCTCCGCGGCAACTTCGTCTGGCGGAGAGAGATGCAAGTGAAGTTCTCCCAACTGGCGATGAAGCTCAGCTTCCTGAAAGCGCTCGTCGTTGCTTTCCACAAGAGCCAGCGCTTCCTGAAAAGTGCGGCGGGCATCTTCAAAGCGACCCATCAGCTGGAACGATTCGCCCAGAATGCTGAAGTAATAGGTCAGTCCAAGACGCGCACCGGTGCCGCGATACGCTTCCAGACCTTTCTGGAAAAGACGCTGCCCTTCTTCCAGACGTCCACGAAGCAGCAGGCCAGCGCCGGAGAAGAGCATACCCGAGGCGTGCCAGAACATGAAACCCTGCTCGGTGGCAATGCGCATTTCCTCGTCGCCCGATGTCTGAGTCTCGATACCAAGACGGCAATGCTGGAATAGCCAGCCGCAATGATGCAGCGCGTATTCCAGCGAGAACGGATGATGAATGGACCTCGCAAGATCCTTGGCT
>JBGGNE010000403.1:0-5002 GCA_041287705.1 Methylacidiphilales bacterium | reverse complement strand
GCGAGCCCGCTACGTTGTCTCGAAAGGCTCCTCCTACATCAATGAAACAAGCGCTTCCCCGGTACGTCCCACGCACGTCGTCATGCTCTTTAACGAAGGCGCGGATTCGCTGACGCGCCGCATTACGCTGCCGCCGGAGTTCTACTCCGCCTCTACCCACGCCGTGCATCAGCTCGATATCTACACGGGAGAATCCACTCTGTGGACAGGCGAACGCCCGCTGACTCTGGAACCGCATGGATGGGCGGTGTTTGTGTGTTAAAGTAGTGGTGAACACCCGCGTTCTCCCACGTACTCACGCCTACTCCCGGTTATAAGTCGCCGCGGCTTCCTCAGCGGCTTTGCGGGCCATGGCTTCGCGGATGGCACGGGCGCGCTCTTCGGCCTGACGGGCGGCTATGGCAACACGGCGCAGTTCCACGGAGTCCAGCGTAGTCAGGCGATCGTTCGCATGATCGCGGCTTTCACGGGCCGGGCGCAAACTGAAGGCCCGCAGGGCGCGGCGCACCAGTTCTTCGCGGCGATCTCCATCGGTGACATACAGGGCGGCGTCCGAAACCTGCGCGACTTCATCCAGCTCGGTATTAAGGAACGCCAGCACACTGGCACGCTGAGCCTTGCACTTCAGAAAAGTCTGGTCGCTCAGCAGCCAGATACTAACGCTGACCAGACGCAGCCAGCTGGTAATAGCCGGGGCATTGGCGGCCAGCGCAGTCTGTTCCAGCTTCTCTTTGTCCGATTCCTTGTCCTTTGCTTTTTCCTTAGCCTTATCTTTCGCTTTTGACTTTGCTCCGGTATCGGTTGGTGCTCCGGCCAGCGGCACCGAGGCGGTGGTGGCGGTCAGTTCAGTGGTCGCTTTGGGCTTTATGGTGACGGTGCGATATCGGGCCGCTTCATGCTGGGCCAGCGGTTCCATGCCGGCGTCATACAGCCAGTCGCGAACCAGAGCGTCCACATGCACCGTGCCCTGGCCCGTTTTGCCCAGATTCTCCAGCCAGGGAGCAAGCTGGAACTCCGGCGGGCATTCCGCCAGGCGCCGCAACAGACCTTCCAGATGCGGACCTTCGTTTGTCATAGCGGCGTATTCTGCTGACTGCTTAGCACGCGCGGCCACAGATAGGCAAATGCGGGCGCAAAATCCTCCGGACTGGCGGCCAGCCACTCCTCGACAGCCTGTGGAGAGTAGAAGCCACCGCCCATAATCTCCCTGGGGCACAGGCTGAAGGGGCCTTCAAACTGCCAGCGATAGACCCACACAAACTCATTTCCCGTCTGCGGGCACGCTGTCAGGTAGAAAAGACGCTGCAGGGGATGGAGCGCGGCGGCAAAAGGGTAAGCGATCATTTCTTCATCCGCCGGGGGCAGCGTAATGGGGAAGCCGCCGCCGGCGCCGTCACTTTGTTCAATGGCAGCGGCTTCGGCTGCCGCTACCTGGGGGACAGTGCCGGATTGCGGGTCGATAGCGCCCGGGCCCGGGGCAGGCTGCAGCGATACGGCGGGGGAGGGGACGCCGAGCTCTTCAGCTATCTCTCGAACGGCGGCGGTGTCATAGTCTTCGCCGGCATCCACATGGCCGCTGCTGCTGCTGTCCCAGCGAAGCGGAAACTGATCTTTAAGCGACGAGCGCTGCTGCAGAAAGACCTGGCCTGCGGCGTTGAACACCAGAATATGCACGGCTCGATGCAGCAGCCCCTGGGCATGCACCACGCTTCGCCGTTCCTGCCGCACCACGCGGTCCTGGTCATCTACTACGTCAAAGATGTCTTCCGCCATAGTGTTAGGTAAGTCAGTCGAGTCGGGGCCAGTGCACCACAGTTGGGCGTTGCCTCCAAGGATAATTAACAGTTCGGCCCAGAGCGGGGATATTAGCGGTCGGCGTTGATCTACATTGTCACGGCGCCAGCAGATCAATGACTTTGCCATTCTCCATTACCACTTTGAGGACGGTGAAGTCGTTCTTTATGCCATAGTCCATGGTTACCATAAGCGTTCCGCTGGCCATTTTGCCTTCGATATACAGCTTTCCTTCCACGCAGGTGCTGTGTTCCACCAGCGTCAGCGGTTGGCCGGGCAGTGGCTTTACCAGGATATCGTCACCCAGTGCTTCTTTAGCCTGCGTATTTTGTCGGGCAAGAAGCTGCGATTTATCAATAGCGGCGCTTGTCTGTATGGCAAGGTGCTGGCTGTTTACCGCCTTCATAAACGAAGGGGGTAATTCTTTCGTGGGGAGTTTCAATAGCGCGTACGCAAGGAAAAAAGCCACCAGTGCATAAAGCCACATCCAGTCGAAAATGGACTTTTGTATGTGTGACTTGTCGTGCCGCTCTATGGTCCCAAACTCGACCCATTTTTCAGTATTTTCAAGACGCACCAGCGTCTTGCGATCGATGCTGCCGTTATGGCTCAGGACAGTCAGCCCATAATAACTGACCGGCCCGATCGATTTGTCTTGGTTATTTTTGTAGTAGAATTGCTCCATGAACCAGAAAGCGGGGAGGGGATGAAGAGGCTGTTTACCTGATGATAGCTCTTCTTGCGCTATCGTACTACAAAATCGATCATAGCCTTACAAAGATGCGCGCGGACGGCGCACGAGGCGCTTTTGCGCTTGCTTACCCCGAGGCATTGCGCCCAAGATTCTGCACGGAGTTTCCCCTTTTCTCCCCTCCTTATATAGGTGCCTAATACATGATTTACGCAAACGAGCAGGAAGTGGCGTGGGCCCGTCAGAAGATTGGTGAATTACGGACAGTTCTACAGGAAGTGCTTTACGGTCAGGAGGTTCTGATCAATGCCGTGCTGGCCGGTCTGCTGGCGCGCGGCCATATGTTGCTGGAAGGTCTCCCCGGCCTCGGCAAGACAGAACTGGTCAAGGGCCTGAGCAAGGCGATCAAACTGGAAGCCAAGCGTATCCAGTTCACGCCCGATCTGCTGCCGGGCGATATCACCGGCAACCCGATGCTGCAGGAAGTGGACGGCGTCCGGTCATTCGTTTTCCAGAAAGGGCCGCTTTTCGCCAATCTGGTGCTGGCCGATGAAATCAACCGCGCCTCGCCGAAGACGCAATCCGCGCTACTTGAGGCTATGCAGGAGCGTCGCGTAACGGTAATGGGCCAGACCCATACGCTGCCCGATCCCTTCTTCGTACTGGCCACGCAGAATCCCATTGAGCTGGAAGGCACCTACCCGCTGCCCGAAGCGCAGCTCGATCGCTTTCTCTTCAAGCTGGAAGTGCGCAGGAACCCCGTCGAAGTGCTGGAGCGCATTGTAACGCAGCGCGAAATGGGCGCCGAACTGGAAGTGCGCAACGCCATTACGCAGGATGAGCTGGTGCAGCTCTCCGCTCTTGCCCGCCGCATCTTTCTTCCGCCCGTGGTGGCCAACTACATCGCCCGTCTTGTGGATGGCACGCATAACGGTGCCAGCAAAGCCACGCAGGGCATCAAGTTTGGCGCCAGCCCGCGCGCAGCTCTGGCTATGGCGGCTGCCGCTCGCGCCAAAGCGCTGATGGACGGTCGCCTCAACGCCAGCTTCGAAGACGTCCAGAACATCGCCCGCCACGTGTTGCAGCATCGTATTGTGCTGGATTACACCGCCAAGCTGGACGGCCACACCTCCGCTACGGTGGTAGACGCCCTTCTGAGCGAAGTACCCACCCAGATGCTGGAAACGCCCAAAACGCTTCTGGCCGCGAAGATCTAACTTCAAGCGCGATCCTCGGTCAGCTCCGTATCAGCGTCCTTGTTATGATCCGGGCTTCCGCTCCCCGTGCCAGCCAGAGACTGTATGACCTCTTTGAGGGACTACTGCCTCTGGGTGGCATGGAGGGCTTTTATCTTCGGGAGGTTTAGCTTTTTGGCTCACACCGCCGAAATCGACGCGACACTGTTTTGCCCGTCTGTTTTTCAGGTGCCGTAAAACCAGCTGAAAAAAGCAAAACAGCCTGAACACCAATTTCTTGGCATCCAGGCTGTCTGATGTACAGATACTGCGGATCAGATCCGGATCCCGTTTCCGTAAAAGGATCCGGTGCCACGTCGGTTAGCTGGCGATTTGCGCGAAGGTATCTGAGTTAACGTGCGAGTTCTGCTTGCCGCCCAGGCGGGTGATGCCGCCGCTGTGCGCTTCGCCAAGTGCAGTGAGGCGGGCGTAGAAGTCGAACAGGAATTTGTCCGAGGTGGCGCTGAGGCCAAGGAGTTCCCTGGGTGCCACGACTTTCAGCGTGTAGCTCAGCGGTTCCCATTCCTGTGTCATCTCGAAGCCGGTGATTTCCTGAAGCGGTTTGCCGGCTGCCAGCGCCACTGGTGTGCCACCCTTTGGGGCAGGCAGCAGGAAGATCTGCTTGATGGGACTGCTGGCGGACTGGCGGAAGAAGAGCTCCAGGGAAGACTTCGCCCAGGGCTCAGCGCGATCGATGGTGATGTTGGAATCCTGAACGGTGAAGGTGAACCCGAGTCTGTTGCCTTCCAGCTTTGCAATCTCAGCCTCGACGGCGGGGAAGCCGTGCAGGTTGAGCGTAAATGTGGCAGGCACATCCTTGACGTTAAGCACGCGGCGGGGGCGAATCACCAGGTCGGTACCGAAGAGATCGCGATTGCGGCTTTCCAGTGCGACGCGGAAACCTTCCTTGATGACGGGCGGAGCCGTCACTCGCAGCGTTCTTGTGATGGTAGCGCCGGCGGGTACGGGCACCGTTACCGGCACAACGCCATTCACCTGGCGACCATCCAGCGTACGGGCGACAACGGAGAGTTCTGCATCAAATGGCACGTTGCGAGGATTCGTCACGCTCACATTGACTTCGACGTTTTCAACCGGCTTCAGACCGTCGCCATTGTTGACCAACTCTTCCGTCAGCTCCGCGGTGGCGATAACGCGGTCCGCAGTGCCGGCAAAAGCGCGTCCTGTCGAAGCAATAGTCGGCGCGAATTCGCCCAGGAAGCCATTGCGCTGATGCTCTTCGATCAGCTCGTCGCACATGGCCCAGATCTTATCCAGGGTG
>JBGGNE010000402.1:0-3111 GCA_041287705.1 Methylacidiphilales bacterium | reverse complement strand
GTAGCGGATATTGTCTGTCTTTGATTTCCGATCTGCTCTCTGTACGTAGCAGCGTCCTTCGCGCCGTTGTGAAACGGGGTCAGATTTGTCCCGCCCACTCGAGGACGCGTAGGGCGCGGAGGGTGATCCAGCGGCTGGGATGGTTGGGGAGGGTTTCTTCCATAAGAAAGGGAAGGTCTTGCGCGTGGGCGCGATCCAGGTTCCATTGGCCGGTGGGAGAGCGCTTGCCGCGGACGAGGGCGATGGCTTCGGTGAGGCGCGGATCGGGCGGGTGAGCGGCGCGGCGGAGATAGTCCAGGCCCCAGAGCACGTCGAAGTGCCAGTCGGTGGGGAACGCGAACCAGGCCCAGTCGGGGCGGATAATCTTGCCCGTGGAGCGCGACCGGAACAGATTGCGCTCCAGCAGATACTCCTGGCCACGGTGGCGCGCGGCGGCTATCTCCGCGGCGGTGGTGGTGGTGATGATGGGCGCTTCAACCAGCGCGCGCTCGTATTCCAGCAGGCCCTCCAGCACGCAGATGGTGGAGTGAAACGAGGAGCGGACGCTGCCCGGTGCCTCGCAGTTCCAGCCGCCGTCCTCCAGTTGCTCGCTGAGCAGGCGCCGCAGCAGGGCTTCGTTGGGTGCGCCGAAATACGCGCCGAAGGCCAGGACGCGCCCGTTGATGCACGCTTCCGTTTCACCTTCGAAAAAGAGCGTGTCGCCGAATTCCGGGCCCCAGATAAAGTGCGTGCGCGTGCGTTCAATGGCATCGCGAACGCGGGGCGCGGCGGGATCCACCCCGAATTCGCGCAGCAGCATCAGCGCTTCCAGCGTGGATTTCCAGCGGGCGCGGATGTTGGGCAGCACCGGCCAGTATCCGTCCGTTTCCTGAAAGTCGAGCAGCGCGGCGCCCCAGCCTTCGTTGGCCACACGGGCGCGCTCGCGGGCCACGTCGGCTTCCGGAGCCTTTACGATATCGCGCAGCACCTGCCAGCGGATGGCGGGATCCGAATCCAGCAGCCAGTCCAGAACTTCCGCGGAAACCGTGTCCTTCGCGTGGGTCATTGTCTTCATGGCATCCAAAGCAAGATTTCCTCTCTCCGCGTCATGCGGCAGATTCCCCAGTCCCGTCAGCTCTTAACCGCCCGGCGTCGCTTCGTCGAAGAGCGACGCGTCCTTCTCCAGCGAGGACGTGGTGAAGGGCTGATCAGCCAGCAGCGTCAGGCAGTGGTGACGATGTTGCTCGCCCAGATCCGGCTCCACGGAGATGGTGCCGATGCGCAGGCCGTACGGGCATTCGTCCTCCTCGCTGTCCAGGATCCAGCGGGCGATCTGCGAGAGGCGCTCCTCGGTCGTCAGGCCGTAAAGCTGATTCACGTCGAACCACACGCGGCCCGTGCCCGCGCCGGTAAACTCCTTCACCACCATAGGGCGCCCGCGCGCGACCGCTTTCCAGTCGATGCGCCGCTGAGAGTCGCCCTGTCGAAACGTCCGCACGCCGTTAAAGTCGTCGCCGCCCGCCAGGTGGCCGTCATCCTGATCCGCCGCGTCGGCGATCACCTCCGGGCGCGGCAGGGTGCCCGCCGCTTTGGGGTAGACAACATAATGTTGTAAGATAGGGATAACTCGTGTTATTCTGAAAAGCCCCAGCGGAAACTCCGAAGCCAGCATGACGCCCTGTACGGCATGGCGCCCGCGTCGCGGAACCACCGCGCGGAAATCCGCGGTTACCATCCCCTGGGCGGTCACCAGCGGAATATGATATTGCTCCCGGATGCCGGGATATTGCGGAATCGTCACCCATACCGAGTGGACATCCACGTGCGTGCGGTTATGCACCTGCACGGAGAAGCGCATGGTATCGCCCGCAAAGGTGGGCCATGTGGAGCCCGGCATCAGCTCGATGCCCTCCAGAGCGCGCCACGTGTGCACGGCGGCCACGATGGTGATACTGGTAACAAAAAACAACACCAGATAGACCAGGTTGTTATCATAATTCACCGCCGCCAGCATCAGCGCCATCAGAATGGGCAGGAGAATCAGGCAACTGGCCGTCGGCATCAGCGTCTTCTGCCGCGCCAGCGGCACAGGCGTGGCCCCGGGAGTGGAAGGCGGCAGAACGGGGATGGCGGGTGCGGGGGTGGCCATGAATGGGGTATCGAGAAGTTATGCCGATTTCATCGCCTGCATATTTTGCATCACATGATCTGGTTATCAGGATCGGCGCCTCAGCTCAATAGCTTTAGCCGACGGATCTCCGCAGCACCAGAGGTGCTGAGCAATTTTAGCCAGGGGTGCAGGTCCGCCGGAACCCTGGGTGGCAGGGGCCAAAGCGAGGCGTCCTGTAAGGACGCTGGAAGGTGGGTGGCAGGTAACCGCACCTTCGCTGGACTGCTTTGGAATGTGTAAGCATGCTCTCAGCTATCCTCCAGCTGCAGCTCGTGGATCTTGCGGTGCAACGTGCGGCGGCTGATGCCCAGCAGGCGCGCGGCTTCTGTTCTGTTGCCGGAGGAGCGGCGCAGCGCTTCCACAATGAAGGCTTTCTCCATCTGCTCCAGGTTCAGGTTTTGCGATCCCGCAGCCAGAGAAGCATCCGATGACGCGTGCGCGGATGCGAATCCCGCCTCGCCGTTCGCGCCGCCGCCGCTGCTACGATCCCCCAGCGCAAACGACTTCGCGCCGCCATCCCCAAAACCGGGCACCACGGGTTCGCGCTGATAAAACTGCACGCTCAGCGGCAGATCCTTCAGCCCGATCCGCTCCGTACGCGCCAGCGCCACCGCGCCCTCGATGGACGCGCGCAGTTCGCGCACGTTGCCGGGCCAGTTATTGCGCATAATGGCGTCCTGCGCCTCCGGGCTGAACCCCACGATCTTCTTGTTGTTCTCCTTGGAGTACTCCTTAAGAAAAGCGTTCATCAGCAGCGGGATATCCTCCTTGCGCTCCCGCAGCGGCGGCATGGTGATGGGGACGACTTTCAGGCGAAAATACAGATCGTCGCGAAACGTGCCTTCGTTCACCAGCACCTTCAGATCCTTGTTCGTGGCGGCGATAATACGCGCATGCACGGGAATCATCTGGCTGCCGCCGACGCGCTGAATATAGCGTTCGCCCAGCACGCGCAGCAGTTT
>JBGGNE010000401.1:0-10560 GCA_041287705.1 Methylacidiphilales bacterium | reverse complement strand
GCCAGCATGCTCTACCAAGGGAAACGTGCCTGGGGCGCCAAACTTCAAGCCGCGGGAATCGTGGCCGCGGCACTGGGCTGGATGATGCTGCATCAGCATGATGCGGTGGGATGGATGGCGGCCTCACCGTCTTCCACCACTTCAGCCGGCACTGCAGGCGCGGGCAACCGCAGCGGGAGCGGCAGCGGCGGACCGGAAATCGGTTACCTGGCGCCCGGCCAGCGCCGCTCTCAGTTTGGTGCCCTGCTAGGTAAGCTGGAGCGTATGCAAAGCAGTGGGGAAAGCCGTTTCGCCGAACTGCTGGATACCGCGGCGCGTCTGATCCGCCGGCGCAGCATCATTTTCATCATCAGCGATCTGCTGGATGACGCCGAGACTCTTCGCGCCGCCTGCCGCCGTTTGCGCTATTCCGGCCACGATTGCGTCGTCGTCCAGGTGCTGGATCCCGACGAAGTCGATTTCCCCTTTGAAGGCGACTCCACTTTTCAGGATCTCGAAACCGGCATCCGCAAGCAGGTCAATACGGCCGAGGCCCGGGCCAGATACCTGGAGAGATTTCGCGTGCATATGGCCGCCCATCGCGCACTCTTCACAGAAGTGGAATTCACCCACGCCGTGCTGAGGACGGATCAGGATCCCGCACCCGCACTGCTGCCATATCTGTTGCGCCACGTTGCCCGCCGCTAACGCCTTCTGCTGTAGGCCAGAAAGTGCTCGCTGGCCCAGGTGGCTATAAATGCGAGCAGGACCGATGCGACCAGTAAACGCAATGCCGCGGCATCTCCGCCATCTCCCTCCTGAATGGCGGACCAGATTCCCAGCGAAATGGTGGCTGTTTTTCCTGGGATATTGCCGGCCACAAGCATCGTCGCGCCGAACTCTCCCAGGGCGCGTGCAAAACCGAGCAAGGCCGCCGCAGCCAGACCCGGCAGCGCCAGCGGAAAAGTGACGCGCCAGAATACGCGCCATTCCCCTGCCCCCAGCGTGCGCGCAATCTGCTCCAGCCTGGGGTCTACCGACTCAAACGCGACACGCGCCGTGCGAATCACCATGGGCATCGCCATCACCGCAAGGGCGAGGACCACGGCGCGCCAGGTAAAGATTACGCCCAGACCAATGCTCTCCAGGTACGCTCCAAGCGGGTTGCGGCGCGAAAATATTTTGAGTAAAATCAGTCCGACAGCCACTGGCGGCATCACAAGCGGCAGTGCCACCAGCGTCTCCACAAAAGACTTCCCCGGCCACCGAAAACGCGCCAGAGCCCACGCGACGACAAGGCACGGTGGCATTACTAATACCATGGCTATCAAAGCCATGCGTACTGTAAAGCTGATCGTTTGCCATTCGTTCGGCGTCATAAAGCGCCGTAGCTTATCAGGTCTCCCACGGAGAGAAACCCCATAAATTGAAAAAATTGCCAAAGCTAAACAACAGACAACAGCCTTTCCTGGCTTGACTCTTACATTTACAATTACTAAACTATTCGCAATACCGACAGTACCACCTTATGCTTCGTGCCCTTCCTGGCTGCTATTGCTTGTGAACGACGCGGTATCTGACAAAACAGCCTGATACTTATATGAATTCCCCCAGCCATCGGCGCTTTGCCCGCATTGCCCTGCTGCCCTCCATGGTGCTGTTCCTGTGCCTGTTCTCCGCTTCACAGGCTCATGCAGTCGGCGATATCACCAAAGTGGAGACCTGGTACGAGATGCTCAATCTCCCCAAGTATTTCATCGATATGGGATTGCTGGTGACGGCATGCGGTTTCGTTTTTATCTGCGTCATGCTTACCGGCATCACCCGGGCGGTTATGTGCATCGGATTCTGCATGGCCTTCATCTGCTACACCGATCCGCAAACCCTGCAGGATCCCATCCACCGCTACCCTTACCAGATGACCAAGCTGCAGGAACGCCCCGATAAGGATGTGCGCATGTGGGCTCTGGCGCACACGGTTATGATTTTCTTTGTCGTCATTTTAGCGATCTGTGTCAATAACCACATTACGAACAGAAAGGTCGAAATCAAAGTGTAGGTAATTTCGGCCCGGCAAAGAGAAATCCAGCGTCTGACCTAAGGAGCAGGCGCGGCCGGCTTTGGTTCTTCGCGGCTGGCGGCAAAAGCAATGTTGTGCAGCTTTGCCCGGTTGCAGATATCCAGTACGTTCATCGTGTACTTGTACGGCGCTTCGCCATCTACGCGCAGCACCATCACCTGTTCGGGAAAGCTCTTGACCAACTCGACAAGCACATTCTCCAGTTCGGACTGATCAACCATGCGGCGGTTCAGTGTTATGGAGCCATCCTTGCGGATATTCACCACCACCTCACCCGCTGTCTGCTTGGCTGGGCGTCCTGTCTTGGCCGCGGGCGTCTTCACCTGCAAATCCAGCTCGTACCTCGATAAGTTCCAGGTCACGAAGAAAAACGTCAGCAGGAACATGATGACGTCAATCATCGGCGCCAGTTGCATGGCAAGCGGCTCCTGGTTTAAGCGTCGGCGAAAGTTCATGCGTTACAGGCCCTTGCGGCGGCGGTAGCGCGTTTTCATTGCAATGATCTCATGCACCAGCAGCGTGGAGTGTGTCTCCAGCAGCGAGATGAGGTGGTTGACGCGGCCGCGGAAGAAAGCATACGCCGCCATCGCCGTAAGTCCAACCACAAGGCCTATACCCGTCGCCACCAGCGCCTGGGATACACCGCCGGCCAGCACATTCGCGCGCGAGCCCATGTTATCCGCCGCAATCTGGCTGAAGGAGTGCAGGATACCGATGACTGTACCCAGCAGACCCAGCATCGGCGAAAGCACTCCGATATCCATGATGTAGAGCACCCGCTGATTCATGGACGATGCAATGCGGGAACCTTCCGCCTCGGCAACCGCCTTGATGGCGTCATCGTCGGCTTCGGGGTGGCGATAGAGAAACTTTAGTACAGCATCGAGAATACGGGCGGCTTTCTGCGGGCGTTCCGCGACAAAAGCGGCCAGACCCTGCACGTCTTCCTTCTCGAAGAAAGGCTCCAGACGGCGCAGCAGTTCGGGCGAGGCGATAGCGCTCTCGCGCAGTGTAAGCAGGCAGTACAGGATAAGAGTCACGACCAGAATGGACGCAATGCTCAGCGGGTAAAGGATGGCGCCCGCGCTCAGCAGCATCGTCCACAGACTGTCGGGAGCATGCGGGGGCGTTGCGCCTGCAGGATCCCCACCAGGTATGCTGGTAACAGGAGCTGGAGCTGACGCGGCGGACTGCGCAAGCGCAAGATGCTGCGACTCCGTTATCAGGAGAGCGCCAAGCGCGAGGAGAATGATGAAAAGCCACCGGGGTACGTTCATGATGCAAAAGCTTGCGAAGTTTGCTCTAACCAAACCACGCATTCAACTCGAAAACAACTTAATTGCACATTTACCCCGCTGGCTTCCGACTCAGGAACCTGCTCGATGTCAGCAGTACTTCCCGCCTGGGCACACGCCGCCCCGCAAGCTCCCTCTTTTCCTGAAACCTAAACTTTAGCCTGACGCAAAACGTCCACCAGGGGATCCCGCCGAAGGATGGGATTGTGAGTGCTCGGCCTTCGCTCGTGCGACAGATCCGCGAAATCTTTTTGCCGAACGACGCTTGTTTTATTGTGTGACAAGTCTTCTTCCTGCAGCTCTTCTTCGGTTTCTTCTACGGCCTCTACAATCGCCAGCACTCTTACTTTCCGCGCCAGCCATGCTTTCGGTAACGGCAGCCGGAGAGTTCCATCCGCATCCGGTTCGACTACGATACTGATGGTCCTCATGGGTACAAGCTACCCTGCATGTGACAAAGATTCAAGCTGATAGCTGAAGCACCTTTTTCTTTCCTGAACAATGTGCCGGCCTGAGAAATAAAAGTGGTCCCAGCAGGACTCGAACCTGCAACCGAGGCATTATGAGTGCCGCGCTCTAACCATTGAGCTATAGGACCGGTAAGAGCATAACCGATAACATATCGTATCGATGCGAAGCGGGAAAGTTATCAGCTCCGCGCGGGGAAGTCACGCGGAAACTGTGCAATCCATCAGACGGAGATCGCCTCGCCCGGGGGCGGCAGAACGACCTTGATGCTGGTACCGGCCAGCTCATTCTGAAACCACTCCAGCGCTGGCGGATCTCCGTGAACCAGCACGCAGACCCGTGGATTGACGGCTTTGATGTAGTTCAGCAGATCTTCGCGCTGGGCGTGCGCGGTCATGTCAAAGTAATCCACCTCGCAGCGAACAGGTTGCTCACCCACCTCGCCGTTCAGGATGACCTTGCCGCCCTGTCCTGCGGCGCGCAGACGTCCCGCGGGGGATTCGGGGTCGCAGTAGCCGACGAAGAAAATGCTGTGGTTAGGGTGCGGCAGAAAGTTCTGGGCAAAGATGTTGCTGAGCGTGCGCTCGGTCATCATGCCGGAGGAGATCAGGTAGATGTGGCCCTTTTTCACCTTGATCTGGCGGGCGATCTTGCCATCCATGATCTGCGGCGCCACATCGCCCAACAGGGAAAGATTGCTGTGGCTGCGATGCGTGCGGCCCGCCAGCTTGTCATAGACGCTGGAGAACGTGCGGCTGAGTCCACCGATATAGATGGGGTTGGGAGGCAGCCGGCGCGCCTTTTGCAGGAAGTGCAGCAGGGCAAGCAGCTCCTGCGTCTTGCCAAGAGCGAAGACGGGAATCAGCACGGCGCCGCCGCGGTCGAACGTATTCTGAATGCCTTCCAGCAGACGGTTTACTTCGTCGTGGCGCTTGTAGGGCTCCGGCGGTTGGTGAGCGCCACGGGTGGTCTCGATCATCAGCGTGTCGATCCGTTCCGTGGGGAAGTCCGCCGCCTTCATCAGGGTCTGAGCCTGGAAGTTGACATCGCCCGTGTAAAAAATGCGGCGCCCGCGATGCTCCAGCTCCACGCCCACACTGCCCAGAATATGGCCGGCATCATGAAAAGTAAACTTGAGTGGCTCGTCCGCATCGGGGTCCGGGTAACCTTTCAAAGACCAGGTGCGATTGGTGCCGCAGCATTGCCAGACGCGCGCCTGGGTATCCAGCTCCTTGTGCGTGAAGAGCGGGTAATCCGGCACGCCGCGTTCCAGGCGCTGCTTCTTCATGATCTCCACGGAGTTATGCAGCAAGGGCTCCGACAGAAAGGAGGTGGCCTCGCTCATAAAGACGCGGGCGCGCGGCTGCTCGCGCATCAGGATGGGCAGCGCGCCGATGTGATCGTGGTGGGCATGGCTGACGAAAATCGCATCCACGGAATCCACGGGCACACAATCCAGATTAGGCAGACCTTCACGGCCTTCCTGGCGGGGGTGCATGCCGGCGTCCAGCACTATTCTGCCGTCTGCGCCGAAGTCGAGGAGATAACTGTTAGCGCCGATTTCATTGGCGCGGGTAAGATTGGTAAGTTGCACGGAAAGAAAAGCAGGCTGGCAGGCAAAAGTGTCGGGAACGGGATCAATAGATGAACCTAACAAAGCACAACAAGTAAGAAAGCACAAGCTACGCCAAAGCGCCAGCGGCAACCCCCTTTTTTACACAGATATCAGGTAGCTCAGCCAGAATAAATTTCGCATTTTTTGCATTCTTGCTGTTGCGCGGTGTCCATTACTGAATATATTTATAACAGGCTTGGTCGCCCGATAGTCGATCAGTTGTTAGTTGCAGGACATATCGGGTTCTCCTCAGCAAGTGGTGTGTGAACATAGCAAGGGGTTGATAGGGTCAGTGCAAGCAAAGGCCGGCACATCTAAATACGCAAATATAATAGTGTAGCCCGGCAGCAACGTCAGATGAAGAGGGCGACCAAGCGATCCCTTTTCCGGAAAATATGACGACGATGAAGTTGAAATAAGAATCATCATCTCCCTAATTTCCAACAGACAAAAATATGTTGGAACTTCAGCAGAAGATAAGCTCAGCAGAACCAGCCTTTGCTCGCGGACTAGGATTGATGTCCCGACGGAGGCTGGTTCTATTTTTGTACTGCGGCAGCTTTCGTCACGTCACCCACCGGCCACCCTCTCCTGATGTAACGTTTTTAGGTTAATTGCGGGGATCGCCTTGTTTTCCGGTCGCTTCGGTGGTACTAGAATAATTGTGAATAAAGACGTGGTGAAGGTCGAAGTCCTGGGGGTATTCCCTACGGATTCTCAAACGCACGCCGTGTATGTGGGCAACGAAGACAAGTGCTTCGTCATCCATGTCGAAATAACGGTAGGCCGCGCTATCGCCATGTCCCTGCGCGGGGACCGCAGCGAGCGCCCTCTGACTCACGAGCTTATCGGGCTCATTTTCCGCGCTTTTGATGTAAAGGTTCTGCGCGTCGTCATTAACGAACTGCGCAACAATACCTACTACGCCCGCATTATCCTGAAGGCGGAGAACGAGATTCATAAACTGGTCACGGAAATCGACGCGCGCCCCAGCGACTGCCTCGCGATCGCCCTGCAGGGTAATGCTCCCATGTACGTCAGCCAGGAAGTATGGGACGAAGCCGACGACCGCAGCGATGACCTGGAGCGAATCCGCAAAGCCCTGGAGAAAGAGCACAAAAAGCTGAAGGGCAGCGAAGATCCGGACGACGAAGACGACGATTAACCCGTGGCGTCGGGCATCGTGCCGGTTGTATTTTTGTATCAATGCAGCTTTTAAGCTGGCATCACACGCCTGATGTCCGTTTATTAGAGTAGTGATGAGGTCTCCCGCTGCCACTGCTTCCCCGCTTTTCGTTGCTGCCGCCGGCCTGCTCATGTTTGTGCTTTTCATGGCCGCGCAGTCCGCTGTCCGTGCACAGACATCTCCTTCCGGTGCCGGAGCTCCCGCCGAAGTAGCGCCTGAGGACATTCCCACGGCGCCCCGTGCTGTAGATCCCCCTGGCGGCGCACCTACAATTGAAACAACACCTGCCGCACCCACTCCCCCGCCGCCGACTGCGTCTGCCCGCGCAACCCCCGCTGCACCTCCCTCGACAGCTCCGACGCCCGCACACTCCGGGGCCAGACCGATGAAGCCGGCGAAGGTGGAGATCAAGAAGGCCAGCGAAGCGCGTCTGGGCCACGATGGCCAGGCCAATGATCCCTCCAAACCTGTGCAGGTCCGGGTTGTCAGCCCGCACCACGGCGAAGTTATGCCCACCAACAGCGTGGAAGTGCTGTTTGAGGTGGAGAATTACACCATGGCCGAGTATGGCAACCGGCTGCATGTCATCGTCGACAACGAGCCTCCCATTCCCTGGCATGATGTGACCAGGCCGCTGGTGCTCAACAGTCTGGCTGAAGGCGGTCATCTCATCCGCGTCATGGCCACCCGGCCTGATGGACGCGCACTGGCCAACAAGGAAGCATTTGCCAGCGCTTCATTCTATGTTGTCCGCAAAAACTTCCTGAACTTCGTGGTACCGAACAGTCCGCTCCTCACAGTCAATCTGCCGATTGACGGAGTTCAGGACGTGGACGATACGAGCACGATCTGGCTGGATTTCACCACGCAGCACGCCCCGATAGGCAAAGGCTATATGCTGCGCTACCGCATCAACAGCCAGGAAGAGTTTGTCACCGACGACAAACCAAGCTTCTGGACCGGTCTGAAACCAGGCCGCTACGAACTGGTCGCCGAGCTTGTCGATACAGCCAAGCGCCCCGTCCCCGGCATCTTCAACCGCGTCACCCGGGTCTTTGACCTGCGCGCCACGCAAAAAGCCTCCGCCGTCACCCCGGAAGAAGCTGCCGCCGCAGCCGCCGCCAAGAAGAAGAGTGAGCCCATGGATTAATGGGCGAGGCCGGCCACTACCGGTGCTTTGCGCAAGATTGGTGTCTGGAGTCCAAAATGCGGCCTTATGAGGTTCGGAAAAGGATCCGATCACCCTGTAGGGGTGAAGCAATTTAGCCCAGGGTGCAGTTCTGACGAAACCCTGGTAGATAGAAGGGGAAACACTGCGTCCTGTAAGGACGCTGTAAGAGCAGAGCGCAGCATGGCCAACGCGCTACAGGACTTGCGGCGTCCTTACAGGACGCATCGCCATCAAATGCGTAATCCCAGGTTTCCGTCAGAACTGCACCCTGGGCTAAATTGCGCAGCACCTTCGGTGCTGAAGTGGTGCGGTGGTGGGTGAAAAGCCCTTAGAGTCGTCCACCTACAAGCTAGCACAGTCCTCCAGCCCGGTGATGAACACTTCTACCCAGGCCTTGCAGCCTGGGCTAAATTGTGCAGCACCTTCGGTGCTTCGGATAGGCACTCGCGACGCTCGGGCCACGCCAATTTGCTTTGTCCGAAGCTACTTCTGGATCAAACCGATTTAATGTCCGGCAAAGACGTACCGAGCAATCAGCAGCCCTGCCGCAATGCCGGAGCCTGCACCGCCGATGAAGGCCATGGTGACATGGATCCAGGGCGTGGGCGGAACCACAAGCTGGATGACCGGAGCGGGAGCCGCGGGCACTGTGAAGGTGGGCGTTGCGTAGACCATCTGCGATGCGGCAAACGGATCGGAAAAGCCGGGCGCAGCCTGTGAAGAAGCGGACGAGCCCCAGCCCGATGTCGAAGGCGCTGCAGAAGCGGAGGCGGACGCAGTGCCGGGAGCCGCAAACGGGTCGCGCCCCATAGCCGCAGCATGCTTTTCCGCGGCGGCCATGGCTTCGCTTGGCAGAATCTTTTCGGTTGGGCGGCTGAGATTGAGTTTAGGCAGCGGCTGAGTGCCGGAGGGAGATACCTCGTCAGCCGGCGCGGCCGGGGTCAGTTGAATGGCTGCGGGCGGCTGCGTCTTCGTCAAAATAGGGGGGATAGGAGCGGGAGCCAGAGTAGCACCGCCCATAGTGGCAGGGCCCGCACCGGAAGCCTGACTGCCGGGCCGCGCGCCGCCGATCGCGGGCTTGATGCCCGGTGCCGGGGCCGCGGGGGGATTAGCCAGAGCTGCCGCTGTTTCAGCCTTCGACTTGCCTTCCAGTCCAAAATTGAGCTTGCTGGTCGGCACCTTGGGGCCGGCTGTGGTCACTTCGCCATTGGGCAGAGGGCTTACACGGTATTGTTCAAACACGCCGGATTTTTTGGGTTGCGGGGTAATGACGATTTCGCCGTTTTCACCAACGCGCGCGCTGGGCGGGGGAGGCGTGGGCTCCTGACGGCGTGCCGGCAGGGGAGTATTGCTGAGAGCGCCGGAAGGGAGGCGCTTCTTGGGCAGCGGCACGGTGCTGCCGCGTTCAAGGGAAGGAGCCGGGGTGGAGATATCACCGGAGTTTACTCCAGCGCCGGCTCCGTTCTGAATGGGGCCCGGGCTGATCGAACCGGTCTTCTTTCCCAGCAAACCACTTTCTGAGGACATGCGGGGCGCGAGGCGAGGCAAAACCGGCTTTAGCTGAGGGTTGGCAGGCGGGGTTCCCGCAGCCTGTCCGTGGATCTTCTCCGGAGCGGGCGTTACTTCCTTGGGATCAAAACGAATGGCAGGCAGGCTCTCTGTATTGCGACGCAGCGGGCCCGTGGATGGAGTCCCCGTGCCGGGAGTTCCACCCGCGGCGCCGGTGATACGTCCGGAACTGTTAGCGCCTGTCTGGAAAAACTTCATGGAGCGTGTGCCGGTTGCCTCCTCCATCTGGGGAGGAGCGGGAGCAGCCATTGCGGGCGCGTTGGTCGTGCTCTGCTTCTTCAAAGGGAGCTCTTTGCCCACGGGGAGCGGGGCGGTGGGCACCGGAGCGGTTTCCGGCTCCACGCAGAACGCGATGAGTCCAAACTGGAGGAAGTCGCCAAACTTCAGTTTGTGGACGCCTTTGATGCGCTCTTTGTTCAGCATTGTGCCGTTGGCGCTGGCCAGATCTTCCACGTACAAATTGTCATCGCGGTTAATCAAAATCGCATGCCGCCGGCTTACAGAGGCGTCCTCGATAAAGATGTAACTTTGCTCGTCCCGGCCTACGGAGTGGGTGCCAGGAGGAAGAGGAAGTGCCTGTTGCGTGGCGGAGTTACGGATTTTGTAAATCACGATAGGAGTCCGGGGTTAGGTGATTTCAACGTGGGCGAGGTAAGGCTTCAGGCTGAGCTGACTTTGTCCTGGGCGGACGGCAATCCTGGCGTTCGATTGAGCGGTCCACGTGGCATTTCTGTCAGAATCGGGTGGCACTTCGGTACATCCTTGCCTGCCGACGCTGATCCTACCACATAAACCGGCAAAAGCCAGCGAGAGATTCATAAAACTGAAAGATTCTTTCGCTAATTAATGAAGATAATTATATAGAGATAATGCTTCAGAGCTCATATACATTTTCGCCGCAACCCCATTTTAATGCATTGCCAACGACAATCGGCAACCAGTCGGCAAAATATTAGTTATTTTTTTGTATCAGACCAATCGCAGGCGGCAATAACGACTGTCGTCCCTAAATCAGACCATATTGTTCTCCACATTATACGATAACTTCGCTTAGTTTTGTGCGGATAATTCACCATTGCCTCATCAGGACAGCACGAACAGTGCCACCCGGCTTCAGAGGCCGGATCGCGGCGATTTATTCTAATACGCTTTCAAACTGAGCCGAATATGCTTGTCCTTTTTGTCAATAACCGCGTT
>JBGGNE010000400.1:0-5326 GCA_041287705.1 Methylacidiphilales bacterium | reverse complement strand
GTGCTGCGCCATCGCCGGGGTTGTTCAGCTCCGCCCGCAGGCTTTGCAGTGTGGATTCCCAGGCATCCAGCGTCCAGCGAGCGTCGGAGTCCAGATCAATAACGCCGGACCGGGCCGCAGCCAGAAAGGCTTCCTGTACGTCCAGTGCGCTGCGTTCCGTTCCATCAAGAAGCTCCACATTCCAGGGCCCCTCCGGGTGATGGGACAACTGCCGCATTGAGCGCACGGGATCGACAAGCGCCAGCTTGGGAAGAGCATCAGCCTCCAGAAGATCCAGCACCAGCGCGGTAGTGCCTATCTTCAGCGCGTTGGCAAAGGGGAGCACATTGCTGTCGCCCAACAGAAGGTGCAGGCGCCGAAAGCGGCGGTAATCGGCCAGCGGCTCATCGCGGGCGTTAATGAGGGCGCGGTTGAACTGCACCCATTCGTAGATATCAGTCTGGATGAAATCGGCGCGCTGGGAAATCTGGTACTGCGCGTGATCAGCGGGCTCCTGCTTGCCATATCGGCGCGGCGCCAGGGTGACACCGACGCGGCCCGCACCCACCAGCAGAATGCGTGTGGAAAGAAACGCCAGCAGCGTATCCACATTGCGCTGATGCAAAGGGGCATCGCGCTGCAGCAGGTAGTTCTCGTGACAGCCGAAAGTGGCGCTGGTGTAATGGTCGATGTTGTTCTTGATGAACCCGACCTTGTGGGCGAGACCGAGCTCGTGCAGGCCCAGTTGCAGCATTTCTTCACCGGCGCGATCGTAGGCGACCACATCGGCGAGGCTGAGACATTCGGGCGTGCAGTACTCAATATGACCCATATCGAGGTAAAGCCGGCCGCCGTTGTAGAGGAACCCGCCATTGCCCGCCGGCTCATCGTAATCGCGATCGTGTAAGTCAATGAGGCCAAACTGTTTCTTTTTGAACAGATGCTCTTTTACACGCACCGGCACGGTAGGCAGCCCGAACGAATCGGGCACCAGACAGCCATACTCGGTCTCCAGGCCGGCAAGCCGCTTCATGCCAGGCCGAGCTCCTGCAGGGTAATGGGCCGGTACGTTACGGCGGAGACAGAGTTCGGCTTCAGCAGCGCGCGATCCAGCACCGCGGCATCCAGCGTGGCGGAGGGATTCGCCGTGCGTACAAGCTCCTTAAGTGCAAGAGTATCGGTGGGGATTCCACCCCAGATTTCCGATGCGGGATCTCCCTTGCCATGGCCCGGGGAATTCGCAAAAGCCAGAATGCGCAGCGCTCGGCGCGCCAGTTCGGCCCAGGAATCCGCAGGAGCATCACCTTGCAGAGCGGGATCGGTGATCAGCTTTTCCCAGGCGGCCTGCTTTTGCTTGTCGCCAATGATCAACAGGCCGCGCGCGGCTTCCGGACCAGTGGCGCTGCGCCAGGTGCCGTCGTATTCCAGCATCCAAACGGCATCGCCGGCGGAAGTAGAATCGGCCTGCAGTTCGGCAAGCAGGCCGCGGAAAAGAAGCGGCGCAGCCACAATCTGCTCAAAAGCATTCTTCAGCGCCGGCCCGAGCGCGTAATTGACCAGACGGCGCGCGGTTACATCATGCGGGGAGCGGCTGAAGCCCTCCACGTGCGCGGCATCGATCGCCGCCTGACGCACTTTCTCCAGGTCGGCCGGATGCCCCAGGCAACCCAGAGCCAGACGATCGTAGATCTCGAAAATCTTCGGGGTTGAAGCGCGCGGACCGATAAGCAGTACGCCGGGCGTACCGGCAATGGCCACCAGGGGCAGGCCGCCCGAGATGCGATCTTCAATGTATTCTCGGCGGTTCTGGACGGCTTCCAGCCAGCGGTAAGGTTCGTCGATCATAGCATCGATATACGGAACAAAGGGGACAGAGATAGGGGATGCGGAGCAGCGGAAAGGAAACGCGATACAGGCAGGGCAGCAGTCCGGCGCGGCGCGATTAAACGCCGGGCAGGATCTCCCGCAGTTCATCTACGGAGAAATCGCGCGTGCCGTCTGCCGGGGTCAGGATTTTAACCTGGGGATAGATCTGTGTGCGGCGGTCAATACCACCTGTTGCAGTATCTGTTTCGGCTGCAACTTCGAGAAGCTGCAGTGCCAGCTCCACGGCTTCACGTTCATCGCGGTCGCGGGCAGGTTTGCCGCTCCAGCGGTTGATGTAGTTCAGGACGCTGCGCGCGGCAGGGGATCCGCTGCCGCTCATGGCATGATCCACCGCCTGAAACTGAGCGCCCAGGGCATCGTAGAAATAAAGCGTGGGCGGAATGCGCGCCCCGCGATCCTGCGCGGCCAGAATAGGCACGACCATGCCGACGCCCTGCAGCGTCATGGGCAGGTTGTCGCGGATCAGCCGTCCCAGAGCGCGCACTTTGGCCTCCAGACTCAGCGGCTGCAACTGGCTGCGCCGATAGTACTGGAAGCTGTGCTGCAGCGTGCGCGCCATTTCAAATGCCGTGGCGGGGGTGCCGGCGATCGCCATAACGGTATCCGCGTCGACTTCAATGACCTTGTCAGCGCGATCATACATGATGATGTTGCCCGCCGTAGCACGACGATCCCCGGCAATCACCACGCCGTCGCGGAAGTGAAAGCTGATGACCGTGGTGGCCTCGGTATGCAACGCGGCTGCGGTAGCAGGGGAAGCGGGAGAGCCGCCCCTGGCATCAGGCAGCGTGGAAGCGCCCATGCGGCGCAGCAGATCCAGGAAATCGCCGGAGGCGGGTGAATGGGCACCGGGTGCCGGATAACCCGCGGCGGGGGAGGGGGATAGAAATGAGATCATTCGCCGGTGCGTTGCCGGTAGCGCTTGGCCTGGTCGGGATCGACCTTGCGCATTTTTTTGAGCAGATCGTCCACATTGGGGCGATCCGTTTTAGGGGCTGAGGGGCCGCCGCCTCCGGGGCCGGACTCTTGTGGAACTGTCTGCGGACGTGGCTTTTGCAGTTGGTCGGGCATGAGAATCAACGTTGAAGGGTGAAGGGGACTTCTCTTCGTATGCACTACTCTCTCTTCTCCACATTACGGGAAAAGCGCCGGGTGGCAAACGGCTGCGAGCGATTTTTGACTAAAAGATAAAAGCCAAGCGTTCTCCGTACCAGAAACGTGACGGATTGCATTTTTTAGCGTGTATTCACAGGCCCGCCACCGGACTGCGGCAGATGGGTAAAATATTGCCGCAGCCTTGTATCCAGGCTTGATTTCTGCCACAAGGATGGTGACGTTCTTTTCCACACCATCATAAAAAAGCCAGGGCAATATCCAAATGAAAAAATATTACTACGCAGACAGCCAGGGAAAGCAGGCCGGCCCCGTAAGTTATGAAGAACTGGCCAGCCTTCACCAGCGCGGGCTGATCAACAGCACCACGCAGGTCTTTGAAGAGGGCACCACCGATTGGAAACCTTACAGCGCCCACAACTTCCCCGGCGCTGCAATGCCGGGCTATGATTCGGTAGGCGCAGGCATACCACCGAAGAAGTCCGGCTGCAGCTGGCCGTTCATCATCGGCATGGGCTGCCTTCTGATGGTGTGCGCGGCAGCGGGTATCGGTTTGCTGACATGCGGCGCGGCGTTTTATGGGATTAGTGCGTTCAGCGAAGGCATGAAGAAGGACGCCCAGGGAATCACCGCTGAAATCGCGTCTAACGCAGACGTTCAGCGAGAGCTGGGTACGAATCTGGAAGCGTCCCTGCCCAGTCCTTACAATTACAATACGGTTAACGGCACCGAAACCCTGGTCGCTTCATTTGAGCTGACCGGATCAAAAGGCAAGGGCACCGTCCATGTGGACCGTAAAAAGCCGAGCGGTGGTACCTGGCACTATAATAAGCTGCAACTGGAAGTTAACGGCAAAACCTATGATCTGTCCGGTTCAACCGGCGGTGGCAATGACACGGGCACCCACGACGACAGCTCGGACGAGAAGGGCAAAATGAAGCTCCACAAGTAGAAAGCCGGAGAACAGTGATTCAGAAGAAATTCAGAAAGAAGACTGGGTAAGGAGTCTCCTAAGAAAGAATCGAACCATGCCTGCCACCAGCGCTACGCCTCCCGGACCGAAAGACCCGCCTCCGGACGAGGCAGGCATGGCATCCCAACGAGCACGCGGAACCGCTAACACTGGCACGGCTGTCTGGGTGGCCTCTGTGTGCGGTCTGCTGTTGCTATACGTACTCAGCATCGGCCCCGTCGGGTCGATGCGTCCGCACGGCCTCCAGCTGGGCTATTACGACGGCTGTTTTTACTGCACGCGGCTCAAAGCGTCCGGGCTCGGCGGAGGAGGCCTGTCTGTCGACGACGGGCTGATCATGTTGTATCGGCCGCTGGTGATCGTCTGCCACAACGTTCCGCCCGTCCGAAATGCGGTCAACAGCTACATGTCGCTATGGGGCATGGAGCTCGTGCAAGACGTATTGGACAGATAGAAGACGAAGCGTCCGGGCCTATAGACGTCAAACTGAGCAGCCTGGATTCTGTCAGAAATTCCGTTCCGATGGCGCCGGCGAGTTGCCAACAACTCCTGTGAATAACTTGTGAAAAACTGCGAGTTGTTCCAGCAACCAGCCGCTTGTTACGAAACCGCCGGATTTCTTCACACTTTTGACACATGGAGAAATAGATGTAAGTCGTTGATGCAGGCAATTTTTGAGCGACTATTGGACTTATCCACATTTAGAAGATGAAGGTATTTCTTTCTTTAAAAGAGAATTCTTCTTGAAAGAGCGCTGGGAATAAGTTCCGCCCGCGAAGCGGTGGCGGCACTTTTTTTGGCTTGACGCACTGCTTTTCCGACCACGCCGCGCACCATGCACAACGCGTGAATGTTACGCGGACGTATAACCCAAAGAGGGCGGATTTACTTAATATCGAGCAACTAAACTTGCCGCGAAATCTGACGTGCCACGCGTTTCCCGGCAGGAAGCTGTCGCGTTGCGAATGGGCAGAGCGGCGGGGGAAGAACGTTCCCCGCGATCGCCAGGCAGCCCGCAATGGCCCAGAAAGGGCTGTTGGAGCGCTGAAAGACTCATTTGTGAGTCCAGACAGGTGTCTGATGGTTTTAAGTCACCTGAGCCCCACCCGAGGGATATCAGGGTGAGAAGTGAACTCACTTCATCGGCAGAGGTGGACGCAGCCCCTTGAAGATGGATCCTTTAGAAAGCGCCGGCACCGGGCCCAGAGCAGGATCCAGCACGATCTTCTTCAGATCCTTTAGCGCGATTTCGGGTTGGTCCAGAGAAGTCCCATTCAAGGCAAATGACATTGATACATTATCCTGGTAGACCTTATCCCATGCTGGGGCGCTGTAAAAGATTGCCATGGTATTGCGCTCTGCCCTGTGTTCCTG
>JBGGNE010000399.1:0-3323 GCA_041287705.1 Methylacidiphilales bacterium | reverse complement strand
AGCGCATCCAATAGCTACGATCAAACGCTGGTGCAAAAGGTGCTTTATTAGAGGTGCCCAAGTATACCTAAGGCAGTTCGCCGTTAACAAGGCGAGTTCTGCATTTTTTTAGCTCCTCCACATCATAGAGCTTAACGCATTTACTAATAACGACGGGGCGAAGCCATCCCTTGCTTTCCATTTTCTCTATAAGCTCACTGCAGGAAAACATGGCGGCGGCTTCGTCTTTTCTGCACATCAGTTTCGGAGGCGGAGAAAGTAACGAGTATTTCATTTAAAATGGACGAGAACCTGAAAAAGCGTAGCACAGGCTCTTGCGGGACTCCTAATCGATAGCCTAGGGATTACCTGAAATCCTTCAGTGATTACCCAAAATCAGTTGACGAAGAATTATTGGGTATGCCTGGGTCAACCGAACCCTCAGCTTCGCACCGTGAGGGACGTAGCGATTGCAATCTTGCTTCGGACAATCTCTGTGTTGCGCTTCCAGCATGCGCACCAGAAAAGTGAAGCAGAAAGAAGGCGCGACAGTTGTCCAAATCCATTCATAAAGCCTTGCATTTGGAACTCTCAGATTCTGAATCGAAATACCGGTCCTTTCCAAAACAGCAGCTATCGACTATGACATAGTGCACCCCGCATATGATCCTCGATAAAATGCTGCAGAGACTTTACGTCGGGCTGGCGCGTGGACCTGGACTGAATGCCAGGCCGCAGAACAGCCGGTTGCGTATTGATGTGATGGAGCTTCAGACATTGGGAGGTCAGGCGCCGGGCGGGCTTCTGCCTCTGCTGCTGGGTGGTGGCAAGGGCGTTGAGTTTCCGGCGAAGGTGCCGGTGTATGCGGAGACGTTGGGCCAGAGCCAGATTCAAAGCCAGGTGACGGAGCAGAGTCAGGCTGCGACTCCAACTGGTTCGGGTCTACCGCTGGTCGTAGCTGAGGCGTCCGCTGCGCCTGCTCCGACAGTAGCAGAATCTGTAGCAGAGGACATTACCGTTGCGCCTTGGGTGTCGACGTCGGCATCGACTGATGGCAGTGAGCTGGTTCCAGAATCGACATCTGCAACATCTGCTGCTGCACCTGTTCCGGTGCCAACGCCCGTCCCTGCCTCGGCCCAGGCCAAAGGCAAGCGAGGGAAGAACGCCGATCTCACCAAAGAAGACCGGGCGGCGAAAGTCGCGTACGAGGCGCAGAGCAGGCTTTTGCGCAAGCTGCGCGATGTCGTGGAGGACGCGACGGATTACTACAATGACCATGGCGAGCAGGCGCTTTTCGTAGGGTATCCTCTGCTTTCGCTTCCGACGTCTCCGGATGGCCGACGCGGCGTGGCCAGCGGGCGAATTCTGGCGCCGATTGCGTTTACGGCGGTTAATCTCTCAGTCCGGCGGGAGGCGAAGCCGGGCGTTACCTTGCAGGCGGTGGAAGCTGCGGACTGGGTTATCCCCAATCCGGCGCTGATGGCGTGGCTAGAGCAGCGTACGGGCGAAGATACCGACGAGCTGTTTGGCGAAGGTGGTGAGAAGGATCCATGGAAGATGCTGGATGCCATCGTCAAATGGGTGTGCCGCGCTGCCGAGGTGGATCCGATCACGTTCACTGCCGAAACGGTGTTGCAGTCCGTTCCAAAGACGGATGATTTGCCCAAAGGCAGGGCCATACTTCCCTGCGCGGTGCTGGGGCTGTTTCCGCAGACGAATCCAGGACTGCTGCGCGACACTAAATGGATGCAACAGAATGAGGACAAGCTTGTTTCGCCCGTGCGGCGCTTTCTGTCGCTGAAAGCGATTGAGAGCGACCAGGTTGACACGCTGCCTGCGGCAGTGGAGTGGGACCATGCGAAGCCAAAGTCAGCGCCGATCCGTGACTTTGCCCATGAGTGGCTGGTGACGCACTCCGATCCATGCCAGTCGGCGGCCGTGAAACGCGCGCAGTCGAGCGAAGCACTGGTCATCCACGGCCCGCCGGGGACGGGCAAGAGCCAGACAATTTCCAATATTATCGGCGACCATCTGGCGCGCGGGCAGCGAGTGCTGTTTGTGTGCGACAAGCGCACCGCCCTGGATGTGGTGAAGTATCGGCTGGATTCGATGGGCCTAGGCCACCTGTGCGGCGTTATTCATGATCCCACACGCGACCGCCGCGATTTCTATATGGCTTTGCGCCAACAGCTCGAGGATCTCAGCGAGATGGCGCTGCCGAGTTCGCAGGCGTTTGAGCATAACGGCCTGTGCCAGCGGTTGAACGAGCGCTATGGCGAGCTTCATAACTACTACCAGCGCCTTCACGGAGCCACCGAGGGGCAGGCTTCCTTCCATGATCTCACGGGACGCTGGTTCGATCTGAAATCCACCGGGGCGGGTGAACTCAAGGTGCCTGCAGGACTCACTGTCGCGATGGTGACCGAGCGGCGCACCGATGCGGAGGAAATTCTGCGCCGGAGCATTGCCGCGCAGTGGAAGAGCAGTCCGTTCCGGGGGAAGCTGGGCATCACCCTGGATGCCTACTTTGCGCTCTCGCCGCAGTACATCGAGCAGCAGTTTCAGACGCTGGAAAAGTATGCAACCGAAGTAGATGCGCTTTCTCATTCCGCTCTGATCCCCTGCGATCCACAAATCCCCGGGCCGGTGCATGTGGCTGGCCGCCGCCAATTGGCGGAGACCATGGAGGCGGTCGCGTCGACGGCGTCACAAGAGCTGGTTACGGCGATACTGACCGCAAAGAATCTGAAGCCGATTGCGGACGAGATCGCCGGACTCAACGAGGAAATAGCGCTGTTGGATCAACCGCTGGAGCGGGAGCTGACGAGGCAGATAAAGAGCCTTCGCTGTCGGAGATTAACAACCGGCTCCAGGCGATCGCGGATTTTCTCCCTTACGCCGGCACCTGGCAGGACGCTTTTTGCCTGATGAAGAAGCCCCGCGCCACCGAAGCGCTTGCGCCTCTGGGGCTTCCCCCTCTCAAAGCCAATCTTCTGAGAGCAGAGGCCTTTTACAAAGGGCTGCGCGCCCGTATTTCGATAGCCTCCGTTCAGCAGGATCTCCTGCGGACACCGGATTCGGCACAGCTTCCCGATGACGATAATCTGAAGTCATTTGTGGCGGGATTTCAGGCCATGCAGGCGCTTCTCGCTCTCAGAGGTAAATCCGCCTCAGTCGCCGTCTGGCCGCATGTGGATGCAGCGCAGCGAAACATCGGCGACATGGCCCTCGAACTTGCGGCGAAACTGCGCCAGTCCGCCGACCGCCGGAAGAAGATCTCCGCCTTTGAGGCCGCGCTTCGTGGCACGCAACTCTTTACCTCAGAAGTGTATGCGCAGATTGTC
>JBGGNE010000398.1:0-6178 GCA_041287705.1 Methylacidiphilales bacterium | reverse complement strand
GCTTCTCCCTCAGACTTTGTCTGTAGTGGCAGCATTTGTGGTCTGACATAGATGCTGCCATCGATTACCCGGACAGGATAAGTGGGCACAATCTCTGTGAATGGCGGCGGGCTGCACCCGTCCTCCAGGCGGTACTGGTAGCCGTGCCAGGGACACGTCAGGCAATCGTAGACGACCCGGCCTTCCCCAAGCGGCCCGCCCTGGTGGCGGCATGTATTGCTAATGGCAAACAGGCGGCCCTTGTGCTTAAACAGTGCAATACGGCTGCCACTCGCAACCACCACGCGGCCAACGCCTTCGGCCATCTCATCAGCACGCCCTACAAGTTCATAGCCGTCTTGCACTGTCTGGGTGTGCCGGACATCAACCGAACGCTCCCGCCACCAGGCGGCAACATGGAGTCCGCAAATGACCGCACAACCGGCAGTCAGCAGAACAGGATACAATGGGCTGCGTTCGCTCTGAAGTGCCCCGAGGACGACGTGTCCGATAACGAGGGCGTAGGCGATATAGACGGCCATGTGCATCAGTTTCCAGAATGAAGGCCCTAGATTCTTGAGCCAGAAATCGTGGCTGGTCGCGGCCATCACCAGGAAGATGAGTAACGCGGCGGCGCCCAGGCTTTCGAACGGAAACCGCGAGAGCAGCTTCGGATGCTCAAGCCACGTAGTGTAGTCGGAAGCATATGCGGTAATGGTGCTCACCAGAGGATTTGAGTCGCCAAGAGCATGAAACTGCACGATCGCAAAGACGCCATGTATCGCCGCCAGCACGAACATGGTGACTCCGAGGTGCCGGCGATTATACAGGAGCGGCAGAAAGCGAGTATCGAGGCGAGCCAGCGGGCCGATGGCCAGAATCACGTGCAGAAGCACAAGTGCGGACATTGCCGTGAAGCGCAGAATAAACGTTTCGGCAGTAGTGGCAGGATGCGCGATGGCGATAGCCGCTCCAAATGCTGCCGGGCCAAGAAGCAGTACGACCATGACGGCGAGGTCGTAGATCCCTTTCTGGCGATTCCATCCAACAGCAGTGTAGGCTACGGACATAATTACCTGGAAGAGTTAAGGTCATTGCGCATGGCCCGATCGGCGCCGGAGCTTTTGGAGGAGAGCGTGGCCGGAACTTTCTGTGTGCCTACGTCGCGAAAATCACTGCTTCGCCACGTCAGGGCCAGCGTGATGAGCGGTGGCAACAACAGGCACAGCGCCAGCGCACTATTCCCGTGCAGACGCCGGAGTCCCCGTGGCGTGACGGGCTTCTCCGGCACAGGGAGCTCACAGGTCCCGGAACGTGCAGCCAGCGCTTTTTGCAGGACGACCGGCCACAGGAGCACGAGCCCAGGCAGGATAATCAGACGGAACGCCAGGGAACCATGGGCCGCAGAAGCGTCCATGGCGTTAATCGAGTGAAAGGCGAGGATAGGCGCTAAAGCTATGCCCGTGATGAGATAGACAACGATGCACCAGAGAAGAAGGGAGAGCATGAGCAGTAGGATGCAGGATTATATTAAGGCTTAAACAAGAGTAGGTTACGCTGCGTGAGGATGAGTGAATCGGCCACAGCGGGCGGCGGGCGAAGCTGGTGATGCCGGTTGATTCAATTGCAGGGTAGCGCTGGTCCAGCGCTTCGAAGAGCACTCACACGGAGCTCCAGGGATGTAAGTCATCCGCGCCGTTCCTGCTTCAATTGCCAGTTCTGTGCTACTTACGGTGCAGGCGTCCTCCCGATGCATGCAGATGCTCAGCGGTCCGCGGCCCGGCAAGTGCGAAGCATGCAATTCCCTGAGCCATGGCAGATTGCCGGCGCCTGTCATCGACCACGCCACTCTGGCTGTCCGCATGCGTTCAGCCTGAACTTCCGGTTCGTTTTTCCCGCTGGAAAACCAGTGGTTCACCTGCCAGGCACAGGGCAGGCAGTAAAGACGCTTTCCATCCCACTGCCACTCCTGCAAAGCCTTCTCGCCCAGAAAGTAAGCTACGAGGCGGAACGGTTGATGCGATCGAAGAGGAATGGCGTCCCAGGCGTCATGCATGGCATCCAGGGACATAACTTGTCCCAGCAGCGCGGGAATGATTTCGCCGCGACTGATGCTGCCGGTTGCAGGTCGAGACCACGGAACGGAATACCAGTTCAGCAACGTGAAAGCTACGCCGCTGCGATTAATCCCGATCCACGTCCCACCGCCTGGTTCCGACGGAAATAGAGCGTCTCCAGTCTCATCCAAGGCCGGCGGAAGTCCCTGCGCACGAGTACGCTGCTCGTCCCTGTTCATGGCGATGATGAAGCCGTTGGGACGGGGAATGAATGTTACGGAACACATAGATTATACCTCCGGGATTGGGGATTAATCCGCCAGGGGATACTGAGCGCATTTGCCCTGGTAGCTCAGCCATTCGCGGCACAGGGCGAAAGCTGTGTCGGGACGGCAGCCGCGTTCTCGATTGCGGGCACCGATCGCGAAGACCAGTTCCCATTGCTCAAAGAGTGTGGCGTAGGCGCCCCAGAGAGATCTCCGGGCGTCGTAAATACTTGTGGCTTCAGCAGCAGCGCCGTTGAGTTCCAGGATCCGGAAGTTGCGCCCTGCTTTCAGGTCGGCTTCGCTTTCGTAACGAACATCGTAGCGGCCAATGTAGAATTCCGGGATAGAACGTGAAACTGCGTCGATGCGGGCTTCGAGTTGTTCGCTCCATAAGTGCATGCCGTCACGGAAGATACAGCCCTGGGCGTGATTGCCGGCCTCGACCAGTCGCAGCGTCTCACCGGGGACAAGAATATCGAGACGGCGCTCCGCCAGGCGCTGCAGATAAACGCCTGACATCATGGCGGCCCGGGGATCGCCCAGAATGAGATCCTCTATTGTACGGCAGCCGTCACCGATAACGACGGGGAAAATCTTATCCGTAATTGCAAAGATCCGGCCCGCTGCTTCGCCCGGCATGCGGTAGTAGAAGATGCCTGCTTCCATCGGTCCCGGGACGTATTCCTGTACGACAATTGCGCTCTCTACCCGCTCAAGGTACGCCATCGCTTCGTACGGGCTGCGCGCCACCTTGAATCCGCTGCCGCGTTGGGCGACATCCGGTTTCAGGACGAGTGGAAAGCTCAGACCCAGGTCGGTGATTTGCTGGAGAAGCGTGGTGACTCGCAGCGTGGCGTTGCCCGCTGGAATCAGCCCCGTAGCGGCGGTGAACTCCGGATTCTGCTCCTGCAACTGTCTGAGAGTGAGGCTCTTGCTTTCGCCGATCATACCGCCTGTCGCCATGCCGGGATTGGCGCATGTGGGCAGGCAGAATCCGCGGTACTTCACTCCAAGCCGCAAGTAATTCGCCGCAACCGGTACATAAAACACCCATGCGGGCCAGAACTCCCACTGCACTAAGCGCGGCCAGGCGCGGCGCAGGGCATAGACGGCAAGCGCAACCCCGATGATGCCCGCCAGTACGAAGCCGGACGCAGCATAAAAGCTCGATTGCAGCGCGGCTATCCAGGCCCACACCGCAACATGCCCGACAAGAAAGGTAGCCACGAAGACGATGCCAATCCACCCGGCGGCAAAGGCAGCGGTGATACCCGCAAACGTGCCCGCCGGAACTTTAAGCGCACCCGCCACCGTGTAAGTTGCCAGACGCGTACCAGGCACTACACGGCTGACGGCCAACGCCCATACGCTGTGACGCGCAAACCAGGCCTCGCTGCGCTCCCACTGACCGGCGGGGATCCAGCGCTGCAGCCATGCCGTACGCCTTGCCTGTGCGCCCAGCCAGCGACCTATTGCATACAGCAGGAGATCGCCCAACCAGACCCCGATAAACGCCGCGGTGAATGCCCACACCCAGGGCAGCGCTCCGGTCGCGGCCAGCACGGCGCTACCGATCACTGCCGCGTCCTCCGACAGCAGCGCTACCCCTGCAATGCCGGCGGACTGCGTAATGATCGAGCCCATTTCGGCAGATATGATAATGTGCGAATCCATAGTTGTGTCCCTTCTTTTCCCGTTTGAAGGTGATTTATAGGTTATGACTTTGAGGGACGCTTCGTCAGGCTGCGGCCGCAGCAACGGCAGGCAGCAACCCGGTTGTGCTGCAGGGACTTATCGAGTCCCTGCCTGCACGAATAATCTTTTTGCTGTTGTGCTTAACCGTGGATGGCGCTACTCCGAAAGCTTCCGGAAGCTCCACGCCCTGGATGCCGCACATCACTTTGATGAGCGCATAGTGATGGATGGCGTGGGTGACGGCATACATGAGCTCCCGCGCCACCGTGCTGGGTACCTGCGTCGAGGATTCGCCCGAGTAGGAAACCTTGTTGCGAACCATGATCGGCCGGTCCAGATCGTTGCGACGCAGCTCTTTGCATCTGGCGATCAGCACCTGCGTCACACACAGGGCGAAAAGCCGGTTGTTCTCCACCCGCTCATCGCGGCAACGGTTGTCGTAGTCCACTTCAGCCGAGTCCATCGCCTTGAAGATGGAGATAAAATGGTCCAGACAGTGGCGGTAGTGGCCGCCAATCGAAGCATTGAAGGCAAGGGCGACTCTGGTGCGATAGACCTCTTCGTCCAGACTGGTGAGAAGAAGCTCTCCGTGGTGAAATGTTTCACGTACTGCCTTGAAAAGAACTGCACTGGTGGAGGACTTTTTCATGGAAGGTTAGCGGGCCAGTAGTTGGCCGATCAACGGCAGTTGAGTTTTGTGGAGATAAAGGAGCACGGACGATGCGGCGGCCACGACGAGGGCCAGACCGAAGAGAAGGCCGCCATCGCCCTGGACTTCAATGCCCAGAACGGTCAGGTGCGAAAGAATGGCGCCACCCATGATGGCCAGCGACATTCCCGCCCCCAGCCATGTAAGGCCCGGGACAAACAGCAACGACGCCGCGATTAGCTCGGCCACGCCGCTGCCCAGTCGGCCCCATGGCTCCATCCCCACTTTGGTGAAGATGTAAACCGACTCCGGGGCGCCGGTGAATTTGAAGTACAAGGTCTGCAGGAGGATGCCCGCGGCAAGCAGGCGGCAGACCCACACAATGACGTTTTCGGTTCGGGAAAGTTCGAGCATGCAGGTGAGTCGGGTTGGCGCGGCATTCCTTACACGCATTTCAATTTTTTTGTGCAGGAATGCTGCGCAATGCTGGTAACAGGTGAAGCCGGGTTATCTGCCTTGCTTGCTTTGGGTCGACACCAGGGTCGGCCATTTCTGATCCGCCAGCTTCAGGTTCCCCTGCGAATCCTGGAGAAACTGGTCACGCACGGCGGTGCTGTACTGCAGCAGCAGGCGATCATTCACGATCTGGAACGCGTTAACATCCACCGGCACAAGCTTGCCGCGGCTCACGGGTGTCCCGGACGCTTTTCCAAAGGGGTTGAGGCGATGAGTCGAGCTTCCTGCTCACTGCCTTTGACGCCGATTGCCCGAGCTCCTTCGGTGTCAAAATAGCCGGGCATGATGGCGTTTACCCGGATTTTGCGTTCCGCCAGTTCGAGCGCCAGGACCTTCGTGATGGCGTTCACCGCGGCCTTGGATGCTGAGTAAACGGCACTGGCGGGGGAGTTGCCCAGGGCAGCAAGAGAGCTGATGTTGATAATGCTTCCGCCGTCCGTGTTGAATTTCGCGACAGCAGCCTTGGTCACCGTTAGCAGCCCAAGAACATTCGGAGTGAAGATGTGGTGGAAGTGCGCCTCGTCAATGTCCTGCAGCATTTTGAAATCGTAAACGCCGGCATTGTTCACAAGGACGTCGAGCGGGCCAAAGGCCTCTACCGTTCTCGCAACCATGGCTTCGATGTCCTGGCTTTGTACGAGGTTTCCTTGAACCGCAATTGCCTGCCCGCCGGCTGCGTTGATTTCAGCCGCGACACGTTCCGCGCCTTCGCGATCGCTTCCAAAGCCGACCGCGACCCGGGCGCCTGCCTGGCCAAAGGTCTTCGCGATGCCTGCACCGATCCCTTTTGATGCGCCCGTTATCAGGGCCACTTTGTTTTCTAATTCCTTCATATCTTTGCTTCCTTAGTTAGTTGGCCAACCTTACTGAACCGTGAGTTCGGCAATTTTTTCGTCACGCAGGGAAAATTCGAAATCGAGCACGACCGGACTTCCGGGGAATTGACCGGTGACGCTAACCGCAACCGCCAGCACGTCTCCCTTTTGCACCGCAACGACCACACTTGCCTGAGGCCG
>JBGGNE010000397.1:0-2710 GCA_041287705.1 Methylacidiphilales bacterium | reverse complement strand
CTACCAGTACCGCCTGGAGGACGGGTGCAGCCCGCCGCCATTCACAGAGATTGTGCCCACTTATCCTGTCCGGGTAATCGATGGCAGCATCTATGTCAGACCACAAATGCTGCCACTACAGACAAAGTCTGAGGGAGAAGCGTGCCTGGACGATTGCGCATCGGAGGTTGCATCCGAGACTCAAGACGGCTTCTACATCGGCTGGCTGGATAAGAGCGCTGCTCCGCAGGCGGTGCACACCCGGCGCGTGGTAATCGCTCTTGCAGTATTGGTTCCGTTCATGATGGGGCTCATAGCGTGGCAGCAAAATCCTGTGGATGAGGGTACTTTCGAGTTCGGCAACGTACGCGAATTCACTGGAACTCTCCATATGGCTCCCGTGCCGATGCTGTCGGTCGAGCCGTCGTCGTCCTCGCGGGGAAGCAGCCCGCCAGGAGAGGCCGCGTCACCAGCAGTCAATTATCTTCTCGTGGGGCCTGGCAAGTCCGGGATCTCGGGACAATTGCTAAGCACCCACGATGGTGCCCGTGTCCGATTCCTGGGAACTCTCCTGTTCCGGCGCAACATGCGTATGATTGAAGTGGCTCAGCCGGAAAGCATTGCGGTGCTTGAGCCTGCAGCGTCGCACGACACAGAGACACGAAATGTTTCTCTTGGAAGTGTGTCGTTCGCGGGCGAGTTGGTGGATACGAAATGCTACACGGGCGTCATGCGGCCGGCGACGGGCAAGGTGCACAAAGGCTGCGCGGTACGGTGCCTGAGCGGCGGAGTTCCGCCGGGTTTGCTGCTTCGCGATGAGTCGGGTGACGCCGTCGTCATCCTGCTTGCAGACGAAGCAGGAAAGCCGCTGAAGATCAACCCGGAGTGGGCAGCGGACATCATTCGCGCAGAGGGAGACCTCGAGCTCCATGGCAACCTGCCCGTGCTTAAAGTCCGCGAAACAGAGCACTTGCTCCGAAGCGAAGAGGTAACCGGGCAGCCGTGAAGAAGACTGTACGTTGGCAAAAACGACTCTGGCCCAACAGAGACATGTCACGTCTCTGCACGCCGGCGGCCAGTCTTCTCGCGAGAAAATCGGCCCCTCTACGCATTCTATGTAAGGAAATCCAAACTTGCACGACCAACCCAGCGAGTATGAACACCTCCTGCCATGCCGTCTCCCCTTCCACGGACACCACCGCCGCCGCAACCCGATACTCCTTTCGCCTGGCAACTACCCCCGAGGAAGTGCAAGCGGCACAGCGCCTTCGCTTTCAGATATTCAACCTGGAGCTTAACGAGGGCCTTGCCGCCTCCTATGCCATCGAGCGCGATGTGGATGTCTTCGACTCCTGTTGCGACCATCTGATAGTGGTGGCAGAAACCTGCGAGGGCCCTGCTCTTCAGGTCGTCGGAACCTATCGTCTCCAGACCGGAATGATCGCGTCCCTTCACCACGGCTACTATAGCGCTCAGGAGTTTGATTTCGCACCCTACGAGCCATTGCGCGCGGAATTGCTGGAGCTGGGTCGAGCCTGCGTCCATCCCGATCACCGCAACTTCAGCGTACTGGCCCTGCTATGGAAGGGCATTGCCGTCTATGCCAAAGAGCGCAACTGCCGCTACCTCATAGGGTGCAGCTCCATCACCTCGCAGGATCCCAGGATAGGGGCCGCCGTCTACAACTCCCTTGGCGAAAGACATATGTGCCCAGAGCCCCTTCGAACGCGCCCTTTGCCCGCCTACGCCTTTCCCCTCGATATTGAGGCCGAGCCGGAGACCACCGACCACGCGCTCGCCAGCAGCCCGGAACCTCCGCGTCTCCTGCTTGCCTACCTCATGCTTGGCGCCAAACTCTGCAGCCCTCCGGCAATCGACCGGGAGTTTGGCACCATCGACCTTCTCACCATGCTTGATCTGGACTCCGTGTCACCGGCCATAAAGAGCCGACTCTTTCTATAGCAGTTTTCCATTCTCGCACAGCCGGTTCAGGTGGCGGCATCACCAATAGTGACATAGCGGAATTTTTCTGAAGTCGATCAGCGCTGATTGCGGGGCGGAAATTAGTTCCCGCGATGCCAGAAATCTCATCCGCTCGAATCTTCGGCCCGTGATTACGTGGAGGTTTGATGCTGTAAGATGCGGATGCACAATGTTTTGCGATGCTGCAAGCCCTTCGGCACGATGTGTGCCGTCTGATTCTTCTGGGACGGATGCGGCAAGGCAAATTCCCCTCAAACTTGGTAGCTTTTGAGCCACAGGACATCAAGCATCCAAAATGTACGACAATCAGCAGGGCCTCGAGCCCGCAAAACACATCTCGCCATGAAGATGCATGCCATGACATCCCGCTTGATGGAGTCGGTTACGTAACCGGAGTCGTATAGAATCCGCATGTCGACTCTCCTCTTCTCAGGCAACGTAATTATTGGCTGATGCCGGAAGGCAGATTAGCTCCTATCCATTCAATTACTGAGTATTCCATAAAAGCTTCACATGGTCTTTTAGAGCGGTTTCGACCTAAGTGTATGCTTTATTACTCAAAGGCATGGGTTAAGTCATGGAGTAGCCGCACGACTTGAACCAGCCAGTGGCATCAAGCGGGGTGACGGCTTTGAGGGCGAAGCGTATGGCGTCAAAGAGGGTTGCTTCGGTTCTGGCTTTTGCCGCACGGAGGATGGTTTTGACTTTGCTCCACATTTTTTCAATAGGATTGAAGTCGGGGCTGTAG
>JBGGNE010000396.1:0-8322 GCA_041287705.1 Methylacidiphilales bacterium | reverse complement strand
CCCTTCCACCGCGAAGGATAGCCCTTCGACCGGGCCGCGAACTTCCTGATCCGAAATCTTCTGCCAGATTCTTTTCAACCTGGGGCTCCGTGTCTTCTCGCGTAACGCGAAGAGTTGCTTGCGCTTCAGCACGGTATTAGGGCGTGCATGGCTGTCGGCCTCGTCCAGGTGCCAGTCCTTGAACTCCTGCAGGCGCGGCGAGGAGTTGGAGTGCTGGACGAAGGCGATCTGTTTCCATGGGCCATCGTTTTGTTCCAGCGTAGAGACAAGCAGTCCCCAGCTCCGTTCTCCATCGAACATGCCGAAGCGGAAATAGGCGTCACCCTGTGCGCTGGTGTGGGCGGTAATGACCGAGATCGATGAGCCGACCATTTCCGGATAGGGCCAGTCGAGCTCGCGGTTTTCTGTGCCGTCGGCATTGATCGGGCCCTGGGCGATGCGCTCGAACTTTCGATCGATCCAGGTGCCGCGACGCAGGCTGAACACCGCTATATAGTCTTTGGACTCCAGCCCCTCTGGAGTCATGGCGTAGCCGAATCCCTGCGGAGGAATCCACCACGGCACAGATTCGGGCAACATGGCGATCGTCTCGTCCTGAGCCTTCAGGCTTGACCAGTGGAAGCCACCATGTTCGGGAGTCCAGTGCAGATAGCCGCGTCCGCCGGAAAGTTCCCTGAGCGAGAATTCAAACGACGCGCCTTCAATTTCCGCGGATGTCTCGCGGACAAAGAGACAGGGTTCGCCGGCCAGTACCGTGACTGCCAGCTTGTAGGCAGCACCGTTGCTTAGCTCGTAGGTAAACACGAGTTCAGCGAGCACGGCACCCCGCTGGCGCATCGTCGTGGTTGAGCCTGTAATCGAAACGCCTTCAGGCAGCACGAAGCGTCCTTCTCCACGCCAGACTCCGTCAGCTCCGCGAACGTTCTGAATTGGCGCGGCAGCGCTGTTGTTCCATGCAAACTTGAATGACGCCGTACCGGTATCTATCTGAAGCGTCTTGCCGTTGTTGAGTTCGGAAGTGGCCAGTATTGCGCCCGAAACCGTAGATGCCTGAGCGAGTGACGCCTGTCTGGGGCGTGTCTGAATCGCAATACTCAGCTCCGCTTTCGGAGGGAGAGTGGCCATGAACGCTATGTCGTCCGGTGCGACAGTCGGGAAACCTGTGCTGTTGTGCTGCTCCGGCAGGACAAGCTGGCTTGGCTGGATGACTGCTGTGGCGCCCAGATCGTCTGCGGTGGTAACCACGCGAACTTCCGTATCCGACAGATTGATGCCGGCTGGAACAGGCAGGCGGAGGAGCTGTCGTGGAAAGTTGAAGTGGAAGGGGTTTCGCAGCGGAAGCCGGCTGACTGTCTTCCAGGGCGAGTTGTTGCTGGAGGCCGCCGCTTCTTCATCGGCCAGAGCTGCTTCGGCAGCTACCGCGCGGGCTTCCACTTCCTTAAAACCAATACCGGGAGCACTTTGCCACTCCGTTACGGTGATGTTGCCAAGATTGGCGATTCCGCCTTCTGTAATGGTGATGTCGCGGAGCAGGAAGCGCGTTACGATTTCGTACCTGGCGGGATCCAGAGTGACGGCCAGGAAGTCATGGGTGCCGGCGGGGATGTTCTTGATCGTGAAGCCGCCCTTTGCGTCCGTAGTCGCTGTCATTTTCTCCTGCTCGCCAATGTCCGGCAAGTAGTGCATGTGGTACGTCGTAAACGTGGCCGGATCTGCCTTGTTTACCGGCATCTTCAGGCCCAGCGTTACCGTGGCACCGGCGACCGGGGATCCATCCGGCCAGACCAGGCTGGCGGTGAGGGTTCCATTGGAGGGAACACTGGGTGCGGTGGATTCTGAGATGGAGACTGAGGAAGCTGCAGCAGGACTGGTGGCAGCGATCAGGCGTCGGGAAACCTGCGAGCCTTCAAGTGCTGCCTTTTGCTCTTCTGTAGCAGCCAGACGGGACGCTTCCTCGTACTTGCTTTTGGCCAGTCCCCGGTATTTCGCCATGTACTCGTCGATCGAGTAACCCTGCTTGCCTTCTTCAGACAGCCGATAGTGGCCTTCAATCGCAAGGGTATGGAAATCTTCGGCCAGTTTCAGTGCAAGGGTGAAAGGATCATGAGCAAAAGCCGAGACGTTGTCCTCCAGCAGTTTGCGAGCGGCCTGGAAATCCGCCTGACAGATGTGGGCATCGTGCAGGTCAAGGATAGTGGCGGTGGTCCGGGTTTCTGGCCGGGACATGTATTGCAGGCCGATGCGGCGGGCGGTTTCGTAGCGCTTGGCCGCAATTGCAGCACGGATAGGGGAAGGAGTGTTCACGACGATAAAAGCGGCGTTAAAATTGCCAGAATGTCACCAGTTGGTTACCGATCCAGCGGAACAGATAGTAAACGGTCGGGTTGAGTTGTACTAGATCAAAATCACGGAAAAGTTGTATTCACTATGGTCGCATTGCTGGGTGGTGCGAAGGCCCTTCTAAACCAGTGCTGCAGACTGTGGCTGACTCTGCGAAGTTACATTACTTCCCGCACGTGTTGCTGCTACTGCGGCCGCCGCTGCTTTGGCGCGGATGACCCAGCGGGTAGGGCTCAGTTCTTCTTCCAGGGTGTTCGGCATCTGCCCAATACCAAGCGCAGTCTTGATGAACGAGGTAAGGTAGTCTTCTACGGCAACTTCCGAGAGCGTCCCGTGGTATATCTCGCCGATGACCAGACGGGTTTTGGAGCCGCCGGCGGTGCTTTCCACCATGCCCTGCGTGCCCAGGATACGCAGCGTTTCGTATCCCCAGACGCCGGTGCCACGCGGGTTGAGGTAGTTGGCGGTCACCGATGCCAGACCGCCGTTCTTGAGTCCGAACATCAGCGCCGACGCCATGCGAAGGCCGCCATCCAGTACGGGGTTGCCCATGGTAGTTTCAAGGGCCGAGACGGAAATGATGGGAGTGCAGGCCACATGCTCAATAAAGCGCACCGCATGGATGGCATTCTGGCAAATCAGCCCTCCGTCAATCGCTTCATCCTGGGGACGCCCTTCATAGTAGGGATACGATTTCTCTGCGATGACCTGGACGACCTGGCCAATCTGCCCGGATGTGACGACCTGACGCATCGCCATGTAAGGATGGCTGAACGCGGTGCCTGCCATTTCGCGGAAGGTGCGCCCGGTTTCGGCAGCCGTCTGGATAATCTTGTCGAGCAGATGTTCCGACAACGCGCATGGTTTCTCGGCGAAAACGTGTTTGCCGGCGCGAAGCGCGCGGATCGCATCAAAAGCCTGATCGCAACGCCTTGACGAGCAAAGGCTTACTGCGTGGACATTTAGATCTGCCAGCACCTGAGCAAGTGTGGTATACTCGGCAATGCGGGGATCATTTCTCAACACCTCGGGTAGCTGCTCCCGCGGAAAATCTGCTATGGCAACAATTTGTGCATGAGGATGATGGAGCAGTGCCTGATGGATCTGGTGGCCGTTAGATCCGAAGAGTGCCACGTTGAGCATGGCGCGACTCTATCATACCTACCAAAAGAAGAAAGCCCATAATTCCATATCTTCAGGTGAGACACATTGCATTCAGCGTGCTGGCTGGGAGAGGGTAGCTCCCTGCGAAATCAGCCTTTTTTGAAGGAGTGAAATGTCAATTCCTGAGATGTCTGCTTTGTCATCGAAGGCAATGACTGCAGCCGCACCGGCCGCATGTCCCAGGTCCATCATCGTACGGCTGAGACGGCAGCTGGATGCGGCAATATGGCTGAATGATGCACAACGTCCTGCTATAAGAAGATTGCGGGAACCTTTGGGTATAAGGCAGCGATAGGGTATGCCGTAAGGCTGATCGAGTTCAGGACATCCGCGGCTGTTCTCGCCGTGTGTATCCAGAGCGTGGTCAGCCAGGGCTATGATATCCTGATGCTTCTGCTTGGAGAGGCCATTCACCACGTCCTGTTCTGTCAAAACGTATTCACCTATTACACGCCTTGTTTCTCTTACGCCGAGAGACGGTGCTATATACTGAATTGCACAGGTCTGAAACTCGGGGAAGTGTTGCTGAATAAAGTTCCAGTGGCCCAGCACTCGTCGATAGCACTCCGCATAAGCTTTTGCATAGCCATCCTTGCCGCTTTCGACATAGTCCAGGAATTCAGCACCCTCCATCGTAGGGAGCATATTAATGTTGAAGTCACCGTCAGGGTACTGGCCGATTGCGGCATAGGGCCATCCGCGACGAAACCAGCAGTCGGGTGATGCATCCCACACAGGCAGATCCAGGCGGCGGGACATGTTGCGAGTTACGCGATATATAAGCGTAACGGCATTGATGCTGCGCGCACCGGCTGTCTCTGGCGCATGGGGTTCATGGTAAAGGCTTTGAGGATCTTCACCTGTTCTTGCTTCGCAGCCTGACGACTGGCAGAGCTGTGCGTCCGCGGTCGTATCGATAAAGTATTTGGCGGCAACGTGCTTCAGGTTTTGGTTGTGCTGGACCTCGACCGAGATCACCTTACCTTCGCTGCATTCAGTAGATAGAAATGAAGCGTTGTACCAGATGCTGCAATTGCCTGTCGCAATCAACATCTCTTCAACCACTCGCGCGTAGATTGCAGGCTCGAAGATGATGCCGTGCCACTGTTCTAATACCAGTGCAGCGTCTTTTAGCAAACCCTGAGTGCCATGCCGCTTCAGTGTATCTGCATAGGTGCGACTGGAATCAGGCAGCAGCTCGCCGCCAGGAAAGGGCGGAGTGTTGCGGTGAGGCCAGCTGCAGTGTCTTGCCATAGACCAGATAGCTACGGCATTCGGTATTGCTTTTAGCTTATTATAAATTCCTGCGGAAAGGCCGTTGCGCCTATACCGGGTTCCCAGTTATGTACGCCGCCGCGTACGGCATTGCCGCCAAGGCAGTCACCCTTTTCCACCAGCAATACTTTCAGGCCCCCGCGGGCTGCAGCAAGTGCTGCACCTATACCCACGCTTCCACCGCCGACTACGCAAACGTCGTAGCTAAGCATGTATAAAGCTAGAGAGTTTCGGCCTGACGATTAAAGCCTACCTGGGGCTCGTAATTGGCGTAGAACGTATGGATATTGCGTTCGCCGGCATCAATGCCCTTCACCAGATCAGAGGCGACGCGGTCCGCGACTTCCCGCGCGGAAAAGCCCACGAGATCAACCACGGCGGGTCGATGATTGAAGTAAGGGAGTCGGATCGGGCCGCGACAAAAACCGACGCGGGCGCTGGAGTGGATGATTTCCTCAATGAGAACCGGATCTTCATTGCAGATGGTGTCCGCGCCCTGCTGATCCATAAAGGCCACCGCGGTCGGAACTTTCTTGCGGGCGAAGGCGGCCTTTTCCTTGATGTGCCGCGCGTTGCTTTCCGCCATCTCGACTTCCAGTTTGTGCTGGGTAAGCACGTGCATGAAGTTCTTCAGCGCGCGCTTGCTGGGCAGATAAACGGGGTCGGGAATGATGACCCGCTCGATGCCGCTCTCCTGCCAGTTTTTGGCCAGGCGATAGTACGCGGAGACCCAGTCCATCCAGTAGGTGGGGATGGGGATGCTGCTGGGGCTGTCGGTGTGCTGAATGGCGACCTGCTGCACGCCGCTGTCCTTGAGGCTGAGCAGCACATTGAGGCCCAGCGGATGCGGCGTGTGCCAGATGGCCATGTCCAGGTTGTGATGGAGCAGGCGCTGGGCAAATCCCGGCTCGCACGCTTCTTCTTCGCGGAAGAATATGATATCCGCCACAAAGCCGTTCTCGCGCAGGCGCTCTTCGAAGCTGATATGCAGCGTTCTGGCGTAGGGTGAGACGACAAGGGAATGCAGCCAGATAGGGATGCCTACTACCGCGCGTACAGGCGAGCGTGGCACCTGGGTTTTGCCCACCAGCATGGTGTGGCTGCTGCGGATGCAGTTGAGAATACCTTCGCGTTCCAGCGTTTCGTACGCAAGCGCGACGGTACGCAGCGGCGTCTGGAAGTGGTCCGCTATTTCCCGCATGGAGTAGAAGGGTACGGACTGGCGCTTCTTCAGCTTCTTGGCGGCTTTGCGAAGCTCGTTTAGCAGGGCAAACTGCTTGCTGGAGTCTTTGGAGAATCCGGCGAACTCTTTGAAAACCAGCTCCGGGGCGGGTAGCTCCCGGGGTATTTGCTTACGAGCCATTGGGGGGAGGGGATGAGGAAAAACTGCGAAACCGGCGACGTTGCCGGGATGGTGGAATATACTTTTTGCATACAGTTTGGCAATGCCAATACGCGGGGAAATTGTGATGGCGATGGGGCGGACCCATTCGCAGAGGCTGCCTGGGCAAAAGAAAGGCCGGAATCCTGTTCCTGCGCGCAAAGCACAGGAAGGGATTCCGGCCGGGAAATCGACTGGACCAGAATAGCGCCGAGGCGCTTAGTTCATCGTCGGACCATCAGCGGAAAGCAGCTCGATCTCGAAAAGCAGCGTGGAATTCGGGGGGATACTGCCGCTGCCATCCGAGCCGTAGCCGAGACGAGCGGGGATGATGAGCTTACGCTTGCCGCCTACCTTCATCGTGCTGACGCCTTCGCTCCAGCCGGGAATCAGCTGGGTAACGCGATGGTAATAGGTGAAGGGCTTGCCGTGGTTAAGGGAGCTGTCGAACACTTCGCCGTTAAGCAGCCAGCCGGTGTAGTGCACGCTGACCTTCTGGCCTTTCTGGGGGACAGCGCCGGTGCCTTCGACCACATCATAATAGCGGAGGCCGCTGCTGGTCTTCTGGACTTTAGCTTGTTCCTTGGTGCTGAGGAACTTCTCGGGAATGGTCTGTGCGATGGCGCGTTGGCCGGGGCACATCGCCAGCATGCAAATCGTCAGGGCGGCCATAAGGCAGGCCTTCAGCAGTAGTTTGCTAGAAATCATAAGTGGCAAACATTAGCAGAGCTTTGGCGATTACGCCAGCTTTGCGGCGTGTAAATTATTCGCCGCAAAGTTATTTCACCCCATTAGCCCATTTTGCCGGCCACGTATTCTTCCGTCTTCTTCACCTTGGGATTGGTGAAGATCTGCGTGGTGGTGCCGAATTCCATCAGTTTGCCCAGGTACATGAACGCAGTGTAATCGGAGCAACGACCCGCCTGCTGCATGTTGTGGGTGACAATGACGATGGTGAATTCCTTCTTCAGCTCCAGAATCAACTGCTCGATCTTCACCGTGGCGATGGGATCCAGAGCGGCGCAAGGTTCATCCATCAGGAGAACATCCGGGCGATTGGCAATGGCGCGGGCGATACAGAGGCGCTGCATCTGGCCGCCGGACATACCCATGGCGCTGCTGTGCAGGCGATCCTTCACTTCATCCCACAGGGCTGCGCCGCGAAGACTGCGCTCCACGACTTCGTCCAGCTCTTTGCGATTGTTGCGGCCGGCAACGCGAAGTGCGAAGATCACGTTCTCGTAAATGCTGGTGGCGAAGGGATTCGACTTCTGGAATACCATGCCGATGCGTTTGCGCAGCGAGATGATTTCGACATCCGGATCGTAGATGCTGGTGTCATCGACGGTGATGTCGCCCTTGTGGCGCACCCCGTCGACCAGGTCGTTCATGCGATTGATGTTACGCAGCAGGGTGGACTTGCCGCAGCCGGACGGGCCGATGAGCGCCGTAACGCGGTTCTTGGCCATGTCCATGTTAATGTCGAAGAGCGCCTGCTTCGGTCCGTAGAAGAAGCTGAAGTCTTTGACACGGATGTAGGGGATAGGTTGTTCCTGCGGCATCAGGTCGTTCCAGTGGATAAAGCTTTCCTCGTTCTGCGATGCGGCGGCGTCACTGCGTTGAGCTGTTGCCTGCTGTGAGGACGAAGTAGACGTCCGTGTATTGGTGGGCATGGTGATATCCGTGTCAAGGCAACGTGAGGTTGCGTCCAATAAATGTTTTCGGGAGAGTATTAAGACGCAGGTTAAAAGGTACCGGCGGCGTATTTCTTGCGCAGGTGATTGCGGATATTGATGGCACCGAGATTCAGCACAACCACAAGGGTGATTAGCAGAAGCGTGGTGGCGAATACCATTGGTTTGGCCGCTTCGGCGTCAGGCGACTGGAAGCCCAGATCGTAGATGTGGAAGCCAAGGTGCATGAACTTGCGCTCGGCGTGAATGAAGGGGAAGGAAAGATCCAGAGGCAGTGTGGGGGCCAGTTTGACCACACCGACGAGCATCAGCGGAGCCACTTCGCCGGCACCGCGCGCCATGGCCAGGATAAGGCCGGTCAGGATGCCAGGGGCCGCGCCGGGGAGCACGACACGCTGAATGGTCTGCCATTTGCTGGCACCGCAGGCCAGAGCGGCCTCGCGGGTTCCGCGGGAGACTGCGGCGAGT
>JBGGNE010000395.1:0-3748 GCA_041287705.1 Methylacidiphilales bacterium | reverse complement strand
CAGGAAACTATTTTCTTCTTGGTCCCCCCTTCGTTCCTTGGTCTGTTTTCATTCAACAGGCTACTCACAGAATTTACCACGAAGAAGGGACCAAGGAACGAAGGAGGGACCAAGAAGAAAGTGCCCTTCCAAGATTTTCTCAACGTGCCTTTGATAGCAATTCCAACTATGCCTTACGCCGAAGGAGCGCCTGCCGGCAACTCATCGCGCAGGCCGCTTTCCTGGCGGCTGTCCTGCATGCTGTGCTCGGCGATCTGCTGGCGAAGGTCCAGGGGCTTGAGCTGCGGACTTTCCGCCACGGAATCGTCCTGCGGTTTGTAGCCCAGAAGTTCGCGCGCATCTGTGATGTCCAGGCGCTTGAAACGGTTGTCGCTCAGGCCATGAAAGATGCCGAACTTCAGGCCTTCCACGTCAATCGCCTTTTCCAGAAGCTGCTGCATATCCCGTTCAGAGACAAAGGCATCAAGCATGGAGAGTGAGTAGTCGTAGTGCTGGGCGGCTTCCAGCGGCTGAAAGGCACCGATGCGGATGGCCAGCACGGAGAGTCCTTCCTGGCTGGCCATGTAACGGCCCAGCGCTTCGGAGAAACACTTGGTAACGCCATACAGATCGCCGGGATGCACGGGATCCGTCGTCTTCACCTGCACGTCTGCCGGATACCCGGAGACCGCATGGATGGATGAGGCAAGCACCACACGACGGCACCCGGCGCCCTTGGCCGCAACCATCATGTGGTAAGTGCCGACGATATTGCCCTGCAGCAGATCGGACCATGTTGCGCTGGGATCGGGCACGCCGGCCATGTGCAGCACAGTATCAATGCCCTGACAGACTTTGCGCAGGCTGTCGAGATCGCCCAGATCTGCCACAACAACTTCGCCGTACTCGCGCAGCTCCTGGGCGTCGGCGTCCATCTCGCGCACCATGAGGCGCAGGTCGTATTTCTCACCCGCATGTTTGGCGAAGTAGCGGCCGATGTTGCCCGCGGAGCCCGTCACGAGGACTTTGCGGCGTTGGTCGCCGGTGGTCGCCACGCGTCCAAGCGGCTCCGACAGATCAGACTGAAATGATTGTGCCATGGTATTTCTCTTTTCCTTATTCAGGATGTAAATGTATCGATTTGTGTATATACGCTGACAAACTACTGACCAGTGCTTAACATAAGCTGAGCACTGGTTCCCAACCTTAGCACTGGTTGTAGATGCGCGCTACCAGCATAAATGTTGTGGAGCATAAAGTTTTTTCGATTACAGTTACTCTCAGTGGATATGCCGAAACCAGATCCGGATGATCAGCTGACACCCATGCATTATTCCTCTCATGACGAAGAGGAAGAAGCATCCCCGTTTGCGGCGGAAGACGACGATGATGGAAACAGTGGAGGCGGCATGGTTCGGGAAGATCACCTGGCTCCGAAGTCTGCACCCCGGCGCGGTGCAACTTCTCCGCCGGCATCGGCGTCCTCTTCGCAGCATTCCCGGCATGGTTCCGCCGCTCCGGCGGCACCTTTCCGCTTGGAGGCAGCGCCCGCCCGCCCGGATGAAAGCGTTGCCGGACTGGTTGAGCGCGTGACATTTCATAACGACGAAACGGGCTTTGCCGTGCTGCGCGTGAAGGTGGAGGGGCGGCGCGATGTGCTTACGGTTATAGGCACCGTGCCCAGCGTAAACGAAGGGGAATGGATCATCGCCGAAGGCCAGTGGATCTCCGATCCCGAGCATGGCCGGCAACTGAAGGCGGATGTAATCCGTAGTACGCCGCCGGTATCGCTGGAAGGCATTGAGCGTTATCTGGGCAGCGGGCTGATCAAAGGCATCGGTCCGGTATATGCCAAAAAGCTGGTGAAGCACTTTGGAGCGGGCGTACTGGATATTATTGAGCACAGCAGCGTGCGCCTGGAGGAAGTGGAAGGCATTGGCTCAGGACGGCGCCGCACGATTAAAGACGCGTGGATCAAGCAGAAGGCGATACGGGAGATCATGGTCTTCCTGCACTCGCACGGGCTGAGCGCCAACCGCGCGACGCGCATCTACAAGCTGTATGGTGATGAGGCGATCGCCAAGGTTCGCAATAATCCCTATATATTAGCGCGCGACGTGCATGGCATCGGCTTTAAGTCGGCCGACGAAGTGGCGCGCAAACTGGGCGTGCCCGAGGATTCTCTTCTGCGCGCCGAGGCGGGGCTGATGCACTGCGTGTGGCAGGCCGGCACGGAAGGCCACTGCGCGCTTCCCCGGGAAGTGCTTCTGCAGCAGGGCTTTGAGCTGCTGATGATCGACGGGAAGATTATGGACTCCGCTATGGAGCGGCTTATCTCCACCCGCGCTCTTGTGCTGGAGGCGGATCATCCTCAGCAGCTTCTGTATGTGCCCAATATGCTGCGAGCGGAGGTAGCTGTGGCGGATCAGCTTCGCGCTCGCCTGAAATACGGGCCGCCCACCTACCCGGCCATCGATCTGCCGCGCGCGCTGGCGTGGTGCGAGGAGCGCAGCGGCAAGGCGCTGGCTGTGCATCAGAAGGACGCAGTGGCGCTGGCATTACGCAGCCGGGTGCTGGTGATTACCGGCGGCCCGGGCGTGGGCAAGACGACGCTGGTCCAGACGATTCTGACGCTGCTGCGCATTAAGAAAGTGCGCATCATGCTGTGCGCACCGACCGGTCGCGCCGCGAAGCGTCTTACCGAAACCACCGGCATGGAGGCGAAGACCATTCACCGACTGCTGGAGTACAAGCCTCAGACCGGGTTCTCCTTCGGCACCGATAACAAGCTGCTGGAGTGCGACTTATTGATCGTGGATGAATCCAGCATGGTGGATCTGCCCCTGATGAACGCCCTGCTGCGCGCACTGCCGGCCCAGGCCTCGCTCATTATGGTGGGTGACGTAGATCAGCTGCCCAGCGTAGGGCCGGGCCGCATCCTGGCAGATCTTATCGAGAGCAAAAAGATCCCGGTGGCGCGCCTTACGGAGATCTTTCGCCAGGCCGCCGGCAGCCGTATTGTTTCCAGTGCGCACGCGATTAACGAGGGCAAACCGCCGGAGCCGCCCATGCCCGGCCAGGAGTCGGACTTCCATTTCATTGAGCGCGATGAACCGCCCAGAACGGTGGCAACCCTGCTGGAGGTCGCGTCGAAGCGACTGCCCGCCAAGCTGAAGGTGGATCCGCTGATGGACGTGCAGATCCTCACGCCGATGCATCGCGGACCGCTTGGCGCGGGCTCGTTGAACGTAGAGTTGCAGCGAGTGCTGAATCCCGCACGCCCAGGCGAGTACACCATCTCGCGGTTTGGCCACGAATTCCGCGTGCGCGATAAAGTCATTCAGACTCAGAATAATTACGATAAGGAAGTCTTCAACGGTGATATCGGCCAGGTGACGGCGATCGATGGGGAGAATGAGGTGCTGACCGTGCGCTTCGATAGCCGTGTGGTCGATTACGAGTTTGCAGAACTGGATGAAATCTCACATGCGTTTGCCATTACCATTCACAAAGCGCAGGGCTCGGAGTTTCCCGCCGTGGTGGTGCCTATCGGCATGCAACATTACATGATGCTGCAACGCGACCTGCTCTACACCGGCATTACGCGCGGCAAACGCATGGTAGTCGTTATTGGTCAGAAGAAGGCTTTCCACATGGCAATCCGCAACGCCTCCACGCACCTGCGTTATGGCATGCTGAAGGACAGGATTTGCAACGAGGCCGTAATTGCCGGGGCGGCTGCTTCGGCAGCAGGCTAAATCAAACTCCT
>JBGGNE010000394.1:0-7280 GCA_041287705.1 Methylacidiphilales bacterium | reverse complement strand
CCATCGGCTTGAGCATGAATTTCACCTCTTCGTCGTTGATGCCGACGGTGAGATGGCGCTGCGTAAGAGTCGTGGTGGATTCTTCGGTGGTTCCCAGGTCATTAATCTGGCCGAGCTCAGTCAGGTTATCCTTAACCCATTGAGCATAAGGCTTGCGCCTGGCGTACATGCCCTTGATCTCGTCGTTCCGCAGCAGCTTGCCTTCCAGCGTGTCGATCGCGATGATTTCGCCGGGCCCAAGGCGGCCTTTTTCGATAACATCCGCTTCCTTCATCGCCGTAACGCCGACTTCGGACGCCAGGGAGAAGATGCCGTCTTCGGTAATCTTGTAGCGGGCGGGGCGCAGACCGTTACGGTCCAGACACGCGCCGACAAAGCGACCATCGCAGAACACAAGGCCTGCAGGGCCATCCCACGGCTCGTTCAGGCACGCGTGATAGTCGTAGAAGCCGCGGAGTTCGGGGCTGACGCTCGGGTCATACTGGTATGCGGCCGGCACCAGCATCAGCATGCTGTGCAGCAGATCTCGACCAGAAAGCGTGAGCAGTTCCAGCGAGTTATCCAGGTTGGCGGAATCCGAGCCGCCGGGCTGAATGATCGGGCGCAGGTTCTTGATGGAATCGCCCCAGAAAGCTTCTGCCAGCTCCGGTTCGCGGGCACGCATCCACATGCTGTTGCCCTTTACCGTGTTGATTTCGCCATTGTGGCTCATCATGCGGAAGGACTGTGCCAGCGGCCACGTGGGGAACGTGTTGGTGCTGTAGCGCTGGTGGAAAACGGCGATGGCCGTCGTGTACTTCGGGTTGCGCAGATCCAGGTAGAACTTGTCGAGCTGCGGGGAGGCGAGCAGGCCCTTGTAAATAATGGTGCGGCTGGAGAAGCTGGGGATGTAGAAGTGCTTGATGCCTTCAGCTTCCGCGCGATCTTCAATCGTATTACGACACAGGAAAAGCGTGCGCTCGTAATCCACATCGCTCAACTCCTGATCCTGCAGGCGTCCAATAAGGATCTGCTCGATCTGGGGGCAGGTGCGGAGAGCTTTGTCGCCCAGCACGTTCATGTTGACGGGCACTTCGCGCCAGCCGAACACAAAGAGGCCGGCGCTGGTCACCACTTCTTCGGCTATGTGGCGGCAGCGTGCCTGAGTGTAGGCATCATCGCGGGGCAGGAATACCACGCCGATACCCAGGTCGCTGTCCTGAAACAGCTTATGGTCCATGCTTTCCACTTCCTCACGGAAGAGTTCATGGGGAATCTGGGTCAGGATGCCGGTGCCGTCACCGGTCTTGGCGTCGGCGTCCATGGCGCCGCGGTGAGCGAGCGCGCATACAGACGAGATCGCGGCTCGCAGAATAGAGTTTGATTTTTCTCCTTTTATATGCGCGACGAAACCGACGCCACACGCATCATGCTCAGAGGAAGGATCATAAAGCCCGTTAAACGAGCCCACTTTATCGAGGATAGACTGGTTCAAACTCATCGTTTAGAAATGTGGGTTGTAGAGACGGTTTTTGCAAGCAGTTTCGGGGCCATAATGCTCAGCTATTTTTAGCGGATTTTTGTTGTCAGATTTACATTGTTTAAAAAGATGGTTAAGATATTGCAGAAACGATATTTGTAGAGAAATTGGCATTACTTCGCATCGCTGTCGCCGCTGGTTATTTTCGACCTCTTTTTTCATTCGCGCTTTCCCTCCCTGTCCAAGCTGCGCACAATGACCAAAACATTGCACATGAACCCGCCCCGTTCGCGCCTCCGACTGGATCTTTTATTGCTGGAACGCGGCCTCTTTGAGTCGCGAGAAAAAGCGCAACGCGCCATCATGGCCGGCGAAGTCTGGGTGGAAGGCGAGCGCCGGGACAAGGCCGGCACGCCCACCAGCCCTCACGCCATTATAGAAGTACGCGCTGCTGAACGCTTTGTAAGTCGCGGTGGCCATAAGCTGGAGGGTGCGTTGAAGGAATTCTGCATCGACCCGGCCGGCTGGCACTGCATGGATGTGGGATCCTCAACAGGCGGCTTTACGGATTGCCTGCTGCAGCACGGTGCAACGGGTGTAACCGCCATTGATGTGGGGCGCGGCCAGTTGCACTGGAAACTGCGGCAGGATCCCCGCGTGGATCTGCACGAGGGCGTGAATGCGCGGGACCTGGGCGCTTTTGCCCACATGGGGCGCACGTACCAGCTGGCCGTGGCAGATCTTTCTTTTATCTCGCTTAGGCTGGTGCTTCCGGCAGTGTTTCCCTTGCTTAGCGCTCCGGGCCATGTTATTGCCCTGATCAAACCGCAGTTCGAGGTGGGCAAAGGCATGGTGGGCAAGGGCGGCATCGTGCGGGACCCCGCGCTGCATCAGGAGGTTCTGGACGGGTTGACCACCTGGCTGGATGCACTGCAAGCTTCTCTATCGCAAACACTTAATACCGCCGGCATTATACCCTCCCCCATTCTGGGCCGCGAGGGCAACAAAGAATTTTTATGGTGGATAAAGACCGGCAGCCCATCAAACACTACGCCCCCATCCGCCTGGGCCTCATCGTCAATACGGATAAAGCCGGCGCTGATGTAATCGTGCGGCAGGTAGTGGAGTATGTGGCCCGCTATCCGCAGGAAATGGAAGTCTTGCTGGAGGAGTATACTGCATCCATGGTCGGAATGAAGGGGCAGTCTTGCCGCAAGATCTCGCTGGATGCTGATATTTGCCTCGTCGCAGGCGGAGATGGATCCTTGCTTGGCGTCGCTCGAGACCTGTATCCGACTAATGCACCTATCCTGGGTGTCAATATTGGCAGTCTGGGTTTTCTCACTTCTATTGCCCGCCAGGATCTCGATGCCGCGCTGGATATCGTACGGCAGCGGAAATGGGAGATCAGTACACGTATCGCGCTGGAGCTTACGATCTTTCGGGCCAATGAGCGGTTGTACATTCCCTGTGCGCTGAACGACGTGGTAGTATCGCGGGGATCGATTTCGAGGCTGGTGCGCGTTCGTGTGGATTTTGGCGATACGTTTGTTACGGAATATAATTGTGACGGACTTATTGTCTCCACCCCGACAGGCAGCACGGCGTATTCCGTCTCTGCCGGCGGACCCATTATGGCTCCGGACGCCGGGGCACTTGCCATTACGCCGATCTGTCCGCACACGCTCAGTAATCGCTCGCTGGTCGTGGGCACTCATGCACCAATCCGGCTCAGTCTGCCGCCGCAGGCCACCACGCTGGTGGTGCAGTATGACGGGCAGCCGGGCGGCGAATTGCGTCCGGGCGACTTTCTGGAAATCCGTCTGGCGCCCGAGCCTATTCGTCTGGCCTTTACGCCCGGCAATGACTTCTTTCACGTCCTGCGTCAGAAGCTGAAGTGGAGCGGTACCAGCCTGCCTGTGTCCGAGGGTGAGGGGAAGTGCTAGGACCTGTCGCGGTATTAATCGCGGAAAGGTCCGGCAATTTCTTAAACGTCCAGCAGGAGGGAATTTGCGCAATCATAGTTAAATAAAATTTGAAGGCATTTGAAAGAATGCGGTGAGGTGTAGCGATGGCATAGATAATACTTATCCTCTTTATGAGCACTCCCTATCCGCTGCTTACCCGAACTACGGCCCTGATTATCGGCGCTTCGTTCATCATTGGCCTTGCCTTGTGTACCACTATTGCCGCCCGAAGTTTCCTTACCGCCAAGCGCATGGATGAATACGTCACGGTCAAAGGCCTTTCCGAAAAAGAAGTAGACGCCGATCTGGTGCTGTGGCCTGTCACATTCCGTGTTAACGCAGAAACTCTTACGGATCTGCAGAAGGAAATGGAAAAAGGCCGTGGCGTTGTTTTGTCGTTTCTGAAGACCAACGGATTTGAAGACAAGGAAACATCGCTAAGCGCCCCTACGATCACCGATACGTATGAAGAGATGGCGGAGAAGGCAAGCTCCGATAGTGAAAGCTCCGACGCCGCAGGCAAAGACAAACGCCCGAAACTGCCCCGCTATAATGCCGATGTAACGGTGCTGTTGCGTACGACAAAAGTGTTGCCCTCCAAGAAGGCCATGGAAACATGCGACATCCTCGTTCAGCAGGGAATCGCACTACGCTACACGCGCGCTCAGTTCAACTTCACCGGCCTGAACGCTATCAAGCCTGGCATGATCGAGGAAGCCAACAAGAAAGCGCGTGAGGCCGCACAGCGATTTGGCTCGGATTCCAACAGCGGTATTGGCCGAATTAAGCATGCCACCCAAGGCACTTTTGAGGTCCTGGATGTCGACGCCAGTGCCCCGGAACGCAAACTGGTGCGAGTGGTTACCACGGTAGACTTCTACCTGGATTAAAGAGCTAACGAAGTGATGGATTGTTGTGGTGCGCGTCACTTATGTATGCAACGATTCAGCCACATGAGTGAACGCGCTGGCCAGATCCTCTTTAGTGTCGTTGCCTGCCTTATTATCGTTGGGGCGGCCATACTTGTTGTTCTGGATAAGGCTCTGCCCGATCCAGAGGCTAACGCTTTTACCGTAACGGCAACTTCTGAGTGGGTTGTCGAAGTGGACATCGTAAAGTGGAAGGTCCGTTGTATGGTATTTGGCTCAACGGCTTCCAATCTCAAAGAAGAAGTTCAACGTGTTCGGGATTATGTTCTTAACTTCCTTAAAACCAACGGCTTTAAGGAAGAGGAGATCACCTTGGCACAGTCAGCAGATACCATTACAGCTCCTGCCGACAAATTTACCGGGGAACTGGAGAACTCTTCAGAAAAAACGAACGCCACGCATCTCGACTTCATTCTGTCTACTCGTAACCTGCCGCAGATGGAGATACTGAAAACGAAAGTGGCAGATTTCTATACCCGCGCCAAAGAGCAGAAGATCTGGATCAATATTGATAAGCCCGAGTACAGCTATTCCGAGATGGACTCTCTGACTAAAGTTCTGCTTGAGGAAGCCATTCGCAGTGCACGGGCCATGGCCCTTGACATGAAAAAGGCCTCACTACGCGATGGCTCGGGCAAAGTTCTCAAGCATTTCTATGATCACTCCGTCGATGCCGGCGGATATACTCTGGGCGGTCGCAACGGTCAGAAAGTAAAATGCACGGTCGTAATGGAGTTCCATACGAAATAGCACTGTGTTCTCTTCTGGTTTACCTCCAGTGCATTAACGTGCAACTCCCATAGGATGAGCAAATATCTTTAGTCTGGCGTTCAATACTCGGGATAAAAGCGGCCAGGGAAGCAGGTACATCCACGGTTTTAATTGCCGCTGCTTCAACCCCTTCAGAACCTTATAACCGATGATGGCCGTGTGGCCGAGACGATAGCCTGGGTTGCGCGCTTCAAAGCCGGTTTGCTCAAGTAATCTGGCAAGAGCGCGGGGCTCAAAATAGCTCACGTGAATTTCCGGACGAACGTATCTCCATGCTGGGATATTATGTGTGTAAGGCTCCAGATTGCCTGTTGTGTAGAGAAATTCCCCGCCTGGACGTAGCATCGATCGTACTTCGCGCAGTGTTTCGCGCGGATCTACTGTGTGCTCCAGAACTTCGACCGCAGTCACTAAGTCGTAGGAGTTTGTCCGAGTGCTCAATTCGTCTCGGGTCAGTATCGCACACCCCTTCTCGCGACCAAATCCGGCTGCCCACCCTTCTTCAAAGCCCTCAATCTCCCAGCGGTCTGATGCATGCTTTTGCACATAGCGAACCAGGCCTCCGTTGCCACACCCAAAATCCAGCCAACGCAGCCTTTGACCTTTGGCTTTGTCACCGCGCATATCGTCGGCCCACTGCAGAATGCCCTGCCATTCCCATTGCCGGATTGTGGCCTCGCTTTCCAGTTCATCAACATATTTGACCAGCGGATCGGATCCTTTACCCAGATAATAAGCCTCGTCGTAAACTGTAGCAAAGTCCATCCAGGGGTTATCAACCCATGCAAAACCGCAATCCGCGCAATAACGGATATGAAAATCCTGCCCAGTACGAATTCCTGTTACGGAAGCAACTCTGGCCAGCCCTTCCTTTTCACATATGCTACAGCGGGTGCGGGTAACACTGGGAGATTTGTCCATGAATGTGTGTTGAGAAGAAGAGCGGATGTTCTGGTCTGGAGTTACCTGTCTCTACAAGCTTTTTACCGCCTCTTCTTCATCCCAAAGCTGTAGCCCTTGCCTGTCCGGCCGCCTCGTACGTTGCGCAGACCGCCATGGGCTGCGGGGGCGGTATCCAGCACTGCACTATAGACGTAGTTGAACCCGTCCAGCTTCAAACGGGGAATCAGCGCGCCGATGTAGCGTTCGATATTGGCGACGTCGCCGGCTTCTTCGGCGGTCATGATGGTCAGCGCGTCGCCGCTTGTCTGGGCGCGGCCGGTGCGGCCGATGCGATGGACATAATCTTCCACGTTCTGAGGTACATCGTAATTGATCACGTGGCTGACGCCTGCGACATCAATGCCGCGCGAGGCGATATCCGTGGCGACGAGCACTTCGTAGCGGCCGCGGCGGAAGCCATCCAGCGCTTCCTGGCGCTCGCTCTGGGAACGGTCTGAGTGAATGGTGGCCACCAGATGATCCGCGCTTTTCAATCTTGCGGTAATGCCGTCGCAGGCATCCTTGGTGCGCACGAAAATGAGGACGGAGTCGTATTTGATATGCTCCAGCAGCGCAAGCAGCAGCTCAAACTTCTGTGTGTTGGCCACCGGATAGAGAACGTGCTTTACCGTTTCGGCGGGACTGCGGCGTTCGCCGATGTTGATCGTCTCCGGCTCGACGAGCGCCCATTTGCTCAGGCGTTCGATTTCCGGCGGCATTGTGGCGGAGAAAAGCAGCGTCTGGCGCGCCTTGGGGCAGGCTTCGATAATGCGGCGCACGTCGGGCATAAAGCCCATGTCCAGCATTCGATCCGCTTCATCCAGCACCAGATACTCAATCTTGTCCAGGTTCAGGTTGCCCTGCTCCATGTGATCCAGCAGCCGGCCGGGGGTGGCCACCACGATATCAATGCCGCGCTTCAGCAGAGAGATCTGGCGATTATACTTCACACCACCATAAATGCATGCCGTTTCAACACTCGTAAACTTGGCGTACTCCGCGATATTGTCCTCGACCTGGACAGCCAGTTCGCGAGTAGGCTCCACAATGAGGGCGCGGAAGGTGCCGCGTTTATCCAGTTTGCTGATAATGGGCAGGCCGAATGCCGCCGTTTTTCCCGTGCCGGTTTGCGCGGAGGCGATCAGATCCTTACCGCTGAGCACAAGCGGAATTGCCTGCTCCTGAATAGGCGAGGGGTCCAGAAATCGCATG
>JBGGNE010000393.1:0-54669 GCA_041287705.1 Methylacidiphilales bacterium | reverse complement strand
AACGCGCACGTGGGAGAATGCGCAGGGTTCTGTCCACACCTGGCTGGTGTTTATCCCAAATCCTTAGCGCCGAGGTTGGTTTAGCTGTTTCCCAGCAACTCAGCCATGCCGGGGACATTACGAAACTCGTTTGCCAAGTGGCGACCAATTTCTTCGAAACCGGCGCTTGAGGGATGAAGGAGATCGTCGGACAGCGCAGAAATGGAAACAGCGTCCCTGAAAGGCACGTGGGAAATCCATGGGCAGTTCAGCGCCGCAACTTCCTCGGTCACAACGTTCCGGAAAGCTTCTGCTTTATCGCGATCCTTATGGCCAGGAGTGATATCACGGGCATTGCGCAGAACGTCCAGGCATATGACGGGGCGGCGCCTGACGTTTCTCAAGGGCGATTCATCCGCGAAAGGAGTCAGAAAGCGACGTACCCGGGAGCGGAATGTCGCCACTTCTATGCCGCCCAGGAGATTTATGCCAAGTTCCAGAGAAGCGAAGTCCCAGTCTTGTCGCTCCGCCAGCCATTCGGCCATCTCAGGTTCCAGATGTGCGCCGCCGCCCAAACCAAGATTGGAGACATCGGTGCCGAGCTGCTGCGCAATAATGGCGGGGTAGGTTGCGGTGCCCAGCGGCGTGTAGGCTCCGTGCGTGATGGAAGATCCATATGCAAGATACTGCCGTGCAGGGATATCCGAGCGCAAAGGCGGCTCAATGTCCCCCTCAAAGGAAACCATTTGTATGGCGGGAAATAGGGGAAGAATAACACGCGTGAGGGCCGGATTGAATCTTGCGCGAGCGTTTTTGCCTGCTGCGCTGATTCCAGCAGCCAGAGTCTGAGCCTGAGCGGGTGGCAGCGGGGAGATATCGATGATAGTATCTCCTTCTCCCAGCGCGCACCATTTGTGTTGAAAGTCGCCGTGAAAAATACCGACCAGACTGGCACCAGGGTGAGCGAAAGATGGATTGCCATCCGGCAGACGACGGAGAATCAGCCGCGCACGTGGCGGGCGTAAGCAGAAGCGCAATTCTGCGCCCGCAGGGCAAAGAGCCCGCTCCCGGGCTTTCTGGTTCAGCCCAGGAAGGAGTGCAAAGGGGATTCTCGACAGCACGATACCGCTGCCATCCTGGGAAGGCGCGGTTTCGGCGATGTTATGCCAGCAGGCCTGCGGGATTTCCATGCGGCATTATCTATGGTAAAGCGGCCATGGTCCAGCCGGACTGATGGAGTGACGTCCGGTTGCATGAGCATCAGCGACCATTCTGCGCGCGCATCATCTCCAAAGCGCGTTGTGAACGCGAGGCCTGTTCCACAGCAGCTTTGTAGTCCTCGGGGAGAGGGACATTTTTGGTAAAAGGCACGATGTCAGAATAGGTATACATGCTCTCATCGGCCTGCACCTGAACAGGGTAGCGGTCAGCGACCGAGATCCATGCGAAGTATGGGGTTTCCGCAGGCCAGTTCAGAGATTGCAGGTACTCTGCGCTAATACGGAATTTATGGCATTCCTTGTCACCGAGCATCTCCTTGCCCATGTAGACAGAGCCGGAGGCCAGCCATTCCAGAGCAGGGAATACAGGAGTTGCCTGCAATACGGCTACTTTGTCCGAGCCATCGTATCGCCGCAACAACTGCCCCTTTATCGTAAAGCTTTCTTCGCGATGGCTATCCGAGAAAATAGTGAGTTCGCGACGAACCTTATTCTGGCCATACTGGGATTCCATGCGCACGGGCATGACGGCGGGGAGGGTTGCCGGCGCCTTTTCGGCATTGCCAGCAGTTGCAGGATCTGTCTGTCCGTTCGCGGTAGCAGACGGCTTCGCCTTCCTGGGTACCTGCCTGATATCGATGGTCCAGCTTGTCCCTGATGGCGGCGTCTTTACATAAGGCTGGGATGGAGAGGCGGATTGCGCGTGCAGAGTGGCTGGAAGGATTGCCGCCACGAGCAGGGCCGGCAATGCTGCTGCCAGCAAAGTGGAAAGGCTTCCGCAGACAGCCGCTTTAAAAGTCTTATTCATGAACAGTTTCCAGTTGCTGCGCGATGATCTTGCCTGTGTAGCGGTCGATGGAGACTGACCACCAGTAACGTTGCTCACCCTCCACAATAAAGCGTCCTGCAGCAGGGGCGCCTGCTGTGGGAAATGTACCTGTCTGGGCAATAACATCAATAAGGACATTCCACGTCCTTGTCTGACCCACATCAGCCAGAGAGCGGACAACCGCCTCGCGGCGAAACTTTACGGGATCCAGTCCAGCAGTGCTCAGGCCGTTGTAGGACATGAAGTTAACAAGATTACCCAGCGTATTTGGCACATTGCTGGTCGGCACGCCGTTGCTGAAGGCGTAGGCTGTTGTACCGCTTCCATAGGCGCTGGCCGTTGTCGTAATAGTCGCTGGGGAAAGGAGAGTTGGGACAAAGGGAGACTGGCCCAGGTAGGGATCAAGCGCAGTCTGGCTGAGGGCTCCCTCCTTTATCGGTGGCAGCATTGCATTGAGATCATAGCGACCTGCAGTAATCTCCGGTTCTTCAGATACCGTAAACAGATCCAGCAGCCCAGAGTCGGCGCTTGTTTCGTCAAAGAAACTTAGCGTCTTCCATGGCGCATCCCGGAATACATAGCCCAGCTCCGCGACGGACTGGTAGGGACGTTGAAGCAGTACCGGCCGGCTGGAATGCGAGACGTTCAGCGAGGTGGCGGAGGCTGTCTGCCGATACGGGTTTGTCTGGATCGTGTTGGTCGTATTCCCCAGCCAGCCATCATTGGGACGGATAAGGCCGTCGACATCGGCAAAGTTGGTGGGACTACCACTCACGATGCCGGCGGTTTTTCCTGCTTCTGGGAAGAGCCCGGGAGGTGCGCCGCTATTGCCAGAAGTTGAATAGCTCATCGCCGGCAGAGCTCCGTAATCGCAGAAGCGGTTTACCACGGGACCGAAGCGGCTGGTTCGCGGATCAAAGGAATATATGTAATAGACCTGAAGCAAAGCATGGGAAATCAGACCGCCGGTATTGAAGTGCATGCCGCAGCGGATTGTCTGGGTGGGAGACGAAACGCCGTCATTTTTGCAGCCATTCATGCCCGAGGTGGGAATGGCTTCGTTGCCGCCCAGTGTGGCATAAGTCTTCCAGTTCCCATTGGGCGTCTGGTAGCGCATGACCAGATTGACCTGCTGGGGATAGAAGAAGTAGGCGATGCCATTGCTGAGAAAAGAGGAAGGCGTTTTCAGAAACCAGTTGAAGGTGCCTGTCTGCTTGCCGCTGCCCGTGTATTCCTTTTGCCAGGAGAAGATTCGAAACGCCTTAACATTAGCGTAGGCCGCATCTACGTTTGTTACGATGAGGCCCGTATCCGGGTGAACATAATTGCAAAGCTTATCCATCCTCTGCGGGTCCGTCGCATCGTTGGAGAGTGCTGCTTTGGGAGCATTGCGGTAATCCTCAAAGCCGTATACGGAGTTACCGCCGGCAGTTTTGGGGATAGTAATCGTGCCCAGCGTTGTCAGATCCTTCGTCATGGGCTGCGGAAATACTGAGCCGGCCCCGTTGTAGTCCACCTTCGTAATGACGCCGGTTGCTGCCTGAAACCGCACCGCTGCAGGACCCACCACAGGGGTTGCAGGCGAGGTGCGGTGCGGATTATAGAACACAGGCACCCAGACGAGATCGCCTGAAAGGAGGCGCAAATTTACAGGCGTTTTGGTGCCATCCTGCTCGCGCATACCGGCCATCAGAACGGACTGGAGATAGGGAAGGTCTTCGACACCGGCCACTTCCATGGCAAGGCCGCTATAGTTTAGAGCGATAACTGTCGGGTAATTATCTTCGTCTGCGCAATCGATAATATTGGCGCCGATACGGAGCAATTGCAGATCTTTGTTTTTGTGGACTGTGCGGGTATCTTCACTGCCGTAGTAGCTGGCGTAGTCCGTGCCATCGGGCTGAAGCGAGGAGCCAACTGAACCGTCCAGAATACCGGCCTTGAGGAGCTCAAAGAAATTTGGCTCTCGCGGAGTAGCTTCCGCAGCGACTTCAGCCAGCGTTTTAATGGCGCTTTGCGCGGTGGTTTCGCCGCCGTAATAGTCCCAGCGTTCGGCTGCAACATTCCATTTCAGCCCGAACACGGACTTGATCGGCGCGTCTCCATCCCCTGGATTGGTGAAGTATTCCGTGCTGGGTCCTGCAGGTGTCAGCCAGCCCAGTTTGGCCAGAGAAAAACGCTGCCGTATCAGTGGATCGCCCACTTTCACCGACCTGGTTATCTCTTCCCCGCTGTCGTCATAATGAGAAAAGGAACCCGCGGAACCAAATCGCACATTCGGGATGTTCCGATTGGGGCTGACAGGGTTATCCGCAATCGCCGCGTAGTCGATCAGGGACCCGGCCGGGGTTATGGGGCGCCAGTTTGGCGCTGTCAGAGAACGCGAGAAATGCGTCAGTGAGGAGGTTATATTCTTAAATGCAGTGTTTTGAGTACGGGCATAGCGCAGCAGATCCTGCCGGCTGCTGAACAGATTCTGATGAAATATGTCGCCGCTCTCAGGGCTCGTACTCAGTGTTTTCAGAAAACCATCATGGCGAGCGCCTGCGATATTATCCACGTAAGCATCAGTGGTTGAAGCGTCAGGATTGCGGAAAGCGGTCAGTTTCGTGATGTCCGCCTGCGTAATGCCCGCACCAAGCTTCGTCATGTCGGTGCCCGATGCCGAAGACTTCAGGTAAATCATCTGGTCGGTGGCTATGCTGTCACGATAGCCTGCGGCATTGACGTTCAGGGCGCCGCCGATGTTGTAGATATTATAAGCAAAGCGTCCGATCGTCTTCGCCGAAGGCGTGTTGGTGGCTCCCGCTGTTCCATCCACATAGACCCAGTTGGGCAACTGCGAATCCGCCGTGAAGCCCGCCGTGCCAAGAAGCGCCGGGGCACTCCAGCGATTTGTATCGACCAGGCGTCCATCCCAGGCACGCACACAGGTGGCGTCAGTCGAGGCAGCCGAATCCGCCGTCGGAACGCTTTGGCGGATCAGATTAACGAAGCCCACGTCTGTCAGGGAAAGAGCAGGGGAGATCAGGCGTCGGGGAACTGCGTTTGTCGTGTATCTGGGCGTGTAGCTGGTAACGTCGCCAAAATTGGTCGAGACGGAAAAGGTGGGGCTGGTGATCTCATTGATGATCTGGCCCATGGCGTGGGCGCTGCCACTTTGCGCGAGCAGATCGGCTTTGGTCCGGTTGGCTCTGCTGGACTCCACTTTCATGTCCGAGGTCACCATACTGAAGAATGCCAGGGTCGCCACGCTTACCAGTACGATCATCGAAAGCGTAATGATCAGCGCCATACCGCTGCTATGTTTCTGTCGCGACAGTGCGAATGGGTGAGACAGAGGTTTCATGGTCATAGCTGGGTGGGGGCAGGGGTGCTCTGTGCAACACGACTACATCTGGGGAATGTGATGCTGGCGAAAGAGACAATGAAAGTGACCAAAATCCAGGTTTGTTCACGTGCTCACTTTATCGAAGCGGCGCAAGTTGTCAACGCAATTATGCGGATTCCAAGATAACGGATCTGAAGTCCCAACCAGGATTTAACCGATGCTGGAGACTGCCTCAGCAGGCCATTACGGATCTGTTCTGCATCAATCTCAGAGACCTTTCTGGACTGCTCTACAGCAAGTACTGCCGCCATCCCTTCAGCGTGTCCGGTCATCAGGCAAGTCGGCAAGGCGCGAATGGAGCCATGCGAGCCGCACCCATTGCCGCGCCAAAACCTGTGGGTCCACCGCCGCACACCGCCACATCATAAGATGAGAGCAGCATGTGGTTATGTCATTAGCGTAGCGGTAGGGTAACCTGCACAATGCGCATTGTGGAGACGGTCTGGACGGGGAAGGAGTTCAGGGCACCGGCATTGATCAGGCCACTCCAGGTTTCGTGCGGAGTTTTGTTTGCGGGAGGCTCTGTGAGGGCGGTGGAGAGATTCGTGGTGTTGGGCAGTCGCAGAATGCTTTCGTCCACCGCGGCCACGGCGACTATCAGAGAGCGCACTTTGGGTTCTGCTGAGGAGACGACTCCGTCTGCCAGCCGCAGTGCATAGAATCCGCCAGGTACCGGCGTGTCCTGAACTTTATCCAGCCGCCAGGAGCCTGCAGTGGTGAGCGGAACGGTGTTGCCGTTATCCAGCACGGCCATAAACTGCCATCGCACAATGTTGCCGGAGAGCGGCGTTATCGTGGTTGCAGACACGGCGGACAACGCCTGGGTCATCAGGTCGGCCTGAGTCCAGGTGACGGGATTCGATTTGCGCGTTACTTCTGTGCCAGTCAGCACGTAGGCGACGGCCAGAAAGCGCAGATCCGCCACGCCCTGCGGGCCGCGATTTCGCGTGATGAAGGCCAGCGTGCAATTCTGGGGATCCGGCTTGACGTAAACCGTGCCAGCTTCACCCTGGGAGACAATAGATTGCAGATCTTTACGCAACGGGTCGAGCACCATGCGGGCCTGGCGTGTGGCTGCCATCTGACGATGGGAGTTCTGGGTGGCCCCCACTGTACCGCTGAATATTTGAAACAATAGCCCCAGCACCAGAGTCAGCACCAGCATGGAGACCATCAGCTCGACAAGCGTGAAGGCTATTGTGCTGCGCGCCCGGGGATTCCGGATGCCGATGCGTGGGACCAGTTTCATGAGAGTAGGATAGCGCAAGGGACGGCGCCGCACAGCTTACTGCATCCGCACAATCTTGACTGCGCCCGTGGAACCCTGGACAAGGACAGCCACGTCTTCGGAGTTAGCGGGCACCGTGGTGCCTTTCACCTTCAGGAAGCTAAGGTCAATCGCGCTGTCATAGCCGTCATCAGCAGTGACTTTACCACGGAGAAGCACTTCGCCGCCAGGGGTGTAGGTAATGGTCTGGCCATCGAATGTGCGCGTGCCCACTGTGAACTTGATTCCGGCCGCGCTGTCACAGACGCTGGCAGGAGTTGCGGAAACCAGCGCCTTTGTGCCGGCTCTCAGTGCCGACCACTGCACCAGCTTCATGCCCATGAGACGCATGGGAGGGCTCAGCGGTACGAGATTGCTGGGATCCGTGTTAGTACTGGTGCCATCGCGGGAGTAGACGGGGACAAAAACGGTGCTGGTCTGGCCCGCGGACATTTCCGTGGTTGCACCAACCCAGACGTAGGTCTGACGAGCAATCGCTTCGCTACGCGCCAGCTCCAGCAATCCAGCCAGATCGTAAGCGCCGGTCGTCATTGAGCGAGTGTCCAGAATGGTTCGGAGGGCAGGCATCGCGGCGGCGCTCATGACAGAGATGACCGCCATGACAACGAGCAGCTCGGAGAGAGTAAAGGCGCGCTCTCCGGATTTACACTGCCGAGGGGAGGCGGTGGCATTGGTGCGGCGGAAATTCGTAACGTCGCGGAGAAGTGCGATGAAATAGTTCACGTGCACAATTTGGTCTTTCCGGCCCAGATTGTCAATGCGATTTTTAAGCTACATTTGGCTTTCAGAGGGGGAAACCGCACCATATGCGGCTTTTCTTACCTGTTTACTTCGAGCAATCGGCTGCACAGTTTAGCATGCTCAAACAGACGATTGCCCAAAGGCGAATTTTCTCCCATTTCCCTCTGCCGCAGCCACAAACGCAATGGATTGTGCAAAAAGAGCTCCTTTATATCACCCAGTCATTGACGTCCATGCCTCTCTCGTGGAAGATTATTGTGCACGTGCTGAATTTTTGAGCGATTATCGCTACATCCCCCGAACCCATGGCCAAATCCAAGGCATCTTCCGCTCCCATCACCCAGCAGGAAATCGTCAGCCGTCTCGGCATCAGCCGCGGCACTCTCCACCGCATCCTTGTCGGCTCGCCGCTCGTCAAGACTTCTACCCGCGAGCGCGTCCTGCGCGAGCTGGAGCAGATCGATTACGTACCCAATGCGGTGGCGCGCGGGTTAAAGACCAAGCGTACGCACACCATTGGCATTATCGGGCCGGCCGCTTTCAAAACTGCAAACATCGATAAGATTAATGCGCTGCACATAGCTGCGCGGGCGCGTGGCTACTCCGTGGTTTTTGGTTACAGCGATGGTTCGCCGGAAGCGGAGATCAGCTGCATCCGTGAACTGCGCTCCAAGATGGTGGACGGCTTTATCGCTCTCAGTCGCGGAACATCCGACAGCCTGCCTCAGTACAAGAGCATTCAGGCGGCAGGGTTGCCTATGGTGCTGTTGTATCCCCTGGCGGGGCTGGAAGCGGACTGTGTTTTTGTTGACACGCGCCGCGCTTTCGCGGAACTGACGCGTCACCTTATCAAGCTGGGCCACAGCAGGATAGCGCTGATGCTCGACGCGTCCTCCTCCCAGTTTATGGTGAATCGCGAGCTGGGCTATCGCGATGCGATGCGCGCCGCCGGCATCACGATTGAAGATGACTGGATTACTCACGCCACACCCAATGGCGCGCCCAGCATAAGCAGCGGCGGACCGCGTGGTCGGGAAGCGAACATGTGGGAGGTGTCCGACTACCAGTACGGCTTTTGGGGAGCTTCGCAGATCCTTGCAAAGCGGGAACTTCCGACTGCCCTTGTGTGTTCGTCGGACGAATACGCCATCGGCGCGCTGCGTGCCGCCGACCTTGCCGGCATCCGTGTTCCGCAAGAGCTGGCACTGGTGGGTTATGACGATAAGGAGCCGGCGAAATTCGCGCGCGTTCCCCTTACCACCATGCATCAGCCCGACGAGCGGGTCGGCGAAGAAGCCGTGTCGCTACTGGCTGACCGCATGGAAGGGCGGATACCGGAAGGCCCCGTGATGCGTCCCCTGGAAGCAACGCTGGTGATCCGTCAGTCGTGCGGAAGCGGAGCGCGCCAGCGTGAAACCATCGCCGTCAGCTGACCGCAATGTTTTCTGGCTGGCTGGGATCGGAAGCTGGCGACGGAGACATCTCGGCAAGAGCAAGCGTTGCAGGTTCATCAAATATTTCTGAGCCATCACGCACTGGTGCCGGCCAGGGAGATTTACAATGTGGGCAGAGCTCTGTTGAGATTGAGCGATTTTTGCCGCACTGCGGGCACCTGGCCTTGCGTCCCCTTTTATGGGAAAGAAGGAAGGCAATAAAGCCGGCCAGGGCAAACGTATAGATATTTAACATCCAGCCGAATGTGTGGAGCGGCGATTTGCCCATACGCCGTGCAATCGGCCATGCAATTAACGCGAGCATGAGAGAGCCGGACAGAAGAATGGATATCAGGTCTCTGTAATCAGACGGGATATATCCGGAAGCGTCATCCAGGTCCAGTTTTTCACTATGCCACCACAGGTTCGAGCGATAAAGAGCAAGTGGTGTCATGATAAATTGTGGTGTAATAAGGGTAGACGCCCACAAGTAGAACGGCGGTATGGCGGCGTTCTTCCTCGTTTCCAGCTCGTCGGGAAGTGCGCGAGCATTGGGTATGGTGAAAGAGCTTGTTTTGACGCCCTTTACATCATACTTGTCAACCAGATCTGGAGACGTATAGTACTGCTCAGGTTCTATATAAGTAGGAGAGTAATGTAAGTAGACATTCGTTTCATTATTCTCCATCGGGCCGATACTGATATTTAGCCTTCGGTATTCGCCTAACTCTCTGTCAAAGCGGAAAATGACAGGTTTAGTACTGGAAGGGTTGAGCTCAATGCGATCGTTGAATACAAAAAAATACTGATCAGTAAACTGAGTGTTATCGTGGTCGACAAAAGCGTAAATAGGCCAAATTGTTACAATATTTCCTTTGGGAGAAGCTGTAGCCAGGGAAACCTGACGAGTATTGAGGTTTACCTCATAGATATGGAACCTGTTGAACATGAAGCATCGACTGGCAGCCACAATAAGCTTGTCCTGTCTTTCAAAAGGCTGCACTTCACTCCGTTTAATTACAAAACCGCTTTTCCCCATGTAGCCCATAATTAGTCTGGTCTTTTTATCGTAGCCTGTAAAATACTTACCATCGGGAATGTAATACCATAAAAGCTGTGGATCCTGAGCGGTGAACTCTATCTTTCTTAGGTAACGATCTGTATTGCGATAACCATCGGATTCAAGGCTGTACGGATTATAGCCATATTCTGGGTTTAAAAGATCAGCACAAACAGCCTGAATAACCAACGGACGTTTGGACAGAGCTAAATTGATGGCTTCATCATCCGTTGGCTTTATGGTCGTTCCGTCAGCTTTAAAAATGACTTCATTTTTCATCTTATAGTTTTCGTGCCTTTGGCGAATACGAACATACCCGTAATCGGGAATCTCTCTCCAGGGCTGCCAAAAGCTGCGTGTATTGTGGGTGGTAGATAACGCGAAGATCACTACGATCGTGACAGATACCAATAACACGGGAATGACTAAAGCTATAGGAAGCAGCGTAGCATTAACGGCGCGGGCGAACCAGGGCTGATTGTCCGATGCTCCCTGAGACAGTGCATTGCCATAGCAGGCCGTGCCCAGCAACAGAATGATCGCAATGGGCCAAATGGCGGTCTGCAGAAGCGAATCCCGGGTATGCCATAGAAGATAAACGTTTATCACCAGGGCGGGCAGCATGACGCCCATTGCAACGCCTCTGCGCCAGAACGCTCCGCGTGACGAGAGGATGCCATGTAGTGTAGCGAGATAGCAGGTAATGCCGAACAGGATGTCCGTCATCCCGCCCAACGGCAGCTTGGCTGTCAGCGGCTCCGCTATCACGCCCGGTATGAAGTAGAGGGAAATGGCGAGTATCAGAGGAATCCCCATCGAGACGATGCAGAGAAAGATTCCAGCCGCAGCCCTTTGGAGGATGTGCTTTCCCCGATGAACCGGCAGATGCAATACTGTAGCCCAGTGATCGCGATGGTATATCTCCGGCAGGAACTGGGAGAGCGCCATCGCAAGGCCTATCAGCAGGCATCCCAGCCAGGAAAAAGTCAGGAGTCCGCTTTGCCCGTAAAATGATTGAGGGTTTTCAGCCTGTAGGTCGATGTGCAGCCCCAGGCCGTAAACTTCCACGGCGAAAAGCACGATGGCGGCGAGGAGCACCTTTAGTCTCTGTTCGCGAAATTCCTTCCAGAAAATCATTTTCATAGCGATGGTACGGAGCGGATGCGTGTATCGGATAAAGTCGGATACAGACATGCCGCCTGTGTAAGGTTCAGAACAGAGAACCGCCAGACTTGCCGCCGCGATCACCGGCGTAGGCGATAAAAGCGTCTTCCAGAGTCAGCTCAGCCTGCTCCACGGAGGTTGCGCCCCATTCGGCGAAGCGCTTCTCAGTTTCGGCGTCGGGATTGGCCACGGTGACCGCAATGTCCCGTTCACGGCGCGTGGCTTGCAGCAATCCGGGGAATGCCGGCAGGGGACTTCCGGATGAAGGTGGCGCGCCGTTAAAGCGAAGGATGTAGTGGAGCAGTTGATTGCGAAATGTTTCCAGCGTGCAGTCCGCGCGAAGAACTCCGCGGTCCAGAATTGCGATTCGATCCGCGACCCGCTCAACATCGGCCAGCACGTGTGAGGAAAACAGAATGGAACGGTTGGCGCGGCGGGTGACGTACAGCATGGATTGCAGCAGACTGCGCCGCGCTACAGGATCAAGACCCAGTGCGGGGTCATCCAGTACCAGCAGATCCGGCTCCGGTGCGAGAGTAAGGGCCAGGCAAAGACCCGCGCGTTGCCCGCGAGAGAGGCCATTCGCACGCTGCGTGAGATCAAGGTTAAAATGTGCGATAACGGAATCAAAGATGGTTTGTTTCCACTGCCCCGGGAAGAACGAGGATCGGTACTGTCCGTTCTCGCGCACCGTCATCCAGCCATACACGCTGTGCGCCTCCGGCAGATAGCCGATGCGGGCGCGGGTGGACGGGCTGATTCGTCGCGAATCCTCTCCAAAGACGCTGGCAGTGCCTCGCGTGGCTTCTTCCATGCCAAGCAGGATACGGATGGCTGTAGTCTTTCCCTGGCCATTGCGGCCGAGCAATCCGTACACGCATCCCTGGGGAATCGAGAGCGATACGTCACGCAGCACTTCGCGTTTGCCGTAGAACTTGGTGACGCGGCGAAACTCGATAACCGGGGAGGCCGGGGCGAGATCCGACTGCGGCTGCAACTGCTCCGACTGTGGCGTGGGCGTTGTCATGGGTTGGAGGGTGGGGGAGAAGAGGACCAGCGTTGGCGAATGGCGGCGATGACTTCCTCAGCGGTAAAATCGAGAGCGATGGCCTCGTGGAAAAGTGGATCGATGGCACGCTGCAATCTCAGCATGCGTTCAGCGTCGGAGTAGATCTGGCGGCGCTGCGCGACAAAGACGCCGATGCCGTGGCGACTCTCCAGCACGCCGTCACGCACCAGCTCCTGGTAGGAGCGGGCAATGGTATTGGGATTGATGACCAGTTCCTCCGCCAGCGTGCGTACCGCAGGCAGTTGATCGCCTGTGCGCAACTCCTCGGCGGCGATGGCACGGCGTATCTCCTGAATGATCTGGCGGTAGATAGGGACGTCGCCAGCCGGCTTGAGAGAAAAGCGCAGCGACATGGGTGTACTATGGTACCTGGTACACCTAAGCGCAAGTCCAAAATAATGAATGCATGCGAACGGACTTGCCCGGCTTTCTGATTACGCGAACAGTTGCTCCCTCGCGCGACGAGACCTCCGCGTCGCGCGAGCGTCTGAACAAATTGCGGTTAATGACACGCCCGCTGTCTTGACTACTGATCCTGGGCACCTGTCAGTCCCGGTCCGCCGCCGGCCGTGTAGCCGCCGCTCTTGCCTTCGGCGTCCGCGGTGATCCAGAACGAATAGAGGTCCCCGCGATCCAACTGGAAGATGAGACGTATGTTTGAATTTTCCAGACCGGCAAGATCGCGTGACTTCCAACGAATCTCCATCCGGGTGCTGTTGCCCATGAAGCCCTTACAGTCGTCGTAGGTAAGGCCGGCAATCGCTTTGCCTTCCGAATCGATTGCCTGTACACGCAATGTGCTTCCCACTGTATTGGCGTTAACGAATAGCTTTCCGCCTTCAAATCGCAACGGACGGGTCTGTACCACCGCGCCGGGGAATGCCGGGCGCATTGAGGCAAAGCCGTCGCGACGAAGCCGGGCCAGACCGACGGCGCCGTTGGCATAGGTGCCACTGGTACGCCAGTTATCGGGAGTAATCCGCGTAGGATCGCCCGCATAGGCAGAGTAATAGATCCAGAGTTCATCGCCCACAATGAGGACCATGCCTGCGCTGGACTCCACATAACCGTACTCCCACGATCCATATTCGCGACGAGCTCCCAGGAAGGGCGTGCGATCCGGTCGGTGCCAGTGATAGCCGTCGCGGCTGGTGCTGAGATAAAGCTCGGTCAGTTTTGGCAAACCATTGCGTTCGCCTATCTGATTCCCCGGGCCGTGCAGGATCTGGTGAAAACCGATCATCAGGCTTTCATAAGCGATTGCATCGAAGTTGTAGAGCTGCGGCAGATGGTATTTGCCGTGATCCATGCAGTCGGCGCGAAGCCAGGGCTTCATGGTCTGGCGATTCCAGCCAGTGCTTTCCAGGAAGGTGTCTCCCTCGTAATAATAGCGGGTGCGGCCGTGGATGGAATCCCACATGCGAATGCTCTGCACCCACTTTTTACGTAGCGGATTGTAGTACATGGTGCTGCGATCATCCATGTGGCCGGATTTGCCCTGATCCACCCAGTGAACGCCGTCCGCTGAAGTGAAGAGCAGGGCGGGAACGTTATCCAGCCATGGCGGGCCCATGGGATTTGGCTCGCGCACCAGCATCTTGTAGCGTTGCGATGGATCCTCGGCCCTGTGGTCAATGATGACGCTGCCGGAATCCGGATGGACATTCTTGGGCAGGACGAGATTGGTGCCGGGCACGACGTCGAATTCGGGTCGCTCCCAGTGCACGCCATCGCGGCTGATCGCAAGAGCGCTGTGGCCGAGATAGCCGGTCATGTACCACATCTTAAAGAGCTGGTCGCGGTCGTCGAACCAGACGCCGCCGCTCTTGGCGATTGCGCACGCGGGGAAATCTGGGCAAATCTCCTCCGCCGACTGTGGGAACAGAATGGGATTGCGAGGATCTTTTACCGGGCGATGGAATTCACGCGCCATGCTGGTGGATTTGATTTCGATCAGGAAATCATCCACAAAAAGCTGACGGCCCAGACCGACGTTGATGACAGCGGGAGGCGACTGAAGATACGGTACTGGAAGAGGCTGTGTGCTGACGAAATCCGCATTGTGAGGGGGCCATTCCTCAGGAAGAGTTATGCCATTGGGCAGTGTGGTCATTGTGCGGGGAGATTGGGTGGAGTGTAAGCAGACAAAACTGAAAAGATTGAGTCAGGAGTGGGGATGACAGAGCTAGCGCATGACGCGGCCGGAGCGATCGCCCGCACTGAGCGCTTCCACTTCGGAGCGCGTTACCAGATTGATATCGCCGGGAATTGTGTGAGCCAGGCAACCCGCCGCGACAGCGAATGACAGCGCGCTCTGCGGATTATCAAGACTGGGAGTGTGCATTGCGTAGAGCAGCGCACCTGCAAATGCATCGCCGGCGCCCAGGCGGTCCACAATCTGCTGCATCTGATATGGCGCATAGTGGCCGTCAATCAGCGGAGCCAGATACACCCGGTCCGATGCAAGATCATAGAGCAGTGCACCCAGATTGTTGTGCGACGCGCTGAGACTTTCGCGCATCGTGAACACGACCTGCTGGATATGCGGATGGGCCTGACCGATTCGGCGGGCTGCCTGACCATAGCTGTCGGTTATTGGGATCTCAGAGATTCGGCCGCTGTCACCGCCTTTGCCTAATGTTTCCGGATTCCACGGAATTCCCAGCACATCCTCAGCCTGCTCGGGATTGGTGAGCAGCAGATCGACATGAGGCATGATGCTGCCCATGACGCGGCGCGCAAGCTGGCGGGGCGGCGTTCCGGGCTCCCAGTTCCATAAAGAGGCACGGAAGTTGAGATCGCAGCAGACACGCACTCCGCGCTCTTTCGCCTGGCGGGCGGCATAAAGAGTGGCCTCCGCAGCCATGGGGGAAAGGGCAGGACTGATGCCGGTGATGACCAGCCATGCGGCGTCATTCAGTGCGCCTTCCCAGTCATAGGCTGCGCCCGGCGTCAGGCTAAAAGTGGAGTGTTCCCGATCGTACAATACTCGCCCCGGACGCTGGCCAGCTCCGGTCTCGATGAAGTATTGGGCCATTCGCCCTGTATCGCTCCGCAGGATGTGCTGTGTTTGCACGCCAAAGCCGCCCAGGAAACCCACACACGCGTCGCCCAGCACATTGCGGGGCAGGGCGGTTACGTAGCGGCTTCGTCCACCAAGCACTGCAACAGCCGAGGCAATGTTGGATTCTGCCCCGGCGAATGACGCATCCAGGGTTCCTGGCAGGCACTGACGAAGACGCGAAAATCCTGGCGAGGAAAGTCGTGTCATGATCTCGCCGAAACCAACAACGACGTTGCTGCTCATTGGAGAACGCCTGCCACTACGGCAGCTCCTCCGCAGGTATCTTGTTCACCAGCCGCTTCAGGTAACTGCCGGGAGAGACCAGCGTCCCGGCCACGATGTCCGCCTCAGTAACGCACGCAAAAAGGATTTCCCGTGCTTTGTGGCGCTCGCGATCGTAAATGATGCGGATGTAACCATCGGCGGCAACCGTGGCGTCCGGGTAGGAGACGTCGGATCTCTCGTCGAGGAGCAAGTGCTTTGTCCAGGATTGGCCGTCATCGTCCGAAAGGGACGCCGTAAGATGCGAGCGCCCAGTGAAGCCGAGGTGATTTACCAGCAACAGGCGACCACTTGCCAGCCGGCGAATATGGAAGCGGCTGGTTGGTCCGGCGATGCCGGTTGGCACGCCCGGGCTCCAGGTCACTCCTCCATCAAGTGAGGTGCTTTGACCGATTCCATAGGAGGTGCGCACCAGCATCCACAGAGAACCATCCTGGCGGTCCACCGTCATTTGCTCGTCATAACAGCGGTGAGGAACATTCGCGCCGCCACGCCGTACAAATGTTTCGCCTTCATCTGTGCTGGCAAAAACGTTGCTGAGAGCCTCCTGCTTAAGCTCCGGCAGAAAAGGCGGCTTCGTGCCCCAGACGGCTATCGGCAGAAGCCACTCGCCATCAGTGCGGACATGGGGCTTGTTCATCATGACGCCATTGCCGATTCGGCGCGGTGCAGTCCATTCGGGTGAGTCCGAGTCTGGAGAATCCGTGCGTATAAACCACACCCCGCCTCTGCCATTCCAGCCGCCCTGATTTTGTGCCCAGAAAAGCCAGAGACGGCCCTGCGGATCTAGCCATAATACGGGATCAAATGCTCGAACGGGGATGCCGGGATCGATCACCAGAACGGGTTCCGTCCAGGTAAGGCCATCATCATCACTGCGCGTTACCAGTACGTAATTGCCGGGCATTTCGCCCTTTTCGCCGCTGTACCAGGTGGCATATAGGCGGCCGCTAGAGGTACGTTCGATCCCGGGAATTCCCTGCCAGTGCCGCGTGTTCGTGGCGTATTCCCGACCAGGATTTACATTGACTGCAGGTGCCTTAAGGGAGAGAGCGTGGATATTGGACTCGTCGCTTGCATTCGCATTCATGGTAGAAAAGGAAAATCAACGGTGTGGTGCTGTCTTGGTCCTATGACGGATAAGACCAATCGCAGACGTTAATTGGTACAAATCCTGGGTCGCTTTTGGGCGATAGCAGCGTTGCGCTTTCGGTCATGCATTATTCTCATGCACTTCCTCAGTCGCGCCTTGCTCTCATCCCAAAATCGTTCCCAGTCTTTGTACCAATTAACGTCTGCGAATGGTCTAAGACAGGCATGTGGCTTACGCTGCGAATGATGGCGCTGGTTATCAATTCCTTTGGCGTGTTATGATAACATGCAATGTCAGATTATCTGATTTCAGTTCGGCCGGACGAGACTCCCTGCACACTGGCGCTGGTGGCAAAGCAGGCCCGCGTTTCGCCAATGACTGTCTCCCGTGTGTTCCGTAATTTCCCATGCGTGTCTACGGAAACCCGTGAGCGCGTGCTGGCAGTGGCAAAAACGCTGGGCTACCGGCCTGATCCTCAGGTGATGCGTCTGATGCAACTGGTGCGCCGCAATCGTACGCGCAAAATCTCATCCCGGCTTGCGGTGATCCGTGCTGGCGGGCTGCAAGACGATGTAGTCATCCTCGGGCGGGATGTGGCGAAGTCCCACGTGATGTACAACTACGTGGCGCTGGGGGACATTCGCCGCAGGGCCCTTCAGCATGGTTATGACGTAGATGAGTTTGAAATGGGAGCCGGAACTGGAATGACACCTCAGCGCCTTCGCGAAATCCTGGATGCCCGGGGAATTCGTGGCATCCTTGTCTCTGTGCAATCCATGACGGGCGAGCTGTCTCAGTGCAGCAGCTCACATTTCGACTATACCGGCCTTGCCGCAGCCACCTTCGGCTACGGGCTAAACGCCCCGCGTCTCCACAGAGCCAGCACCAATATGACACAGGGCATTCTGGAAACCGCTGCATTGCTCGAATTACGAGGCTACCAGCGTATCGGTTTGGCCATCTCCTCCTGGGTCGATACCCGTGCTGACCATACTTACTCCGGCGCCTGGCTGCATTACCAGCAGACGGTGCCGTTGCGCCGTCGCATTCCGTTGCAGCTGTTTCCAGACAATAATATGAATGAGGGTGAGCAAATCTTCTGTCGATGGATAAGGAAGTACAATCCTGACCTCATCATTTCCTTCGATCGCCTTGTACCGCACTGGCTCAGGGAGACCCTCCAGCTTCGCATTCCCGATGACATAGGCATTGTTGTACATGACTGGACTTCAGGCGCCACCGCCGTGGATAACTCCGTGAACCATAGCTTTTCGTTCGCGGGAATTGATCACCGCCGCTCTCATGTAGCCGCCGCGGCAGTCGATCTCGTCGCCACCCAGCTTCAGCATAACGAGCACGGTATTCCGGAGGTTCCGCGGCAGATCCTCATTCCCCCCACCTTTGTGGATGGCTCCAGCATTCGAGGACCATTTCGTCGGGCATAACTATGCCCCTCTGGTGCGCGGTATTTCCCGGTCTCTCGGCCAGCCTTCCAGCCAGAGTTCCGTTTTCGCGTGCCGGTCTTTGCTGCAGCTGGCGCAGGGCTTTTGATTGGCGGGCCTGTCACCCTACATCTGGCACTCTGCTGCCTTGCCATCCCGGGCAGCGCAGGCTGCCTGATGCCCCTAGTGGCCGGGCTCTTTCTTCACGACCGTACGCTTCGCTTTCCGATCGGTCAGTACCGGGGAAACAGCCTCGCCGGGTTCATCATGGAAACCTGCCATTACCTGATCGCGCTTGCGTGAGAAATCTGAGGGAAGAATGCGTGCCTCGGCCAGACCTTCGGTAAGCCAGCGCGCCTTCTGCGCATCCGGGCGGTTTGCCTCAAAGCGGGAGAAAAGAATAAAGGTATCGGCAGAAACTGTTTCGCCATGGCCCATCTGGAAGGGACCAATCAGAGCGCACTCCAGAGCTTCCCGTGGCACGTTCAGTACGCGGCTCTCAAACAGCAGATCCACAAGTTGAGGACGGTTCTTGGGAGAATCGCACCACTGGCAGGCTTCGCGCAGGGCATCCAGCATGGCGTTGTATTCTTCCGCACGGTTCAGGGCGAATTCACTGCGCACCAGCAGCGCCTTTTCCGGGTGCAGCGGTGCCAGATTCTCGCTGGTAGCCACGCACCAGCCGTCACCTGCCAGAATGGCTACGGAATTCCAGGGTTCGCCAACGCAATACCCCTCCAGGTAGCCCGAGCTCATCAGCTCGTGTGTCAGGGAAGGGGGAACAATCAGCAGCCGCACGTCTTCATCGGGATCAATACCGCATGAACGCAACCATCGACGCATCAGAATGTGGTGAGACGACACTGCGGACACGACTCCAAAGTTCAGCCGGCGTCCCGTGCCTTCACTGCGGATCAGCCGCCGCAGCGAGTGGCCGTCGCGCACACCCTTGGCCCACAGGCGGCGGGATAAAGTGATAGCATTACCCTGAAGGTTCAGTACCAGACTGGTTTCCACCTCTGTGGCCGGGCAGCCTACCCCCAGACGCATGGTGATGGCCATGGTAGCCAGCGCGTGCGCGCCTTCCAGTTCGCGGTAGATCAGCTTTTCGCGTATCGTAGCCCAGCCCGGCTGCATGCTCAGTTCAACCTCTATACCACGCTTCGCAAACAGTCCGAGTTCCCTGGCCACCAGCAGTGGGGCACAGTCCAGCAATGCTACGTATCCTAACCGAAGGGGGGTTGTCGTATGGGCTGCCGCAATATGCATTACCGAATAATGTAGCAGTGTGAATGCCAGTCCGCTATTAAATCCTAAAATTTCGGGTGATTTTTCCGATGTATTGGCATGAACGCCGCTCATATACAACGCACATGCTTGACCCGCGCCAACTTAGAGCTTTCGTAGCTCTCGCCCAAAGTGGAAGCTTTACCCTTGCGGGACGGCAGCTACATCTTACCCAGTCTGCCATCAGTCACGCCATGCGTGCTTTGGAAGAAGAACTGGGCTGTCCTCTTTTGTACAGAAGTGGTAAAAAGATCAGACTGACTCCAGCGGGCCAGCGGCTACGCAATCACGCCGAAGGTATTCTGGAACGCCTGCGTCGAGCCGAGGAAGATCTCAGTTCGCTGGAGCATATCGACCGTGGAGAGCTTCGCGTCGCCTTCTCCTACTCCACTGCGCAACATCTGCTTCCCGGTATTATACGTGAGTTTAATGACTGCTTCCCCTTATGCCAGATCCGCGTTCAAGTGGGGGATACCTCTACCGCCGTCGCTCAGCTGGAGCAAGGCGCTGTTGATCTGGCGCTTATGGTGTCGGGAATTCTGGGGCCGAACCTGAAGTCATCGCCCATATTCGATGATCAGGTTCTCTTTATGGTGTCGCCTAATCATCCGTGGGCGAAAAGATCCAGAGTGGAACCCGCAGATGTGCATCGCGAACCATGCGTCCTTACCTCTCGCACAAGCTCAACCTATCGCCTTATTGAGCAATATCTTCTGCGTGCCGGTGCCCGGCTTGGCCCAGTCATAGAAGTGGCAAGTTCCGAAGTGATCAAGGAAATTGTGAAATTGGGTCTGGGTGTAGGACTTCTCGCCCCATGGACCGCTCGCAAGGAAATTGCCGAAGGCTCGCTCATCCCAATCAGTCCTGGCCCGCGCCCCCTGAAGCGGCGTTGGGTTGTGGCCTACGAAGCAAATCGTCCGCTGCGAATGCTGGAGCAAAGCTTTCTGGGTCTGTGCCGTGAAGTATCGCTCATTGAGACGCGCGAAGTTAATTCCTCGCCCAATAAAACCGTGGCCGCTGCCCAGGCCGCGCTCGTCTCTTCCACCGACGATGCAAATGCTGATATTGCAGAGCTTTACGAATAGGTGCACACTGGCTTGTATCCCCTATGTCTATTTCTACCCGCACCGGCGATGAAGGCACCACTGCGTTGATGTACGGTCGTCGCGTTTCCAAAAATCATTTTGCCGTCGAAACCTACGGTACGGTGGATGAATTGAATTCTGCTCTCGGCATGGCCCGCGCTACTTCCCCGGATGCCTGGGTACAGACTCATCTGCTCGGCATCCAGCGGAATCTGGTTGCCTTGATGGGTCAACTGGCTGTCGCGCCGGAAGATACTGAGCGTTATGCCTCCAGCAAATATCCCAAGCTCACTCCAGAAATGCTTGCCGTACTGGATCATCTTGTGATGGAGCTGGAGTCGCAGAAAATCACTTTCGAAGGCTGGGCTACTCCCGGCGATACCGTTGCAGCTGCAGCACTGGACGTTGCCCGCACGGTCTGCCGCCGGGCCGAACGCCTGGTAATAGCAGGATATGGCCAGGGTGCGGACGGATCTGCTAAAGAGCCGGTATCAGATCATATACGGCTGATCATCCAATATCTGAATCGGCTATCGGACGTGCTGTGGTTGCTGGCACGCTTTACCGAGACCCGGTATCCGCACACAGGAATAGCGCGTAAGGATTGAGACACTTCGTAGCGGAAGTCCGCTTGATATTCATGCAACAAGTATCTAAACCTTCGATATGCCGAGTAAAATTCTGGCGATCGACGACAGCCTGACGCTGCGTAAGTTTATCGCGAACAGCCTGGCGAAAAATGCCAGCGATTATGTAGTCATTACCGCGAAAGACGGAGCCGAAGGCATGAGCCTTGCCTTGGGCGAGAAGCCGGAACTTATTCTGCTGGACTACATTCTGCCGGATTTTAAAGGCGACGAAGTGTGCCGCCGCCTGCTGGAAGACGCCTCGACAGCCAACATTCCCGTGGTGCTGATGAGCAGCAATTCCGCCGAAATCAAGCGCGCGGAATCCGAGTACAGGAATATCTGTAAAAGCATCGCGAAGCCATTTACTCCGGAGCTGTTAAGCGCCACCGTAAAGTATGTGCTGCGCGAACACGGCATTAAGAATCAGGAAAACGGTGCTGCAGCGTCGAATACTTCACAGGCAACATCACGGGGAGCGCAACTGGCAGTTGCTTCGTCCTCTCTGGAGCGTGTGATTTTCAGCGGATCGACGGCCTACTTTAGTCTTTCAGCCGCGCTTCGTGGTATTGAAGATGAAGTACTTACGGGAATTCTGACCCTGGATATCAAGCCTTCTCCCATCGTTGCCTATATACGCCAGGGGCATGTTCTACTCGTTACGAGCCGCGACGCAAAACTCTATCTGGCAAACACCACCTTTGCCTTTGATGATTCGCAAACTGGTTTGCTGGACGCAGTAATGCAATTGCAGGGCGAGACGGGAACCCCCGTCTTTGATCTGCTGGCAAAGCGCAGCATGCTGGAACCGGAATTGGTCCCGGAAATCTGCTTTGAGCACAGCATTCGCCTCTTTTCACGAGTATGGACTGCCGGCCAAATCGCATTCAGCTTTACTGCGCTCACTGACCTTCCCGAGTTTGTACTTGCCGATGCAGGCCCGCCGCTGACAATGGACGAATGGAGCATCGAATCGCTCCGGTTCGTTGGAGAAGAAGCTCTTACAGCCCATGCGTGGGGTGATTTCACGGGCATTCCAGTTTATACAAGGCGCGGCTACGAGCGCATCCAGCACATCCCGCTGAATGACGATGAAATTGCCTTTGTGAGTCAGGTTAACGGGACCAACACGCTTTCGGAAATCGTACAGCTTCTGAATATTCCCATCGAAGCCGGCCAGCAGATTCTGTTCAGCATGCTGTGCCTGGAAATCTTTGATTACTGGCCCGCTGCCGCCCTCCGCGGTCAGGTATAAAACTCTTATCTTCAGCCCATTGCAAAGTTCTTCAAATCTTCCTCTTTACCATAACAGAATGGCCAAAATCCTCGTTATTGATGACACCGCAAGCGATGCGATGCTGCTCGTCCTGACTGCAAAAAAAGACGGCCACGAGTGCCTGGTCGCCTCCGATGGCAAAGCAGGAGAACAACTGGCTGTTGCAAATCTGCCCGAACTCATTCTGCTGGATATTGTTATGCCGGGGCAGGACGGCTTTGCAACATGCCGTCGCCTGAAGAAGAACTCTGCCACAGCACACATTCCCGTCATTCTCGTCAGCAGCAAGAATACAGAAGCTGATCGCTTCTGGGGACTGAAGCAGGGTGCTTCGGATTACATTGATAAGCCTTTCCAGCCCAGTACTCTGCTGGAAGCTATCCGCCGTCATCTGCCGGTCGCCTGATCTACATATCACCTGCCGCGCTGATGAAATCATACTGTCTGCTTCAACTTCGCGGATTTACGTGTGGCGTTGATCTGGCGCTGGTGAAGGAAGTGCTTCCTGCTCTGCCTCTTACTCTGGTTCCGCTTGGGCCGGAGTGTCTTCTGGGGGCGGCAAATCTTCGCAGTGAAATTATCAGCGTTTATGCGATTGAGCCTCTGCTTCAACTTGAGGTCGCTGACGATAATTCGACTGGTACTGGCGGCAAAACAGAGTCCGGTTTTGCCAAGGACGATCGCTTCCTGATCGTCCAGCACGAGGAATTTGTCTTTGGCATCCGCGTGCGCCGGGTAGATACAGTTCGGCTACCCGATGAGGCGGAGCCGCTGGATGCGGACCTCTCGGAGCATCTTCTGCTGCACCCCTCTATGCAATTTGAGGGCTACAACTTCCGTGTCATTGAGCTTGGTCATTTAGTCGAAAGACTTCGGACCGTAATGATACAATCGCTGAATGCATAACAATTTGCGAATTCGTTATATGGCGGCATTTGCACTTGAATGTGCAGGAAAAGCATAACAGTTTTGCTCGTCAGACCCCATAGACCAAACTGTTATGGTTCTTTATTTGACCTTCTGCGTCTGGCGCAAAAGCCGTTTCAGAGGCATTAATAATGGACTATGACCTCGCTAGGCTTTGTCGGATCTTGGTTGAACCGAAAGAATGATTCCCCTAATCGTGCCACCACCCCTGCCGGTGTGCCGATCGAAGGAGTTATTTCTGTGTCCATTCCAGGGGTACCGTCTCACTCCTGGCGATCTGAGCAACTGGCAAAACGTCACTTGCGTCAGGAGCACATGGCCGTTTGCGAAGTACCGGTCTGGAAATCCCTGCACCTCATCTGCGAAGAAGGGGAACTGTGGATTACCACACCCCAGGGTGAAGATGTCATCGTCAAGGCCGGCGAGACCTGTCCCCGCCTTGGCCCAGGTACAATCATTATCCAGGCATTGCATAATTCCATCTACTTGTGGGCTATCGAGTAAGCGTGTAGGTTCTGCCTGACGAATGGAAATTCACCAGCTGCGATATTTTGTGGAAGTGGTTCAGACGGGTAGCTTTACAAAGGCTGCCCAGCGTTGTCACGTAACTCAGCCCACGCTAAGCCATCAGATTCGCAAGCTGGAGGATATTCTGGGCGAGCCGCTGTTGCAGCGCTTGAAACAGGGTGTCCAGACTACACCGCTCGGGGAAAGTTTTTATCCCCGGGCGCTCGCTATTCTTAAGGAAGTAAAAGCGGCGGAGGAAGACGCCGCGGCTTTCTCGGGTGACCTGAAAGGGAGTCTCCACATTGGTGTCATTCCCACAGTTGCGCCGTACCTGATGCCGGGTTTGCTGGAGTCATCCCGTCACCGCTTTCCTCAGTTAACGTTTCATATAACGGAGGACACCACGGAAAACCTTCTGGAAGCCATGCGCAATGGCATGGTGGACTGCGCTTTGCTGAGCCTGCCCATTCAGGGGGAAGAGTGGACGATTACCAGGCTGATTCAGGATGAAATACTGGTTGCGCTTCCGCGTCGCCATCCTCTGGGCAAGTTTAAGGATGTGCGCCTTCTGGATCTGGTGACAGAGCCACTTGTACTGATGAAAGAAGCGCACTGCCTTCGGGGGCAGAGTCTTCAGATCTGTAATCGTACCGGCTGGAAACCAGATGTCTTCTTCCACAGTTCCCAGATCGACACTCTGCTGGCCATGGTGGAAACCGGCTTCGGAGTTTCCTTTGTGCCTGCTCTGGCACGCTCGTCGCTTTACGGTCGGAAAGTTCTGCTTCGCTCCATTGCACCCGAACGCGCGTACCGAACTCTGGCGCTTATTCATCACCGCAACAGTACTTCAACGCGCGCCCTGCACCATTTCCGGGAAATCTGCAGGAAATGCACTGAAAAGCTCGGCACTCTCGATGAGGTCAGCGGCACTCTGTAATCCCGGCTACATTTGCTTCTCGATCTGTCCTTCCACCTTCTCGATTTGTTCGGCGGCTTCCTCCGGCAGAGGCGCCGAGTAGCGCAGATATACAATGCCACCCACCAGGCTCCACCCCAGCGCCGTTATGTAACTGAGAAGTCCAAAAGCAACTGCGTGCTCCTTGCTTATGCCGAGCAATCCCAAAAACACGACCGCCAAACCTTCACGCACGCCAAATCCCGAGATACTGATGGGTATGGCGGCAAGGATCAGCATGGTGGGCAATGTCGCAAGGAATTGCCACAGATTCGGCTCAATTTGGAGTGAACGTATAACGCAATAGCACCCCGTCAGTCCAAACACGTGACTTACAATGCTGATCATCAGCGCCCAGCCAATGACCGGGCCAGAGCGTGCAAAGCGATCGTACGCATGCAAAAGTTTTTCCAGCAACCCATGAAGCGGAATTTTCGTCCAGAGATTTCGCTTTTCAAACCAGCGCTGAATTGGCTTTCCTGCCAGCGAAAATACCACTGCTCCCACGGCGCCCGCCGCGACAAGAAACATTGTCCATACAGCATACTTGCTCTGATTCGTTGAGGTAAGAACCTCCAGGTGCAGAATAGCCAGCACGATGGCGATGATAAGCAGCGCCAGTAAACCCAGGATACGGTCGATCACCACTGAGAGGGCCGCGGCCGCTCTGCGCGAAGGTGCGGCCTGTGTGGCGTAGTAAATCTTAACTACGTCGCCGCCGGAAGATCCCAGCAGGAAGGAGTTGAAGAACTGTCCTACCATGCCCAGCTCGATAGCCTGTCGCAGGGTGAGCCGAATATCCTGCACGCGTGCAAGCACCTGCCAGCGCCAGGCTGTAAATAAGATGGTGGGCAGCACAAAAAGAAACGCCGCGCCAAGCCACACAGGGTTGATCTGCCCCGCGATGGTACGCATCTGCGCCCAGTCAATATGGCGTGCCAGCCAGGCCAGGATGACGACCGATACCACGATGCGAATTGTCAGGCCTAAGTATTTGCGTATGAATTCCATAGAGCAGACCAGCGATTACGGCTGGCGATAAGCTGTTCGTCGGTTGCCGCGCCGCCCAGTTCCAGCACCGCCACGCAGTGCTGAGGCAGCAGCGGGGCGAGCTGGACGAAATTAATTTCCCCGTGACCCAGTGGCAAGTGATCTTCCGCCGGGGCGCGGCAATCGTGAATGTGGCACCCGAAGAGCCGGTGCCTTCTCCGCACAAGGGTGTCGGCATGAGTATGCCAGCCCAAAAATTCCTTGCGTGCAGCGTGACCAAAATCGTGCCAGTACCCCAGTACATTTTGAGGAAATGCTTCGAGAACTTCGTCCATTTCTTCCTCGTGTGGAAAAGCTTCGAAAGTGGCTCCGGTTTCGATCGCAAGCCGCACACGCAGCTCACCAGCGGTTTCCACCAGAGGTGTCAGGCATTCTTTAACTCTTTCCCAAAGAAGTGGGAACAACTCTTTGCGCTCTCGAGTGGCCCTGATCTTCGCGGCGACGTACTGGCGGCTTAGCAATTCATCACGTCGATACCACTGCTCAAGCTGGGAAGTTGTATCACGCATCGCGGTGTTTCCGAGATTCAAAATGACAACGGGAGCAGGATGAGCGGGCGAGCCCAGACTGGCAGCGCGGCGGATGCATTCCTGATATTCCTCCACCGCACGGCGCCGCATTACCAGCGAAGTATCCGTGATTTGCGGCGAGGCGCTCGACATCAGTCCGCCGTGGGTGACGTGGCGATGAATCGAAACTATACGGGTTGACCCGCTTTCCGCGGCATGAATGATTCCCGGCCAGTAAGCAGGGCGCACCGATGCCGAAATTTCCGCCGCATTAAAGCCAAGCGAGCGGAGCTGCCTGATCATGCCTGTGCCGTCCCGATGGCGGCCGTAGTTCCAGAGGGTGGAGCATGCCAGCTGTTGTCGCGAGATTCTGGATCCGCCCGGGGGCGGTAGATCTGTAGGCGAAGGGGGTGTGCTCATGTGCTGGCGGAGCTCCATTCAACGCACCTGGCAATTGAAGCCGGGAAGGCGGTGGAATGGGGAGGAAGAAATCAGGGCAAAATGAAGCCCGATCCGGCGAACGAATTCGGACCGGATCGGGCTATGAACAGACAGTGCAGAGGGCAACGAGTGAGGAGAGGTGCAATGAGGGACAATATAAAATGCCCGCAAATGACCCCGCCAGATATCATCATCCGATTAGAGGGAGAAACTACCCCAGTAATTCAGTTTAGGCTCCTTGGCCTTGCGACGCTTTTTCTCGCTGGGTTTCTCGTAGTTACGGCGGACGCGCGCTTCACGCAGGGTGCCTTCACGGTCCAGCTTCTTCTTCAGCCGGCGCAGTGCCTTATCTACGGACTCTCCTTTTTTTAGTCGAACTTCGCTCACGTGTCTAATTCACCTCGATTCCATGCGGCGCTCCACCTCCAGTGAGGGGGGCGCTGCTGTAATATTAAATGGGTTGGCCTCCGGCGTCATTCCCGCCCAAAGCGGATGTGTTGCCAGAGGGTCGAAGCCTATCAAACGTGAAGCATATGTCAATAAGTTTCGACCAGAAAATATTTCACCGACTATTTTCGTAAACTTTCCACCTCCATGCGTTGCACTCACATGGATGAATGAGAGCAATAGTTAGCGAGACGCAAATATACGCGTCTGGCGTTCTTCCCTCTTGACCTCATCTAACCCATCCGCTAACAGAAAGCGGTACATCACGGGAGGAGTTGTTATAACCTCCTTTTAAGCAATAATGTTTTAACCCCGGGGGGACTCCGTGTCAGACGATTACACAGAAGTTTCTAGCGAATCATGGCTCTCACGCATCGGCTCGTCGATTAAAGGTATCTTTTTCGGCTTTGCCCTTTTCGGTATCTCCTTTGTATTGTTAGGATGGAACGAATATCGTTCTGTTGTAACTGCAAACTCACTCGGGGAGGCTCAAAACGTTGTTATCTCCGTAGATAACAAGGAAGTGTCTCAGGCTAACCAGGGCAAGCTTGTCCACGTTACAGGTAAAGCTGTGCCGGGGGATGCTGTAGCAGATTCCACCTTTGGTATTTCCACCAACGTTCTTCAGCTAAAGCGTATTGTAGAGATGTACCAGTGGAAAGAGAAGAAGGAAGAAAAAGAAGAGAAGGAACTGGGTGGCAGTACCAAGAAGACTACTACCTACAAGTACTCCAAGGAATGGTCCGGAGAGATTCAGGATTCTGCTCAATTCAAGAACACGGACGCTCGTCAGAAAAATCGTAATCCCAATGCCATGCCTTACCAATCCAATGTGGTAAAGGTTCAGGAAGCAACAGTGGGAGCCTTTGAGCTGAATCAGGAGCTTATTGGACAGATCAATGACTTCCAGCCTCTGGCGATGACAAGCGAAACTCTGGCCAGTGTTCCCGAGGAAACTGCTCAGAATCTAAAGGTAAATGATGGTGGTTACTACCGCGGTAGCGATCCCGGCAACCCTGCAATTGGTGATCTGCGTATCAAGTTTGAGATAGCTCCTTCTTGTGATGTCAGTATTCTTGCGCAGCAGACGGCCAATGGGTTTTCCCCGTGGCAGGCGAAAGCCGGCGACCAGCTTCAGGTTCTGTACACAGGTATTCTTACCTCTGCTGAAATCATCAAGAAGCAGATGGAAGCGAATGCGATGCTTACCTGGATACTGCGGTTCGTCGGTTTTATCATGATGTTTATCGGACTCAATATGATGGTGGCGCCGTTTGCCGTACTTGCGGATGTCCTACCCTTCATGGGTAACATTGTGGGAGCAGGAACCAGCATTGTATGCGGACTGATAGCATTTGCCCTTTCGCTCATGACGATTGCACTGGTATGGATATTGGTCCGCCCAATCATTGCAATCCCATTACTGCTGCTCGGCTTTGCAGCTATCATAGGTGTTATCTTCCTGGTTGTCAGTTACAGCAAGAAGAAGACCGCACCAGCCCCCGCTTACTAAAGCGTCCGAATCTACAGGCAAGCTGTTAGTAAAGAAACAACCCCCTGGAAGCATATGCTTTCAGGGGGTTATGTTTGATGGGGATTGGACCAACCAGCTCCGTGAAATGGTCTACATCTTGGGAATGGTATCGAAGATCGTAAAGACCTGCCAAAAGTATTTAAAGAAGGCGGAAAAGAAGAGTCCGATTGCTAAAATAAGGATGCCAACCAGGAAGAATCGTGGCAGCCACTCATTTACCTGCGCCGAGGCATTCGTCCACTCACTCAGCGCCTGATCCTGCAGAGACAGAAACGTATCAGAGAGTTTGCCGGAAATTTCGCCGGCTTCTATGTAGTCTTCCCAGTCTGGAGGAAGCTGTCCCTTCCACTTGGGATAAATGGTGCTGAGGGGCTCACCGGCAAGGATATGTTCTTTGCCTTGCTCCGCCGGCGCGTCGCGTTCGGCATAGCCGGTAGCCTGCCACGCGTCGTAGACTGCTTCTGACAGCGGGAGCCCGGCACCGTGTTCCAGACGGAGTGCAAATATCCAGCGGAAAGCATACGTCGCGCGCCAGGTTCTTCCCACTAACGGGAGGTGAAGCAACATCATCTGGCCGGCCGGCGTTCTCCACAGATGCGAGATAATGATGTAGAGACTGAATCCCACCAGATAGATCATGAACAAAAGAAACATCAGCGAAAACATGTAGGTAAAGACACCGAACATGAAGCCGGTATGCAATGCCTCCAGGGCGCCAGGCAGCGGGTAAAATAACGCGGCAAGGTGCAGAATGACCAGCGGATAGATCGCCTGACGCCACAGGGATCCCAGCAGCTTGTCTTCCTGTCGCCAGAACTGGGCAAGTTGCTCATAGATCAATTCCAGCTGGCCGCTGCGCTCGCCTGCGTTTACCAGGTTGACCTCGAATTCCGAAAAGTTGGCCTTTTCAAAAGCCTCTGAAATGGTGGAGCCGTCCTCAACCTCACGTGCGAGTGTTTGCACCTGAGGATCATCGAACTTGGCTTTTAATTTGCCAAGAGAGGTGCGCAGCGGCAGGCCGCCCTTTGCCATTGTAGTGAGCTGATCGAAAAATTTGATGCGTGTTGATAGGTCCACGTTAGTTTGGCAGGATACTGCACGTGACGTTATCCGGCGACATTAATTGCAATGGCAGGCAGAATAAAGTTTCGACCGAGGGGATTCACCCGGCTCTGGTAAAATCGGGCGATCTATCGTCGTGGGAATCATTTCTGAAAGCTCGTCAGGACTGGCCGTGCCTTGAACTGGGGCAGGCCTGGCTGGAATCGCCCGAGGAAACTTTTGCGCCAGGGAAGGCCTGGTTTGCGATTACGCCGGCCGACGTGATCGTTGGCGTGGAATTCACGGATAAGGATATCTTTAATCCAGCCACGCGGCTTAATGAGCTGGGTTTCCTGACAGGGGACGTCATGGAGCTTTTCTGGAAGCCTTCCTCGGGGGAGGCCTATTATGAGATCCATGTATCACCCATGGGGCAGATTCTGCAGTTGAAGTTCCCTGGCCCGCAGCCGACAGGAAAGCCGAAGCCCGGGGTGCCTAAAGTGCCTGTGGAGCAACGGATTAAGCCATTTATGATCACCGAGCCGCTGTTCGCCATTCGGCTTTTACGGGTTAATCCGGATGAAAGCTGGGGGTGTGTGGTTGCCGTGCCCAAAATACTGATGCGGGGAGCATCAAAAGGCTTTCGTGGTGAAGATGTTACAGTGTCTGTTTCGCGATACGATTATACGCGTCCAGAGCCCGTGCCAACTGTATCGTCCACATCGCAGCACATGGCAAAATCATTTCATCGATCATCGGAATGGAGACCGCTTTTTCTATAGTTGCGCAACAAATGTTGACGATTTTTTGCGGGACCTTAAAATATGTTAGCCGGTGATGGTGCAAACACTGATGCTGATCTAAGCGTTTGGAGATAAAGAGTTTGAGTGCATGCCAGCGGGCTGGTTGGTTAGCGGCAAGGTATCGGAACTGACGGTAGATTGCCTGTTACAATCCAAAGTCGAAGAAGAGTAGGCTTGCGTAATAGCAGATTTTTTGAGAAAAAACCTTCCACCTTTATTACTTACCTGCTAGTTTCAGTTCTTTTCACGCAAGGAAATTCCTTTATGAGCGATGCCACGGCTATTGATTTAAGCGGACTCGATTTTCTCCCGAAATGGGGCACACAAATGGACGCAGCGAAGCTGCGCGAGTTTGAAGCCCGTGAGGAGGGCGGGGGTCATAGCTTCGGCGGTCGCCGTCCCGACAGAGACAGAGGTTTTGGCGGCGGTCGCGACTCGCGCGGCGGCGGAAACCGTGGTTCGGGCAATCGCAGCTCCGGCGGCAATCGTCAGGATGGCCGAGGGCAGGGGACTCGCCCAGCATTTGGACAGAGCCAGGGTCAGGGCCAGGCGCAGCCCGGCAAGGGAACTTATACTCGGCGCGAAACTTCCGATCGCCCTCAGCAACAGCAGCACCAGGGCGGCGGTCAGCGCCGGTTTGAGCGTCCTCAGCCTCCCGCCATTCTTGAGGATATTGAAGTATCCGTCATTCCGACTTCCGCCAGCGTAGCAGCTCTGGCCCAGCAGATTAAGTCTTCCGCCCGTGCATATCCGATTTTCGATGTAGCCGGTGTCATTCTGCAGAATTCCGACCGTTATCAGATCCGCATAGCCCAGAAGGGCGCGGTAACCAAGGGTGGCCAGCAGTTCCATCGCAAGCCCAAGCATCAGGGCGAAGGCGAACAGGGCGCAGCCAAGAGCGAAACACCTGCCGCCACGGAAGTAAAAGATGAACCCAAGGCAGCTCCCGCCGGTTTCTTTATTTGTCGCCTGGATCACACGCCCTGGCTCTCGGAAGCGCAGGCTGTACGTCACGTTCTGGAGAAGCACGGCGAATCGTTCTACACGACTGAAACCGTTGCCGCTGAAGCTCCTAAGGGTAACTTTACCTTCGTGGCAGTTTGCGGAATGAGCGGCACCAACCTGGGACCGCCAAACCATCACGATTACCAGAACAAGCTGCGTGCCATCCACGCCACCCGTTTCTCGCACACGCCCTTTGAATCTTACCGCTCTCGCATCAAGACTGTTCGCGATGAAGCACTTGTTAAAGCCTGGATGGAAGAGCAGAGCAGCCGAGTTGAATACGTTAGCGTCAAGCGTCCCGAAGATCCCCGTCTGAAGGGCAAAGGCGAAGTTGAAGCCCACTTCCGTCAGTATCATCTGGGCGAAGTCATTTATCGCGGTGCTTCCGTCACGCTGACGAAGCCCGAGCACGTGAAGAACGTGGGCCAGGAAATCGGTCAGGCTGTGAAGTGGACCGTCGAAGATCAGAAGCGTTTCCCGATCTCAATGGTGAACCTGATGCGCATGGAATTTAATCGCCATGGCCTGCATGTCTTCAAGCTGAGCAACAAGGATAACATCACCTACGTTGGTGTTGCACGTCCCCGCCGCATTGATCTGGTCAACACCCCGATGGCTGTTGGCGTCCGCAAGATTGTGGACTGGCTGCTGGTTACCCCCAAGGCCACGAAGCAGAGCTTTATGCACGACTTCGCTGGTGTTACCGACGACGCGCTGAAGGCTGCTGCCACGAACGAAACCAACGCACCTGCCAAGACTGCAGCCGCTGCCCCTGCACCGGTTCAGGAAGCTCCCCAGGCCGCCGAAGTTACGGAAGTTGCACAGACGGAAGCTGTAACCGAGACCGCCGAACAGGCGCCTGTTGCTGAAACCGCCGTTGCCAGTACTGAGTCCGCTCCTGTTATTGAGACGACCGCGACTACGGAAGCTCCCGCCTCTGAGGCCCCTGCTGCCGCGGCACCAGTGGAAGCCAAGCCCCAGCTGACACACGATCAAGTGGATGCGCTTCGCAACCTTCGCTGGCTGATGTACGAAGGCTATGTGGTTGAACTCGCCAATGGCACCCTGTTCACCCCCCAGCCTAACGCCAATGGCCAACAGCAGGGCAATAACAATAATGGCCAGCAGCAGAAGAAGGGCAATAACCAGAACAAGCCCGCTGCCGCCCCCGCCCAGGAAGCTGTTGCTTCTGAAGCCGTGCAGCCCGGTGCCGTAATCGCCTCCGTTGCGCCTTCTGAAGATGCAGCGCCCGTAGCCACGGCTGAGTCTTCTGACAGTGAAAACGAATCTCAGGTTGCTGAGACTGAAGTTTCCCGCGACGAAGAAGTGGCGCTCGCCTAAGCCGGCTGACAGAACTTAATTCTCGACTAAACCTCACACGATCTGTTTCGTTTCCTTCGTTGAAACGGAACAGGTTATGTGAGGTTTTTCGTTGGGTGGTTTAGCACGGACACGGAGACTGCCAAGCGACATATTCTCACTTTGCGGCGCAGACATTGAAAATGATGTCTTTTACACTTTTTGAGATGACTCTCAGTTGCTCTCGTGTAAATTGTAGATTCACTGTAGCAAGATGTCGCGCTGGTTATCAATACGGGAAAATACATGGCAACAGATAAGATTATTGTAGCGCTGGATATGAATGACGCGGATTACGCGTTGGAGATGGTGAAACGACTTAAGGACTATATTGGATGCTTTAAGGTGGGGAACCAGCTGTTTACGCGTCAGGGACCGTCTATTGTGCAAGCCATTCGGGATCAGGGAGTCGATGTGTTTCTGGATCTTAAATTCCACGATATTCCCGCCACAGTGGCCAATGCCGTAGCGGCCTCGGTAAAGCTGGACGTTCGTTTCCTGACGATTCATACCATGGGCGGCGCGGACATGATGATCGCCGCGCTCGACGTGGCGCAGGGGACGCGGACGACTTTGCTGGGCGTAACCGTTCTTACCAGCCTCGAATCAGATGACCTGCAGGAGATTGGTTTTGACCATACTGTCAAGGGACAGGTTCTACATCTGACCCGTCTTGCGATTGCGAGCGGCCTGAGCGCCATTGTCTGCTCCCCGCAGGAGATTGAGCTCATTCGAAGCCAGGTAAAGGAACCGTTGACTTTGGTGACACCCGGTATCCGGGCAACTGCGGCCGTAGACAAGCAGGATCAGAAGCGAACGCTAAGTGCGTCGGAAGCATTTGCCGCAGGCGCGAATCATGTGGTGATTGGCCGGCCGATTACGCAGGCGCCGGATCCTGTCGCCGCAGCTCGCGATCTGGTACGCGACTGCAAGTTGTAGAGATTGTTTAGCTCACTCCGTGTTTGGAGCCCCAATTCGAGAGGGGCGATTTTGAGAACGCGAAAAGCCCAGCCCGTTTGAATGGGCTGGGCTTTAACTTTGCCGGCACGAATATAGGTGCTTTACTTGGCGGCGACAACGGGCTCGGAGCGCATGGCCTTCAGGAAGTTCGTGCCGAGTTCCCAGATCGGGCCGGGGAAGGATTTCAGTTCCTTCAGAACGGATTCCAGGGCGTTGACAAAGCGATCGACTTCCTTTTCGCCAATCATCAACGGAGGCAGAATCTTGACGATATCCGCGTTATTGGCAGCGACCTGCGTGAGGATGCGATGCTTGGTGAGCAGCGGCGTGACAATGAGTTGCGGGAACATGCTCGCGTCGAGCTTATGGACCATGTTCCAGCCCAGTGAGCCCATGATGGAGCGAGGCTTTGAGAATTCGATGCCGCACATGAGGCCTTTGACGCGGACATCGCCGATAATGTCGTAGCGGGTCTTCAGTTCCAGCAGCTTCGCCTCCAGCAAGGCACCCATACGCTCGGCGTTTTCGACAAGATTTTCGTCTTCAAGCACCGTGAGAGCAGCGAGACCAGCCGCGCAGGCCAGATTGTTGCGTCCGAATGTAGTGGAGTGCACAATGCACCGATCCAGCCGGGAGAATACCTTCTGGTAAACGGAGCGGCGCGTAACGATCGCTCCCGAGGGGACGTAACCCGCGCTCAAAGTTTTGGCAAGCGTGATGATGTCCGGTTCCAGCTTCCAGTGCTCGAACGCGAACCATTTGCCGGTGCGACCCAGGCCGGTCTGCACTTCATCGCAAATGAGGAGCGTACCGTACTTGCGGCATAACGCCTGGGCCTGATTGAAGTAATCATCCTTGGGGAACTTAACGCCTTTACCCTGAACAGGTTCAATCAGGAATCCCGCGACGTCGTTCTTCTTCAGTTCCTGTTCCAGGCGTTCCAGGTTGCCCATGGGAACTTTATCGCAGCCCGGGAGGAAGGGGCCGAAGCCTTCCTGAAACGCGTTATTTCCCGTCACGGACAGAGAGCCGTAGCTAAGGCCGTGGTAAGAATTCTCCAGAGAAATGATGCGGGGGCGACCTGTGGCGCATTTGGCGAACTTCAGGGCACCTTCAACGGCTTCCGTGCCGCTGTTGCACAGGAATACTGCGTCGAGGTGCGGGGCTCCCTGCTGGGCCATTCTCTTGGTAAGTGCTTCTGCCAGAAGGCCGCTCATCAGCGCGGAATCCATCTGCACCATGTTGGGCAGATTCATGTCGAGAACATCGCGAATAGCCTTCTGTGGCACGGGATGGTTGCGACCGATGTTGAATACGCCAAAGCCGCTGAGGAAGTCCAGATAATCCTGGCCGTCCATGTCGTAAAGATACGCCCCTTCTGCGCGCGCGTAGACGTTGGCGAAGCCGATAGTTCGCTGTACTTTTACCAGGGTACGGTTGAGGTGCCGCTCATGGAGATCGTAGTTTTCGCCGAGCCGCGTGGTGACCAGTTCTTTCAAATCAAGGGGCATGGCGCTAAAAATAGACTGTCCTTTTCTGAAGCAAAAGGGCAAAAATACTAAAACATTTATTACGCAAGCCCGAAAGGGCTCATTTTATAGAAAAAGTAATAAATAGTAGCCAATGACGGTTCGCGACAATGCATTCCATCACCGTATTAAATGCTTTGCGTGATAAATGGGCCCAGGATTGGCCCCGTGCCCTTGAAGTATGGAGTCGTTTTACGCAGATGCGTGAGCCGCGCTGGTGTTTCAGTGAGGAAGAGGAGAAGGGCGAATCGCTGACGGGCAGCTTTGCCATGATTCGTCTGGTAGATCACGCTGTGGTTATCAGCATCCGCCTGGTTCTGGAGCGTCGATTGCAGGATTTTGCCGTGGAGATTCTTGCGCATGAGATCGGGCATCACGTGTTTTGCCCGGGAGATCTTTCGGATCAGGGCCGCGTCCTGGGCCGCATGCGGCGCGGATTGCCGTCCCGTGAAAACGATGCGCCAATGATCGCGAATCTCTATTATGATTTGCTGATTAATGACCGGTTGCAGCGTACCAGCGGCCTGAATATGGAAGGTGTGTACGTTGCACTTGATAAATTTCACCGACCAGGCGCTGAACAGAAGCGCGAGAACGCCGCAAAGGCCGCCGCGGCATCCAAGCGTAAAAAGGGCACGCCGCCTCCACTGCCGCCCCATTTGGGTGGATCGCCGGCGGATGCGCCTTCTGCCAGGAATGTGCCGGATCCTGATAAGCTCTGGACTTTTTACATGCGCATTTACGAGGTGCTGTGGGGTCGGCCTCGCGGCACTCTTGCACATGGACTTATAGGTCCAGAGATGGAGGCGGATGCTGTTCTGGGTGCGCGGCTTATCCGTGTGTATGCGTCAGACTGGGTGGCGGGCTCGGGCAAGTTCGCGGCGTTGTGTCTGCCCTATCTGCTGGATTCAGCCAAGGATGGATCTGAGAAAGCAGTCCGAGGCTGGCTGGATACGGAGAATGCCGGTGCTGGCGGCGATCCGTCCGGGCTCATTGAAATGGATGGCGACGAGGGAGACTGTGCCCATCCGGCTTTCGATCCCCGCCTTACGGGCTACGATTCTGAAAGCGAAGATGCGAAGAAACATGAAAAGGAGCTGCGAGATATAGGCGCTGGGACCACCGCTTCGCAGAAGACAAGCGCAGGGCAGCGCCGCGAGCCCTATGAGTTTGGGCAGATCCTGAACCAGATGGGGATGAAGTTATCGGGACACGAGGTGGCGGTGCGCTATTACCGGGAGATGGCGAAGAAATATCTTATCCCGTTCCCTGTCAGGCAATCGCCCCAGGCCGGCGAGCCCATGCAGGAAGGGCTTGAGTCGTGGGAATTCGGCGACGCGATGGAAGAGCTGAACTGGTTCGAGACGATTTTGCGGAGCCCTTACGTGGTGCCCGGCTTTACCACTCTGCAGCGTACCTACACGGTGGTAGAGGAAGGGGATCCCGGAATTCGCCCGGTGGATCTTGATCTGTACGTGGATTGCTCGGGATCAATGCCGAATCCTCAGCACAGTTTTTCGCCCGCGACGCTGGCGGGGGCCATCGTGGCGATGTCGGCGTTGCGTGTGGGTTCTCGGGTGCAGGCTACGCTGTGGAGCGGTCGCAACCAGTTCAAGAAGACCAAGGGATTTATCAGCGACGAGACGGAGATCCTGGAGATTCTGACCGCATATCTTGGCGGTGGCACGGCCTTTCCGTTGCATGTGATGCGCGACACCTACGAACCACGCAAACCAACCGATCGCCCCGTGCACATGCTGGTCATCTCTGACGAAGGCGTGGACACGTTGTATATGAAGGACCCAAAGGGACTGGATGGCGAACAGATTTCCGCCATGGCACTCCAGAAGGCAGGTGCCGGCTCCATGGTGCTGGTTTTATGGCAGGCTATCGAGAAGTATCCGCTGCTGGTAAAGGCTCGCGAACAGGGCTGGAATATGTATGCTGTGAAGAATTGGGACGATGTGATCACTTTCTCGAAAGCCTTCAGCAAGAAGCAGTTTGGGCAGAATGATGTGAAGGTTCAGCGCAAAGTTTAGCGGCAGAAATCCCGCGGCACCGTGCTTAAGAGCCTGCAAGTTTTCCTACAGATGCTGGATGACGGCCTGGGCAGCCTGCGTTGTGCTTAGTTTTCCACCGAGATCGCGTGTGGTTTGACCCGCAGCCAGGGTGACATCCACCGCAGTGCGGATTCGGGCGGCGTCGTTGGGGAAGTCAAGCCAGTCCAGCATCATGGCGGCGGAGAGAATCGCACCGATGGGATTGGCTATGCCTTGACCCGCAATGTCCGGAGCGGAGCCATGCACGGGTTCAAAGAGAGAAGGAAACGCGCGGGTTGGATTGAGATTGGCGCTGGGATTTAATCCCAGGCCACCGGTGATGCCGCCAGAAAGATCGCTGAGAATGTCGCCGAAGAGATTCGAGGAGACGACGATATCGTAGAATTCGGGACGCCGGACAAAATTCATGGCAGCGGCGTCAATGTGCTCTTTATCTGCGGCGACGTCGGAGTATTCCGGGGCCAGCTGCTCCAGAACTTCATCCCAAAGCACGTAGGAATACTTCTGCGCGTTGGACTTGGTGATCATAGTGAGGTGACGGCGGCGGGTGCGTGCCAGCTCGAATCCAAAACGCAGGATGCGTTCGATGCCGCGACGACTGTGGATAGCAGTCTGCACGGCCACTTCTTCCGGCGTCCCTTTGCGAAAACGGCCGCCGTTATCGATATACTCGCCTTCGGAATTTTCGCGGAGAACAATCATGTCGATAACACGCTGACCGGCCAGCGGCTGTGGAACGCCTGTGAATGTGCGGGCCGGGCGGACGCAGGCATATTGATCAAAAGCCTGACGCATACGAATGAGAGGCACCAGTGTGACGTGATCCGGCAGCCGCGCCGGAAATCCGACCGCGCCGAGGTACACGGCATCGTAGGGACGCAGGACATCCAGGAAATCATCCGGCATTACCTTTCCGTATCGCGTATGATAGTCCACGCCCCAGTCGTACTGAGTGAACTCGAGACGAGCCTCGCCACCTTTTGCTGCCAGGGCATTGAGAAGTGTGACGGTAGCTGCGGTAACTTCCTGGCCGATTCCGTCGCCAGGGTACAGGGCAATTCTTTTGGCAGATGCGGGGACGGTGTCGATGGTACTCATTGGAGATGGGGAAATGAGAAGCGGCGATAAAATGAACGCAAAGCGTGACTGCCGTCGCCCTGTGGGATCAGATACACGGGCCGCATGCTGCAGGATCGATCAGCGTCAGCGGAATTTCGGTTTCAATGGCAATGCCTTCGGCGTTTCTGTCGACCCGGTAGGAAGTGCGGTTGTCTTCACATTTAATGGCCGCGTGCAGTCGAGTTCCATGGAAATGAAGCCCCGTATTATCCGCCAGAGCAAAGCCTGCGGAAATGATGCCACCTGAAACGGCCGCATGCAGATGGGGGCGGCGCGCGGGGTTGCTGTCGTAGTGGGTTGAGCAACTGCCGGCAAGAAATCCCAGACACTGCACAGGGCCAGGCTCACCGGTTGAGGTCGTCTGCGCATCGTCAAACCAGCAGATGGCGCCCGCACTTTGCCCGCACAGTACAGTGCCACGCTCCCACGCCTCGCGAAGAAGAGAATCCAGACCTGACGCACGCCACAAAGCAATGAGATTGCGCGTGTTGCCGCCACCTACATAGATGATATCCGCTTTTTCCACGCGTTCAGCCATGTCGCGGTGCTGGCGAACGATAGAGAGATAGTTTGGACGACAGATCACACGTGCTGCAGTCTCATAGAAGCCCACAATCGCGCTATCCGCGTCACCGCATGCCGTAGGAATGAAAAGAATGCGCGGGTTCTCCTTACCGCAGGCTTGCGTGACATAAGGCAGAAAGCTGGGTCGTCCTTCCTCCGAGGTAAAACCTGAGCTGAAACCAATGATCTGGCGAAGCGTGGCGGGCACGGTTTCGGGAGCAACTTCCGAAGGGGCATTTGTCATGAGTTATCCGTACAAAATGAGAGCTGATTTTCTTCTCAGATCAACTACTCGTTATACACGCCATGGCTCTGCGATCCGTTGCTGGCTGGTGGCCTGCAACTTCAGCTTGCGGGCAGGATTGCGAGGTAGCAGCGCGCTGAGCTTTTCGGCCCCCACGCGCTCAAGTTGAAGTTGGCCGAGACGACCAGCAGGCTTTATGGTTACACGTACGCCGACCGGAGCGTCGACCCTCAGATGCAGACAGCGCCCTTCCGCGCGCCATGATACTTCGACGACTCCCAGACGGTGAGGCACGGCACCTTCGGCCCAGTCCAGTGTGTCGGATTCCGGTGCAATAAGGAGGTGCGTGTCATCTCCGGGGTGCACAGGACGAACGCCAAGAACGTGCTCCGAGAAATAAATCATGGGCGAGCACGTCCAGCCATGACATAAACTGCCTCGGTTAGCGATAGCCGTGGACAGGTTTTCCCACAGCGTCCACGCGCCTCTGTTAAGCATGAGGCCGTAGTGGGAACGAATTGCTTCTTCCACCAGACTGCTTTTGCCTGCCTGATAAAGGCCGTCGAAGAGGTAGTAGAAGAAATAAAAGTTAATCCACCCCGGGGGAAGCTCAAGGTTGCGCTGCAGACCCTCGCGCAGGTAAGCGATGACCAATGCTTCCTGAGCAGGCGTTGCAATTCGATATGCCAAAGCAAGGGCATTGGCGTGCATCGCCGGGCCAAGCGAGAGCGCACCGTCCAGCTTGCAGGCCGCGAAACGTCCCATCTCGTCATCCCAGAATATGCGGCTAAATGCTGCCCTTACGGAATCTGCTTCCCGGCGGTATCGGGTTGATTCAGTACTCAGGCCAATGGCGGTGGCAAGCTCTGCGCTGCATTCCAGCGCCCGCAGGCGGAAGGCATTCAGCACAGCGTTCACACCTTTACGTTCATCAGGAGCATGTCCCCAGTCGACAAAGACAAAGCATTCCGAGTGCGTCTCCCACAGCCCTCCATCTTCCGCCGAAGGGAGCCAGACACTGCTCCCGAAGATGCGGTCGACGACCGGCCAGACTTTCCGAACCAGCGCGGAATCCGCCGTTGCAGCCCAGTAATTGCGCAGCAGGACTATCCAGAGCAGGGAGTAATCGCACAGCGGATCCTGATGGGCAGAGGGAACCACGTCGGGAATCTGCCCGTTGGCAAACTGCCCGCGTGCCCACAGTCGAATGGACCACGCTTCAAGTCTGGTATCGCTGGTAAACTTGCGGGTAGCGGCGGCTTCCACGATTGTGTCGCCGATGTACATGCCCCGTTCGCGCCAAGGGTCTATCCAGCCATCCGCCATGCTGGCACACAGGGTGTCTACGCAGGCCGTCCAGGTCCAGTTGAAGATCTTGTCTGAGCAACGGAACCACCCTTCCGTCAGAATCGGTGTGCCGGTTTCCACTTCCGCAATCGGCGCAAGCCCATAGTGTCCGGTGGTTTGAACGATGGCGGCAGAATGCAGAGTTACAGCGTGAGTATGCGGTGCGGGACCCTGCTGGCGGAATGTGATCTGCAAGTAACGCCCCCCGCGCTCGTGAAAAGCATCCAGCGTATGCCGGCCGGGAGCACACTTAAAACGATCTGCAGAGTTGATGAAAGGGTTACAGCGATAATAGGATATTGTTCCATTTTCATCCAGGCGCTCGTCGTAGCCGATGTCGACAATGGTTGCTTCCAGGCATTCGAATTCAATGGAAGCGTGGCCCAGGTATTCGCCGCCAAAATCCAGAACCAGGGTGCTGGTACCGGATTGCATTGCGTGCCCAGCCGATTCGGCCGGTGGCTGAAGGACTACTGGGCCATCGAAATCTGTGTTGTCTGTCCAGCAGGGACCTGGAATGTCCCAGGCCAGTTCTCGGGCAGGGGAGTTCTTATTGCCGGGGACCATGCGCCATTGCGTGGGGAAATTTTTTACTTCTTCCAGGGAGGATGGGACTGTCTTTGACAGCGATTCCAGCGTTTGGGCAATGAAGTTGGGGCCAATGGCAAACTCATCAGCTACTGAGCCGCCTGCCGGATCCTCGATCGGAAGGGCGGAAAGGCGAAGTCCGAGATTGTCGGGGAATTCCATTAGCCAGTTCCAGGCGCTTCGAAGCAACTCGGGCGTGCCGTAGAGAAAATTCCAGCCTGCACGGAGACTGACGCGGGTATTCTGGCGGTTGCCCCGTAATGTGCATGTGATGTGCTTCAGCTCCTGGCCGTTCAGATAAAGGGGACCCCAGAAAACGCCTATGTCAGCTTCCTGCTCGATCGGAGAAAATATATGGGTGAAAAAAGGCTGCCGTGCTTTTACTGCTTCATTTCCTGCATTAAACCCATGCCGTACGTGTCCATTGCGAATTGGAGCCAAAGTGATGATCCGTAATGGAATCATCCGGCGCATGGAGGGCATTGCGATGGCACGGGACGACAGTTTGCCCCAGTGCGATTGATGAGCGATGAGCGTGGGAACGGCCCATCCGTCGGTGCCGGCGGAAGCACTAAGGCAAAGCGGATATCCGGCAGGGAGTTGTGTGCAATCCAGTATTTCGATTGGTCCCTGGGCAAAGCTGTATGGCTCGGCATCCGGGTCCCAGGCTGTTCCGGGTGCCACCAGCCAGGCGCCCGGGGTGCTCATGCCGGTTTGAAGTGCAGGAATACCGGAAGAGAGATGGCCGGGTACATGAAATGTCTTCGTGACATGATATGTCCCTTGGCTCCGTGGTATTTCCTCATGGATGCCGCCCCACGCGATGAAACCGCCTTTGCTCTGGATCGCCTGATAACATGGCGCTCCACGGGAGTTCACCTCCACCATGACCGTATTCTCTCCCGCATGCAGCCAGGGAGCGAGGTCGTAGGAGTCGTACTCGGGATATTCAGGCAGGAATCGCGCCGGACCGAAGCCGACTATCCTGCCGTTCACCCGCAGGCGGTAAAGGCTGTCGGCAAAGAGATGGAAGGGGAAAGAGATGGGTGACGTGCTGAAATTCAGACGCCGGACAAAGATGGCGAAAACGTTGCGGCTAGCCCCGGTATCATCGCGCCACACATAGCGCGCATCGTAAGGGACTGTATTTGCGTCAGGATGCTCGCCCGCCTTTGGTAAAGCTGTCATTTTGTTGACGATGTAGCTGCAGGGGCGGCGTGTCAAAAGTGTGGTGGCGGGACCGGTCCCGCACTGTGTTCCAGGGTTCCGCAAACCATGGGACGGGTCCCGTTGCTAAGGGCTTGGATAACGATGACATCAAACATTATCTTTTACCTCGTCATGTTGCTTCGCCGACACATATTCCGATTTCTTCCCTGTAAGCCGCCACGCTTATTGCTTACGGGCTTCTCGCTGGTGGAGCTTATGGTGGCGATGGCGGTTATCTCGCTCATCATTGTGCTGGTAGGTGCTGTCGTGACGAACGTGGAGCGTACGTGGAAACAGACCGCATCTCGCACCAATCAGTTTCGTGAAGCGCGCCGCGCTTTCGAGGCTGTTAACCGGCGTCTCTCCCAGGCGACACTTAACGCCTACTGGGACTATATCGATAAAGACGGCAAGCTGCGCCCCGCCGAAGATTCTGTTAACCTCACCTTTGTCCCGGTTAAGTATGCTCGCCAGAGCGAGCTGCGCTACTTTCAGGGAGCGGCGTCCGGGTTTGTGGCGCCCCACAGCGGGACGCTTAGTGGCCACGCCATCTTCTTTCAGGCGCCGGTGGGGAAAACGGACACGAGTTCTCTCTCGGGAATGACCTCGCTGGTCAACACAGTAGGTTACTATATCGAAGCATGCAGCGATGCGGATCTGCGTCCTCCCACCATAGCCGCCACCACCGCGTCGGTGCGGTTCCGGTTGTTCGAGATGGTGGAGCCATCCGAAAGTCTGACCATCTACAGCAAAACTTCTGAAAACGCCGGGTATAATGGCAAGGAATGGATTACGGTGCCGCTGGCCATTAAATCTAACTCCCATCTGCTGGCGACCAATATTGTGGCCTTTATGCTTCAGGCGGAATATACCGACGCGGCGGGAGTACTTAAGACGTCCTTTACCTACGACTCCTCTCCCGCGGTTGGTACCCTGAATCAGCCGATTGAAGCGAATAACCTGCCGCCGTCAGTACGGGTGACAATGATCGCCATTGATGATGCTGCGGGCCGTATGATCCAGGATCGCGGGCTGGTTCTTCCATCGGCGGTAGATGCGACGAGTCTGGCGCAACTGGAGCAAGTGCTGGTCGCGGAGCGGCTATCCTACCGTAAATTCCAGACCAGCGTGAAGATTGGAGCCGCCAAATGGAGCGCGCCATGAAGCTGAAGTCTACTGCCTGCCGGTCTGCGGCGTTCTCGCTTATGGAGCTCATGATTGTAATGGCGCTTATAGCGGCACTTGCAGCCATAGCGGCACCGGCGGCGCATCGCGCCATGATGTCCTACCAGCTTAATCTTGGTACGGAAACCTTTGCCGGCACGCTTTCCTTTGCACGTCAGGCCGCTACGACCATGAACCGTGACGTTGAGGTGCGTCTGCTGACCGTGGACGCCTCCGCTGAAATGCCCGGTGTAAAGCGTGTACGCGGTATCCAGCTCTTTGATGTTGGTGAGACGGCTATCAAGGCTATTGCAATGCCGCGCTATCTGCCGGCGGGCATCATCATGAACACCAACGCTTCTTTCTCCTCCCTGGCCAGTTTGCCTGACGAAACGCCTTCGACTTCGGATCCGAACCTGCAGAAGTACGGGAAGAACTACACGTTTCGCCGGTTCCGTTTTCGTCCAGATGGAAGCAGCAATCTGCCAATGGTCGTTCCGGGTCCTGTTCCCGCGACGTTCTTCATGAGCCTTCACCTGGATGTTCCGGGTTCGGATACCACTTTGCCTTCAAACTTTACGACAATACAGATTGAGCCTTCTACGGGCGCTGTAGGCGTGCATAGGCCATAATTCATCCTGAGTCGGTGATGATGATGAAAGGTCGGCGGGGAGAGGATTGATGTTTGAAAGCGTCTGCCAGGTTTTTCGCTATGAATACATTTTATAAAATTGCTCGCAAAAAAACTGATCGCCGAGGCACTGCTCTGGTGATTGTGCTGGCCATGCTAGTGTTGATGACGGTGGTGGTGCTGTGCTTTTTTGTTTCGGCATCTATCGAGCGCCGCGAGTCATCTGCAGAAGCGAACCTGATGGCGGCGCGTAACTTAAGCGCGGCCACGGTTGATCTGGTCAAGTCCACGATTTCGCAGGCGACCAGTGGATACGAAAGTGATAGCAACGGCGCGTTGGATCGCACCAAAATCACCTCGTGGGCGTCCCAGCCGGGGCTGATCCACACGTGGAAGCAGGACGGGACGCCGGATCGCTCATTCAGGCTCTATTCTTCCAGCGAGCTCTCCAAAGCCGGCAATCTGGATCTGAATGATGAGGCCGCCGCATTTTCATCATGGAAGGTGGGCGATGCCTCTTTCAACTCACTCTGGTGTGATATCAACGCGCCGGCGTCGAACAAGGACAACGTGCGCTCCTACCCCGTGATGACCCCGCCTCGCGCTCTGGATGCCGACGCCGGAGTGGTTACGGATGACCTTGCGACTACGGGCGTGCAGGAGGGCGTACAGGGCTTCAGCGTGACCTCTCCACCGGGATTTACGATCGGCAAGACCCCATCCGCCGCAAATAATCCCGCGCCAATGCCTGTGAAGTGGCTGTATGTGCTCAAGGATGGTCGATTCGTTAATCCTGCGGCTACTGGCAATCCCGATGAAGTAAAGGTGGAGGGAGCGACGGTGGACAATCCTATTCTGGGCCGTGTGGCTTACTGGACTGACGACGAAACCTGTAAGGTTAATATCAATACGGCCAGCGAAGGCACCTTCTGGGGCATACCCACGGCGCGATCGATTGAAGAAGTACGTCTTGGTCAGTACCAGCCGTCCCGCAATGAGTTTCAGCGCTATCCCGGGCATCCCGCTGCGACATGCATGAGCGCGGTCTTTCCCTCCTTTGCACCAGCGTCTGCAGGCAGTTTTGTGCTTGCTCCGCGCACCGAATGGGGAGGCTCTGAGGCAGGCACGAAGCAGCCTGTTGGCCAGGCCATGAAAATCCGTACCGAGCGCCTGCTGGCCAGCGTAGATGAGCTGATCTTTCAGGCGAGCGGCGCTCCTCGCACACAGCAGCCAGCCGGTGTAGCCACGGTGGATCAGATTTCACGGGCACGCTTTTTCCTTACCGCCTCCAGTCGCGCACCGGAGGAAACGCTGCTGAACACCCCGCGCATCAGCATGTGGCCGATCACGACAGACTCGATTTCCACAGCCGCTACAACTGCCGAGACACGCCAGGATGTCTTCGACAAGACACTAAAGTTTTGCGGCACCCTCGCCAATCAGACCTACTACTTTACGCGTGCGGTGGCCCTGAGCCCTACTTATGACTACGACAACCTCCCGCGCAATCAGCAGCTATTTGCTTACCTGCAATACCTGACGTCCGCCAGAATTCCGGGCTATGGTGGATCCTGGGAAACCAAGTATGGTGCGGATAATCGGGATGCGCTGCTGACTCAGGCGTTCGATTTCATTCGATCCGGCCCCAATCTGGTGCGCACCAGCGATATGCTGCCGACGGGTCGCGTTAAATCCGGCTATACCGTCACGACCAGCAATCCCGCTGTGGGAACCGTCCAGAATACCGCTTTTGCCAAGCTGGTCGTGCCGATTCGTATTGGCACGCACAAAGGGATGGGGAACTTCGTGTCGATCACCGAGGTTGGCCTTTCCTTCTATACGGAGAAAGTCGAGGCGCTTGATATGGCCGGCTTTCCTATCGCCACGACAACGGAATCAGGGGTTTCCTATGTTATCCCCAAGGATAAGGCGAAAAAAGTGCGCTACACTTTTAGACCACTGCTTATGGTTGAGACCTTCTCGCCAACGCTGGGATGGGCCCGCACGCCCTACTTTGTAAACGGCGCCCCGACCCGCACGGACAAGCGTTCCATACGCATTCAGGCGACAGGCACGTCCATGACCATGTCGGCCAACCCGGCAAATGGCGGAACAGGATCCGGTCCGATTACCATGCCGTGGGGTAAAGCTGCGGAAATGCGGCTGACACCGACTATTGACAAGAGTTGGGACAGCGGCGGCTCTATGTTCAGCCCGTCGATTTTCCTGCTGAACATGCCCAATGGCAGAGTCGACAACGGGTTAAGCTGGCCCCCGAATAATACAACTGGCTATAGTTATCGCGGCCAGCCCATCACGATGACTTTCGATGTGCCGGTCTTTCCCGCTACTGCCGATGCTTTTGCCGATGCTGTAGACGCCAAAAATCGTACCTTAACCCGGCTGGAAGCGTTGCTGACACGAGCCATGGCGAGCTCCAAGCTGGAGGATCCGCCAGCAGGCTGGGCTCCAAGAATGACTTTCAGCGGTGGCACCATTCGTGTTGATATTGGCTTTACCAACGAGGCAGATACCATTGCCCCGGCGGATATTGTTCAAAGCGTGGAGGTCACCTTGCCGCAGATGACGAATCTGCCTGTCCCCACGGCTACGTATAACAACGACACGCCGAATATTAACTACAAGACAAGGCCTCTGGACGCTGCAGCGCTTAGCGCCCACAATGCTTCACGTGATGACTTTCTTGCCCGCTGGACGCAGCTTAGCGGCACAGATCGCTCTCTCACCATTCAGTCGGGTGATGTTGTGCGGAGTCTGGAGATCTCCGGTGGCGGAAACTCACGCGGCGACTGGCGTCTTTCGACTCTGCAGCAAAATGTGCCCGCAAGCTGGTTTGGATCCCCAACCGCTCCGGACGAACCAACTTACGCATTGGATTCTGATCGGCACCGCGTTCACTCCTTTTCCTGGAACCGTGATTCCATGGCATCGTACGCTCCGTCCGGCGCACGGCTGGTGGAAAACGTTAAGTTCTACGCGACCACCACGTTTGGTTCCGGTGCCAACGCTGCCTCTCAGAGGCCGACAAGCTCCAGCCTTTCCTCCGCAACAATGTTGGGCGGCGCGCCCGGCGACTGGAGCAATGAGATCGGCATCAACCCGGACGGAGCACTCTTTGCGATGCCGGATATCGCGGCGCTGGGACGTCTCTCCGGTACCAGCGATCACTATAGCTACTTCGGTTTTCCAGATATAACGACGGCGGGCACGGATGGCATGACTGACGAATTGCAGTACAAGCTGATGTATTCACCCAACCGGCAGATGTTTTCCCCCATGCAGTTCGGCTCTCTTCTTACCCAGGCTGACAGTGCCACACCGCACCCGTGGCAAACGCTGCTGTTTTGCCCTAACTCGGCCACCACCGTGGCAGGCACGTCTCATCCCGGCGAAGTTTCGCCGCCCGATCATCTTTTTGCCGACCTGTTCTGGATGCCTGTGGTCGATCCCTATCCGATTAGCGATCGCCTTTCCACGGCTGGCAAAATTAACCTGAACTACCAGATTGCGCCTTTCACCCATATTCGTCGTGCGACCGGCCTGTATGCCCTGTTAAAGGCGATGAAAATCACTGCCTTGGCCGATAGCCTGGCGACGGGGACTTCAAGTCATTACAAAATGGGCGGCAGCGCCAGCGTGCTCACTTATCCTTCTTCCTCAACGCGTTACGATCTGGCTATTGAGGAAACACTGAAGGGCATGGACGCGCGGTTCAGTGCCGGCGAGGTATTCAGATCGGCATCCGCCATTGCGGAGTGCTTTCTTTACCCAGCCAGTACCAGCGGAGTTCCTCTGGTAACCTACGCCCCGGGTGACGTCGCAATCAAGACATGGTGGAAGGACAAGCGGATTACCGGGGATAACAGCCGGGAGAATCCCTATTCCCAGCTCTATCCACGAGTTACCACAAAATCGAATACCTTTACTGTACATTATCGGGTGCAAAGTCTAAAGAAGGTACGTACCGATGCCGATCAGGATCTGTGGAAAGAGTCTCGCGACGTTGTGGAGTCCGAATACAGGGGTAGCTCCACGATAGAGCGTTATATCGACCCTAATGATACCCGACTTCCGGATTTCGGTGATCCCGCCAACTATAGCAAGAGCCTGGGCACTTACTACAGATGGCGGACGGTAGCGGAGAAACAGTTCATTCCTTAATCATACAGGAGCCAGGATTATGTCCATACTGCGAAACTTTTTTAGATCCATCCGTCTGAAGCTATCTCTGCTGTGGTTCTACCTGTTTAGATAAAAACAGGACTTCTGCTTCAATGGCCGATGATTTCATCCATGACACAAGTTCAAAATACGCTTCGAGTTGTCACGCGCGGTGATGATGCCGGATCCAGCCTGAGCGCCAACCGCGCCATTCGGACGGCGTGCAACGAGGGTATTCTGCGGAATGTCAGTGTCATGGCACCCGGCCCGTATCTAAAGGATGCGTGGGAGCAATTGCGCGATTTCCATGAGCCGGACAGATGGCGCGGTGTAGCCTTTGGGCTGCATGTCTGCCTTACATCAGAATGGGACTATCCGCGTTGGGGACCTGTTGCGCCTGCTGCCAGGGTGCAATCTCTGGTGGTTGAAGATGGCTGCTTTCCCAAAACATGCGCACAGTTGCAGCAGAAGGTTGTTTTGTCCGAGATGCTTCTGGAAGTGGAGGCTCAACTGGACGCCATGCGCAGGATAGGTTTTCGCCCTGTTTATATGGATGAGCACATGGGTGTCGGCTGGGTAAACGGCCTGAGCAAGGAGCTGGCTAAGCTGGCAATGAGGGAAAAGCTGGTCTACAAGCCCGCTCTTACCCCTGTTCCCCTGGGCGGCAATACCGTGCAGCATGCCGACTATGCAACGCCCTTCCTTCAATTCCTTCGAAGCAGAACTGCTGTCGAAAGATGCCAGGAAACGTATCTCGCTGTAGGTCACCCGGCATACGACGACGATGAAATGCGCGCCATGCGGACGGAGTTATCACCCCCGGGTGAAGTCAGCAGAGATCGTGTCGGCCAGCGCATTCTGTTCCTGCGACAGGATGTACAGGATTTCTTTTATAAAGAGGCAGTCGCTGTTCGTTACGACGAAATCTGAGGGCCGGTTTTGCGTTGCCACAGGCTATCGCCTGCCTGCCAGTGACCCGGTACCAGAATACGCAGCGGTTCGCTGGGAATGCCTACGTTGCGGTGACGGATCAACTGATCAAGCAGATTCACTGACTCACGGGCCACGCAATTCGCCTCCACGATTCCCGCAATCGTGGTTGGTCCGGGATTTGCAGAGGTGTGGAGGGTCGCGAACGCCACCTTGCTCATATCGATGCCATTGTCGCGGAGATCATAATACTGGCGAATGCTGAATCCGATCACCGCCTCCGGCTTGTGCTGGTGAAACCAGTCCACCAATGTCTGCGGTACGCGCAGGCAGCCCATGTAAGGCGGAACACGATCCTTTTTATCCAGAGTTTCCTGCTGGCACGCCATCGCCGTCCCTATCCGCTCCCAGTCATCGGCGATGGGCGGTGTGTGCAGACCGAATGATGCCCCAATCCTCTTATAACCGGCCTGCCGCATATGGCTCCACGCCAGCCGCACCATCTGCACGATATCTGGCTGCACCGTGTGCAGGGGCAGAGGATCAATGCGCCCGCAACATACTACGGGCAGGTGGGTATTCGCCAGAATCGCCGCGTGATCCGGCGAACGTAATTGCCCAATGATAACGCCCGCATAGCCGCGGTGATAGAGTACATCCATCAGACGCTTGCCGGCGTCAAGATCGCTGGGTCTGAGGTGCTCAATATTATACCCGAGCTCTTCGCCTCTCTGGATCGCCATATTGTAGCCGCTGATTCCGGCCGTAAGATCGCCACTGCGAGAGAATTCGTCGCGATCCAGATACGCCAGCGCGAGGGAACGCGTCCGTGACTGCCTGCTCTGAGAGCCCAGTATGGAGAAGAGCGGATCCGGCCGATAACCGAGATCCGCTGCCGCCTTCAGGACTTTTTCCCGGGTCGACTGGGAGATACCCGCGTGTCCGATGAGTGCCCGTTGCACCGTGGATTTCCCCAGTCCAAGATGCGTTGCGATATCGCGAATCGTTACCATGATGGTTTTCTGACGCCTGTAGAGCTTAACGCAGCAAATGATGCGTTATTACTGCGCTAAGGTCAATCAAGTCCGAGCGTCCAGCCCATGATGTTGTCAGGAGGATTCGGAAACTCAAAAGCGCGTCATATTAAGCACCACCAAGCCGTTCGCGACCATGCGGTCTGGTAAAATCCAAATCAGGGCCTAAAGGCACTATGCGGGTAGGATTGATGTCATCGTGCGTATAGTAATAGTGTCGCTTGATATGATCCAGATTGACGGTATCCGCAATGCCTGGCTGTTGATATAAATCCAGCAGATAGCCGTGCAGGTTCGGGTAATCAATGATGCGGCGGAGGTTGCATTTAAAGTGCCCGACATATACTGCATCGAAGCGAACGAGTGTACAGAACAGGCGCCAGTCCGTCTCTACAATGCGTGTGCCGAACAAAAAGCGTTGATTTGCAAGGCGCTCTTCCAGTATCTCCAGTGAGGCAAAGAGAGAGACAAACGCGATCTCGTACGCACTTTGTGAACTGGCGAATCCAGTCTGATAGACGCCGTTGTTCACCGTCTCATAGATGAACTCCGAAAGCTTCTTTTGATCTTTTGCTATGTCGGCGGGAAAGAGGTCCGGCTTCACATCATTGCCAGTCGCCAGAGGAGCAAACACGTCGCTAAACATGCGGCAGATGTCGTCTTCGTTGTTATTGACGATTCGGTGAAGCTCCTTGTCCCATAAAACGGGCACAGTCACGCGTCCATGAAATCCAGGGTCCGACGCGGCGTATGCCTCGCTCAGGTACTCAAAGCCATTGATGGGATCGCGGGTATATCCTGGACCATCGCGAAACGCCCAGCCCTTATCGTCGCGGATGGGATCCACCACGGTGACCCCGATGACATCCTGCAGCCCCAGCAGATTGCGCACAATCAGAGTGCGGCTGGCCCAGGGGCAGGCCAGGCAGACATAAAGGTGATAACGTCCGGCCGCAAGCGCGAACGGGGTAGATCCATCTGTCGTAACAAGTTGTCGGAAAGCATCTTCCTGTCGCTCAAATGCTCCATCCGGGGCTTCTTCGTCGGGAAATTGGGCGCTCATATTTCTTCACACCTTACTCGCACGGCGGTGTATGAAAATCCGAATTTTGCATCACAATGATTTACCCGGCTCCTCAAAGGGCAAAAGTCCGCGTCCGGCTGTAGAGGCAATGCGTTGCAGGAAAAGCAACTGCATGCCGGGTGAAATCTCCTGTCTGGCAGGTGCCGCTTCAAGTCGCAGGGTATTTTCTCCTTCGCGCACCAGAAGTCCCCAGCCCACGGGCGCCTCGTGCGGCTTAATAATTCCCGGCTCCATAACGAGGTAGTGGAGATGCGCGAGCTTGTAGCTGAACATCTTGAAGAATTTTGTCTTAAAGGAGAGTGCGCTCTGCGCCTCGCGTATTTTCCGCAGGACGAAAGCGTGGGACTTATGCCCCAGGCTGCTCCAGTTATAGCTGTCGTATTCGGGAAACAGACTTTCGCCCTGCGCCAGGTGTGGGCAATGCATCTTCAGGAGTTCTTCCAGCCGCGTCTTGCGATCCACCAGTGTTTTCAGACGCTCCTGCACCTTTGCCCTGTCGTGCGAATCCTTCATAAGATCGCTACGGGACTGTTTGCACTCAAAGATGGCGGTCAGCCCCATGTCCTGAGGTGTGTCACCTGGGCTTCCGAAGTTTCGGCTGCGCAGATGTGCCGGTACGGAAAAATGTGGCCGGTACGCTGCCATATCCGCCCGGAAACCACCGTAGGGGAAGGATACTTCCGGCGCCATGATGTTATACCCGGCTTCGCGGGCCCAGCGTGCCGCGAGCACTTTCAGCTGGCGATGTTTCTCCGTTTCTCCTCCACAACTTTTCCGTGCAGGTTCCGTTGTGGCTGAAGCGGCGGCATTCATAGACAGGTGTATTGTAACGGCAGCGCGGCGCAGACTCAATGACGGAAGTCGCTCGGAGTTCGTCCTGTATGCGCTCGAAAAGCCCGATTGAAGCTGGAGAGCGAGCCGAAGCCGGATTCATAGGCCAGCTCCGTTACTGAGCGATCGCTGGTGCGCAACATGGCAATGGCGGCCTGTACGCGGCATTCAATAAGGTAGGACTGGGGTGTCTGGCCCGTTACCTTATGAAAATGCAGCTGGAAATTACGCAGGCTCATATGACAGAACCTGGCCAGCTCGGCGATGGAAAGCGGCTCCTGGTAGCGGCGTGCCATGGCATCAAGAGCCTGGATGATTCGTTCCGGCGAGGAGACTTCTGACGTGGCTTGCGCTTCGCGGCGTGTCAGCCGGCTGAGCCGATTCAGGAAAATGGAGAGCAAGGCACGCATGTTGTGCTCATAACCGGCAAGGCGCGCATGTCCTTCCCTGACAAGCTCCTGCAATAGCGCAACCAGTTCCTGATGGCTGCCGCCGGACAGTACGTTGTTGAAGCCACGGCCGGCATAATCTTCCGGAACGTACGGGAGCTGCCGCGTGATGGAGGGCACCAGCAACCTCGCTGGATCGAAGAAGAACCATGCCCAGGTACTGACTGTGCAGGGAGCACTTTGCGAGCGGTGCCACTCCAGCGGAGTGATTACGGTCACGTCTCCCGCCTGAAAGGGCAGTACCTTGCCGCAGACATGAAAGATTCCGCCGCCATCCAGGCACAGACCTATTTCCAGAACGTTGTGTGTGTGAAAGACATCGATGGGCTTATCATCGCGCTGTCCGTTCAGCAGATAGTGCAGAGGAAACTCCGTCTGCAGAGGCACGGGTGTGTGGCGAATACCGGGGATACCGGCCGCGAACAAATCGATGGCGTGCGCATTTTGCATAAAAATCGGCGCTATTCAGGATGCTGACAGCGTAAATCGCAAGTAGGATGCTTGCAAGCTAACCCAGACGGAAAGCGATTGCCCGATGCAAACTCTGCTCCATATCATTCACGTAAAAGCGTATCTGTTATTCCCTTTGCTTGCTGCAATGCTCTATGCATTGGGTACAATGGCTCTTAAGGCATCCAGCGATCTTGGAACAGACAGGATTCGTACTACATTTATATGTAACTTTGCCCTGGCTGCAGGATTTCTCTTCTTTTATAACTGGAAAGATTTTCCTTCTCTGCCTTCACCCTGCTGGCCGATTATTCTTCAGGCCGTACTTTTTGTGTTAGGTCAGGTGTTTACGATTCTGGCTCTTTCGTCGGGCGAGGTCTCCAGTGTTACGCCGGTATTTGGAGTTAAGGCGGTGTTTGTCGGCTTCATTGCAGCATTTATTCTGGGTGTGCCCGTTGATCTGCTTACGTGGATAGCTGCCGTGTGTTCTGTCATCGGCATTGCCTTCCTGCAGGTACATGACAAGCCCGAGACGCCCAGGGAGCAGATGTATGCGATATGCTACGCCTTTTTTGCGGCGGTTGCATTTGCGGGGTTTGACTCCATGACCCAGTATTGGAGCCCAAGGCTGGGCTTTGGAAATCTGGTTCCCCCCGCGATGGTTCTGGCGGCGTTTCTCTCACTGGCGATCGTGCCACGCGGCAAAGTCACCACCTGGCATGGAGTTCCCACGGCGGCTCTCCCCTACCTGGCTATTGGGGTAGGGCTTTTCACTCTGCAGTCGCTGGTACTTATTACGGCGATCGGCGTCTATGGCGACGCCGCAGGGGCCAATGTCATTTACAGCAGCCGCGGACTCTGGGGTATCATGTTTGTGTGGTTGATCGGTGCCTGGTTTGGCAACAGCGAACTGGCGGCAAGCTCGCCGCGCGTTCTGGTGGCACGTATGGTTGGAGCCTTTCTGGTAACAGTGGCTACCGTGCTTATCTTTCTATAAGCACCTCAGGAAAATAGGCCTGACTGGGCTTTAGCTATAACCAGATTGCCAGGCCAACACCCATCAGAAGCGAGGTAACAGCACCCAAAGCTATGAAGGCGCACTTCTGCAAATAGGCTTCGCGCTCAAAAAGATCGAAGTGCTGGGTCCATATAGCGTCCTCTATGCCAATAGAGGCCATCTTCCATATATGTTTAGCATCGCGGGCTGCTACCTGACCATCGCGCTCCCATGCAGCTATTGTGGCGCTGTGGCGACGCCATGCCTTTGCTACGGTGGGTGCTGATTGCCGAACGCAGTTTTCCTCGCTTACCAGTTCGGAATCGCCAACCATGGTGATAAGGATGCCATCCTGGCCAAATGCGCTGACCATAAGCAGTGATGTATCCA
>JBGGNE010000392.1:0-7436 GCA_041287705.1 Methylacidiphilales bacterium | reverse complement strand
ATCCCTACGGATGCCGATTTCACGCAGGCTCTTAAAGCCGCCGCCTCGATTCGCGCTCCCGCACGCCCACTCAGCGTACTGCCGCCACCCGCACAGGTTCCGAAAAAGCGCGCGCCCCACGCCGATGGAACCAGCAGCGGCCCGCTGGTCGTTCCTGCGGAGGCGCGTGGTGGAGCTGCTTCAACGCCGGCGCCCGTCCCCACCACGGCCCGGGCAGATAGGGCCGAAGGTACCGGATCGCCCGCTACCGGCCCGCTTTCTCTGCCTTTATCCGCATTCTCCCGGCCGCCTGTTCCCCTTACTCCCGCTCCTGTTACTTCGCAGGATTCCAGTGCCGGCACCAGCGCTTCGGGGTCAGCGCCGTCCAGCTCGCTTCCTCGCACGCCGACAGCAGCGGCGGGTCAGGAAGAGCGCACGATTCGCGTCGAAGCGGATCGCCTTCGCTCGTTGCTGAATCTGGTGGGCGAAGTGGTCATCGATCGTAACCGTTTCGAGAAAAAGATTGAGCGCTCCCTCGAGCTCCAGCGTCTCATTCGCGAAAACCGCGATCATCTGCTGCGTCTGGTACAGAACTTCCAGTCGCAGTTCGACTTTACAAGCCTGGCAGACTCGCGCAAACGCACGGAAGCCGCGTATCTAATGAACGCGCGCCGTCAGCCTGTGGATAATCTTAAGTCCATAAATGGCACCGCCTCCGCAGCAACCGCAACCTCCTCGACAGACTCCGCCGTGCTTACCGCGGCGCCGGAATTCAGCGCTCTGGAAATGGACCATTACGATGAGCTGAACATCCTGTCGCGCTCGCTGACCGAAGCGGCGGATGATATCGGCGAAGTCATGCGCGATCTGGAGGATCTGTTCGATTCCTTTGAGCAGGACAACCGCAAGTTTGCGATCAATTCGCGCCTGATGCAGGGCGAAATTACGGCGCTCAGCATGGTGCCGGTCAATACCGTGTTCCGCCGGCTGGTGCGCGCCTTCCGCGATGCCACCCGTGTAGAGGGTCGCGAAGCCGATCTGGTGTTTGTCGGCGAAGCCACGATGCTGGACAAGAATATCGTGGATCAGCTTTACGCACCGCTGCTGCACCTGGTGCGCAATGCCGTAGCGCATGGCATCGAGCCGCCGGATCAGCGCGTGGCCATGGGCAAACCGCGTCGCGGCACCGTGATTATGCGCGCCGCCCAGGCCAGCAGCCAGGTCACGATCGAGATTCAGGATGACGGCGCCGGTATCCGCACCGAGGCTGTTCGCCGCAGGGCGATTGAGCGCGGTCTTCTGGCCGCCGACGCCCCGCCGCTCAGCCACGAGCATACCGTGCACCTTCTGTTTCAACCCGGCTTCAGCACGGCGGAGAAGATCTCCACCGTGGCCGGGCGCGGCGTGGGCCTGGACGTCGTGAAGGCGGAGATTGAAAGCCTGAGCGGCGCCGTCCGCGTGGATACCACGGAGGGCGCGGGCTCCACCTGGGTGCTGCGTCTGCCGATCAGTCTCAGCATTACGGAAGCGATCATCGGCGAGGCGGCAGGCCACACCTTCGCCTTCCCACTGAACTTTATAGAACGCGGTGTTCTGATGGATTCGCTGGCGGTGGTGCAACGCGACGGTGGGGAATTCACGGCAATGCAGGACGAGGAAGTCCGCGTCTTCTCACTGGCGGAGCAAATGCAGTTGAAGCGAGCCGCGACCGAAAACACGCCGAAAATGGAAAACGGCGCGGCAACCAGTGCAACTTTACCAGGAGCACAGGGCCTGATGCTAAGCGTTGGCGAATCCCGCGCCGTATTGCGCCTGGACCGCATCCTGCGCCGCCAGGAGATTGTGGTGAAGCCACTGGATCCGCTTCTGGCGCAGCATCCCTATTTCAACGGCGCCACGATCGACGCGGAAGGTCACCCCGTCTTCATCATCAATCTGCCAGGGCTGATCCGCGCCGTGGCCGAGCCATCGCTTTCGACCGCGACCGTGAACGCGCCCGAGACGAAAGCGGAAGCCGAAGTTCAATCAGATCACACGAAAACCGCAGCAACTGTCACAGAGCCGAAGCCGGCCAGTCCCGCGCCGCCCGCCGCTGCTATTGCTTCGGCCACGCCGAAAAAGGCGTCCGGTCCGCTCGAGATTCTCGTCGTGGATGATTCGCTGAGTGTGCGTAAGGTACAGGAGCGTACGTTGACTGCGATGGGCTTCCGCGTGCACCTCGCCGTCGACGGTCTGGACGCGCTGGACAAGCTGCGCCAGCTTCCCATCGACCTGATTCTCTCCGACCTGGAGATGCCGCGCATGAACGGCTACGAATTCATCCGCGCCGTTCGCAACCTCCCCGAAAAGGAGCGCTCCACCCTCCCCATCGTCATCATCACCTCCCGCGCGGCCGAAAAGCACCATGTTAAAGCCATGGAACTGGGCGCCACCGGCTACCTCACCAAACCCTTCACCCAGCCACAACTGGAGGAAATGCTGAAGAAGCAGATGGGCGCCAAGGCTGGGAAGTAGCACGACATCAAGAATTACAAATCCCGCAAATTCTCTCCCGACTCTTTGGGCTGGGGTGTGTAAGGTGGGACGAATTCTTTCAGGATGCGCACGGCTTCCCGCCAGTCCTTGGTTACCTTGACGTAGTTGGTATAAGTGGGGACGTCGCAATGCGCTTCGTCTCTGCAGAACATGGTTCTTAAGATGGGGATGACGGGGAAAGTAACCGACCAGCAGTCTTCGTCATCCAGGAAGATCATGGGGCTGAACCAGTCGTAGGCGTTGTAGTAGTTCTGCGCGGCGTCCTGAAAGACTTCCTGCAACGTACCAGCCTGGCCCTTGGTGAAGATGATGCCGTACTTGGCAATAGCGAGCAACCCGTCCTCACGGATGCTGTTCTGAAAATACTTGGCGATGGAATTGGCGAACGGACACGCGGGTTCGTGGCCGTAAAGCCATGTGGGAATGGCCAGGCTGTTGCGACCATCAGGGTACTGCTGAATGAGCTGGAACGCAGGCTTCAGCCAGGAATGAATCTCATGGATGATGGCGTCATTCACCGTGCCGTCCGGCTTTACCAGATCTCGCAGGTTTTGGGGCAGATCGGCCACATCGGACAGTGTGTCCACCGCCTGCATAATTTCATCGTCAGAGCGCTGCGAAAGATAGGCGCCAAGGTGGCACGCTTCCATCGCACCGGGACCGCCTCCGGACGCCATCAGCAGGCCGGAGCGGGTGAGGTGCGCCGACATAAGGCAGACGTTGCGGTAGATCGCGGAACCGCGCCGTTCGCGATGGCCACCCATAATGGCGGCGATACGGGGAGTCCTGCGCCGCAGCCGCTCCAGCTGTTCCGTAATGGAGTTATCATGCAGGCTGCGCATAATGCCGGCGTTGTAGGTTTGCGGCATAGGTCCGCCATCCATTACAAAGCCTTTAAAGAGCTTGAAATCCAGGGTGTCTTTTACTGAAAGCGGATCCTCCAGGCTGTAATTGCCATAGAGCGAATCCCGCGTATAGAGTGTATCGCGTAACGGATTAACAGGAAAATCCAGGCTGGGCATATAATAGCTCTCCGCAGCAAAAGAAAAAGGTACCTGCCGTGCAGTGCTATCACACACTCTGGCAGATACCTTATCTTGTCAGATTAACTGACGAATTGAATACAGTCTTAAGAACCAGGGAACGTATGTACGTTGCCGATTACTTGACCTTGGGCAGCACAACAAACACCACACCGCCGGCGCGACGGATGACGAGCAGCACGCTCTGATCTTCCTTCACCTTGCGGGCGAGTTCGATGAAGCTCTTCACGTCCTGGGTCTTGTTGTTCGCACCCGGATCGCTGTTGCTGGGGCGCACTTCCTCGATCACATCGTCTTTGCGCAGGCCTTTGACTTCCGCGACGGAACCGGGCTCCACACTGGTGATCAGAACGCCGCGTGCGTCGTCACCCAGCTTCAGACGGGCCTTGGTTGCCGCATCAAGGTTCTGCACTTTGACACCGGCCAGCGCGTTCTTCAGTTCGCCGGAATTCTCGTCGTCGGTGTCTTCAGCGCCGGGGGCCGCACCCTTGGAGGCAAGCGAGCCGGGAAGTTCGGTGATGTTCAGCGTCAGGGTGTGGGGCTTGCGATTACGGATAACCGTTACCTTAACATCCTTGCCGATAGGAGTCTGCGAAACGAGCAGGCGCAGTTCGGCAGTCGACTTGACCTTCTGGCCGTCGAATTCCACAAACACATCGCCACGTTCCACCCCGCCCTTTTCCGCGGGTGATCCCTTGTTGATATCGGCAACCAGAGCGCCTTCTTCGGAAGGCAGGCCGAACGCATCTTTCAGCTCAGGCTTCACTTCCTGGATGGAGACGCCGAGGTAACCACGCACCACTTTGCCGTGGCGGATCAGGCTTTCCAGCGTGAATCTGGCCAGGTTGCTGGGAATCGCGAAACCGAGTCCCTGGAAGCCGCGGCTCATGGAGGCGATAGCGGTGTTGATGCCGATCAGCTCGCCGCGGTTGTTCACCAGCGCACCGCCGGAGTTACCGGGGTTAATGGCGGCCGTGGTCTGCAGGAAGTCTTCGTAGCTGCCGCGGGTGAACTGAGGATTGCGGCCCTTGGCGCTCACAATACCTGTCGTTACGGACTCGGAGAAGAGGCCGAACGGATTGCCGATCGCCATGACGAACTCGCCAACCTGAACCTTGGAGGAATCGCCGATGGCGAGAGCCTGCAGGTTGTCAGCCTCGATCTTGAGAACGGCGATGTCGCCCATCTCATCAATACCGATCAGCTTGGCCTTGAATTTGCGGTTGTCGAAGAGCTGTACGGTGATTTCGTCGGCGTCCTTAACAACGTGGTTGTTGGTGACAATATGGCCTTCGCGGCTTACGATGACGCCGGAACCAAGCGAGTTATCGCGGGGAATGGGAGTGACCGGCGGCGCGGTAGGGCGGCGACGACCGGGAGGGAGCACCTGCGGAACTTCATCACCCTCGCCACCTGCACCGCCGAGCGACGGCACGACGTTCTTGCTGGTGGTGATACTGACGACGCTGGGCACAACGGCCTGGGCAATCTTGGTCGTCTCGCGGTTAATCTTCTCGAGCAGCGGGACGTCGTTCTCCGTGAGCGGCGCCACTGGCTCGGGCGTGTACTGGATTTTCTCTTTGTCCTTGGACTTTGCCTCGGATTTTGGCTTGGCGTCTTCAGTAAAGCCGTGCTGGCTGCCCAGCCCGATCAGGGCCGAACCGATGACGGCTATGGCAAATAGGTGGATTGCGTTTCGCTTCATGGATATTTGCCATTACTATGCTTCTGTTTGGCTCGAACGCAAATTTTTCCCTCTCAGGAAACGCAAATTTCGAGTTTGCAAACGTCGAGGCTTACCCGGCGTCATTACATCTGCCGCTGCCTCCGCCTTATTCACACTCAAGTCTTACACACAATCTGATGCCTATTCTGAATCTAAACTGGGACCGTGATGCTGAAGCATTGCGCCGTCTGGACACATCGTTTTCAACAGAGTATGTGTATGAACAAACAGACGACCAGCATGAAGAAGAAGAGGAAGGCATTGGTTTTGGCGCGCAGTTCAGAGCAGCACCCCGCGTCTCTACATTTACAAAAGCCTATGCCATAACGCTGACGCGCCCCGAAGTAGAACATTCCATTGTAGCCATGGCCGGTTTTGCAGATGATACCTTGCGAGAACCGATCAGCCTTGCGGTAGTACGCTATGAACCATGGAACCGCAGCGCCATCCTCACCGACTTTTATGTACACCGCCCGCAACGAAGCCAGGGCCACGGCACCATGCTGATGAATGCCGTCATTCAGGGCGTGCTTGCCTGTAAGAAAGAGCACCAGGTGCATATCCGCCACCTCTGGCTGGAAACGCAAAACGTCAATTACCCCGCCATACGCTTCTACCTCAACAACGGCTTCCGCATCTGCGGCTGGGACGCCAGCCTTTACGACGAACCGCATGCGGACGAGACAGCAGTCTTTATGGTGAAGGCGCTGGCTTAATCCTCTCTGTTACCATCCCCGCTGAAAAACCTCCGACCAGCGCTGGATTTCCAGCGGCTCGCCGACACACTGGATGTGGCAGCAGCGGCGGCGATCGGAACTGAACAGCTCGATTGAAGTACCGGCCTCCGCGCTATAGGTCGTTTGCCAGAGGCTGAGACCCGGGGCGCGCAGGATGTGCGCTTCGCTGTCGCGATCCATAATGTGGATGCTGTCGCCACAGCGCTCCATGCGCCGCGGAACCATCGTGACCTGATGGTGCAGCCCCTGATTGAACAGCGTGAAGCTGAGCGGGAACTGCGACTGGGACGCAAGCAGCAGGCCCTGCACCAGTTGCTCATATCGGGCCGTGGACGCGCAGGGAGCTCCGACAAGCTCCAGCGCTTCCAGGCGGGTGATGTCTTCCCAGCCGTGAATGAAATCGCCGGGGACGGACGGATCGAGATTAGGCCATATGTCGCGCAACCAGGCCAGACCCGCCGGATCAGCAGCCAGCGCGCCGGGCGCGGGAAGAGGCGGACGCGTTTCGGCGCTGACACGCGGGGGCTGGCCGCCGCGGGCATAGTGCTGGATGAATCGTGTAAACCACTCGTGATCCGCGTCATCCGTCAGAATGGCCTTGAACATGCCCGCGCCATATTTATCGAAGAACTGGAGGGCCAGCATGCGCTCGGTCTCCAGGCGCTCATCCGCGGCCACGGCAAAGTGCAAGTCGTCCAGATTGACGGAAAAACCGCTGCCCAGCTCCACCAGCATGGACGACTCGGAATCGCCCGCCCCCTCCGGCAACGGCCAGAAGTCGGTGCGACTGACACGCGAAGCAAGCACCGCCTGCTCCGTACGCGACAGCAGCAGCACGGAGCCCAGAATAGCGGTATCGGTCAGCAATTGCTGCCAGCTTTCGATAAGACGCAGGCAAATATCACCTTTCTCCGTGGAGAAAAGCAGGGCTTCATGTACCGCAGCCATGGGGCTGCATCCCGCCGCACTGTGCCGGCCGGAGGATTCAGGCTCCGCCGCATCGTATGAATCGTATAGAGAAGACATGGCCGGTAAATGAGGTAATAATGATTGCCTGATGACAAAAGCTGGCGCCTGACGCGGCGCACTGAATATAACCACACTTGTGGCGTGCGCCGGGCTACAGGCTCTCTGGAAACGTGATGCGCATCGTTGTTAACGCAACGATTGCAGAACCCCGAGCGAAGAAGCAGGACAGTGACAAATCCCGCTAGTGCCCAGGCAACCTCCGCGTGAGGAGGCTACCTGTGGGCGTAATGATGAAACCTTGTGGTGGTTTCCTGAGCGGCCAGAGGATTTCCCGTTGGTAGATACACGCTGCCCGCTCTCTGCAATCATGCCGGCATTGGCGCCGAACTCCGTGTATGCGGAACCTTTCGACTACCTGGCTGCGAGATCGGCGCTGAGTGCGACCAG
>JBGGNE010000391.1:0-6330 GCA_041287705.1 Methylacidiphilales bacterium | reverse complement strand
CTTCTCCTCCATGGACTGCGCGCCAGCCTCTTGCTGTACTGAACGTGCAGACCTTCATGGAGATGCAAAAGCAGCAACACAAGGTTTTGAACGACACTCGTGAAAAGCGTAAGCGCCTGACGTAAAATCATCATAATGGCGCAGGTTGCCTGCTTATTCTTGCGAACATCCCGTACTACAACCGTACGGTAGATACGCTGGAAGTGGAGTTTTCGCCTTCGGGCGGCGTACGGCTGCCGCGGCCGGGCCAGGCATACTCGTACATTGTGCTGGCGCCGACTGTTCCCGGCGCCGCGCGATCTTTCGGCGTATTTGCAATCTGACGGGCCAGATGACGATCTATTTGTCTGATCCTGTATTAGGGGAGCAGAAAGGGGAAGCAGGCTAACCGAAGGACAACTCTTCATCCACCCGGCTGCAGGCTTAGCTTACCGGAGCGACGGGGGGTTCCACGGGTTCGCGGCGTTTGCGGCGGAGGCGGAAGACGTTGTTCCAGGTCTTTTTCAGGGCGTCGCGCGGGGTGAGGTAGCGCTGGGTGAGGGTGTTGCTGCCGCGGGTTACTGCGGCAAGGACTCCGGCAACGTCGAAGGTCTCAAGTTGCAGGGTGTTCATGGCGGTGCCGATGGCGACGGCGTCGTGGGCGTCGCTGCTGGAGGTCATGGGGAGTCCGCGGCGCTGTGCGTAGTCGTAAGCCTGCTGATTGTAACGCTTCAGCGTGGTGGCGGCGTTGAATACTTCGAGGCCGTCGATGGGCAGGGCGTTCAGCACATGCTCGCGTATGCCGGCGCGGAAGAAGTCGTAGGGATGGGGCGGGATGGCGATGCCGCCGGAGCGATGGATGAGGTTGACCGCGTTAGCAGCGGAGATGCCGCGCACGCTGGGCAGCCGGACGCCGAGGCCGAGGAGGTGGCCGTCGCTGGTGGAGATTTCCTGCCCGGGTATGATAAGGAAGCCATTGACCGGGGTGCCCAGCGCGTTCATGTAGCCGTGGCGCATGAAGTAGTCGACGCATTCGCAGGTGTCGTGGTCGGTAATGGCGAATCCGTGGAGACCTTTGCGGCGCGCTTCGGCGATCAAGTCCTCGGGTTCCGCCACGCCATCCGCAGAGTAGCGGGAGTGGCAGTGGAGATCGAAGTTTAGGAGCATGGCGATGGGGAGGAGTGGGAGAGGCGCGCGGGCAGGCGCAAGCGGGAAACAGAAGAAAGCTTGTCTTCCTTTATGTATGAACTAGCCGAGCCACCAAATTCCGTAAAGCAACGTTTTCATGACCAGCGTTCCGCTGGACCACGGTGCCGTCGCGGGGTTGGGGGGCGGTGTTGGACGAGCGGAGGGGATGCTTGTTGTTATGAGGTAGACCAATTCGCATCGTTATTTGGGAGCTTTCCTACCTACTAACCATGCGGAATGGTCTTACTTGCTTTTCTGGTCAGTGGCTCGTTTAGCTTTGGCTTACTTTTAATATAGAGCGGATGCCCGGCATTTCATCTGTGATTTTATGGATTTATAAAGACGCCGCACCCACCGCAGCCGCGACTGGAAAGAGCCGTGGCGGCGGCGGTGAGCGGGCGGAGATTATCGACTTATTGGACGCAGCCGAGGGCACATCTTGTCAATGGATCGCAAAGAAAGTTGCCGTTGCGCAGGAACTGTCTTGAAGGCAGCGCCCGGCTTTACCGGGCGTCAGTCGGGGCGGGTGATCGGCTAGTCGGCGCTGTTGCCGTAGCTGGCCTTGTTGCCGCGAGGGCCGTTTTTGCGGGCCAGGTATTCTTCCACGCGCAGCAGGCCGTCTTCGCCGGCGCGTTGCACCATGCGCAGCAGTTCTTCCATGCTGCTGACTTCTTCCAGCTGCTCGCTGACGAACCAGCGCAGGAAGTTGGCGGTGGTGTGATCGTTGTGCTTGATGCTGAGATCCATCAGCTTGTTGATCTCGCTGGTGACGGTAAGTTCTGCATCCAGGCTGACCTGTACTGCGGCTTCGGAGGAAGCAAATTCGGCCTGATAGGAAGCGATGGGCGGGATGGCCACCTTGCCGCCGATTTCCACGACGTAGTGGACAAACTTCATGGCGTGATCCTTCTCCTCTTCCGCCTGGGCGTAAAAGTGCGCGGAGAGCTCCGGCAGATTCTCGGCGCCAAAGTAGGCGGCGATGACAACGTAATTGTGGGAAGCGGAAAATTCGCGTCCGATCTGGGCATTGATCGCGTCCACGATCTCGGGTTGGGTGAGAAGATGCATATCGCCCCTCAACCTATCAGCCCGCGCGGCAAAAAGCCAGCCGGAGCGTCCCGCAGGCGTTAAATTTATGTATACATGGCAGGCAGCCACTGGATACAGCAATCTCGGGCTGTGACGCCGGTGAAAAAATTCTGCGCGCGCGGCTTGGCATGCAGGTGCGGCTCTGGTAGCGTGCACGGCCAATCCAGGCTGTACTTCACTTTCCTGATCCCTTTATGGCAACCCAGTATTTTGTATCTTACGCAGCCATGGTTGCGTTTGGTCTCCTCGCCTCCTCCGGCATCCTTGCGCTCAGCCCCGCCACCACTGCCTGCGCTCAGGGCGAGGTGGAGCGTGCGGAGCCGGTTAATGCGGCTAACTCCACGCCTCAGGCTCCTTTCTTTAACCGGGATGACGGCGGCTTTGAGCAGCCTAACAGTGTGGCGGCGGCGTGGTTTCTGCCGGAGAAGCTGATGAGCGGGCCGCGCCACCGGGTGCGCCAGTGGGCTATGTGCGACGGAATTAATGTGACGTATCAGATCGATTCCGACTACGGCTTTTACGAAGTCTTTACCACCACCATGGTGCAGGAGCGCGTGGCGGAGATCTATGCGATTGCGAAGCTGAAGGAGATGGCGGCGGACAAAGCCTTTATGAAGGGCGCCAGCCAGGACGCCACCGGCAAGCTGAAGGCGGCGGGCAAGATTGTGACCGATCCCAAGGATTTCTTCGAGAGCATCCCCAAGGGCGCCAGCCGCATGTTTGGCGATCTGGGCGAGAGCATGAAGGGCCGCAAGAGCAAGTATGAGGACAAGGCCTACACCAATCTGCTGGGCGCCAGCACGGCGAAGCGCCGCATCGCGTTTAAGCTGGGCGTAAATCCCTACAGCTCCAATGCTGCGTTTCAGGATGCGCTGAACGAAGTGGCGTGGTCGGAGGCGGCGGCCAATCTCGTGGTGAATAATCTGGTGGGCCTGATCCCGTTCGGCATTGGTACGGCGCTGAATATTAACCAGAAGCTGCAGAACGAACTGATCGACTGCAGCGCTCCGGATCTGCGCATCCGCAATCGCAAAAAGTTGCTGGATCTCGGCATCTCGCGGGACGTGGCGGATAAGCTGCTGTTTCACCCCTGGTACTCGCCCGTGCACAATTCGGTGATTACGGAGTGCCTGGCGGATGTCGGCGGGAAGGCGGGCCCGAGTGCGTTCATTAACAGCGCCGCGGGCGCGTGGAACGAGGCGGACGCGCAGTTCTTTACGGAAGTGGCGGAGCTGCTTAGCGCGTATCATTCCAAAAACGGGGGCATCGTCAAAATCAATCCCTCGGATCGGCTGATCTCGTTTATCGACAAGAAAGGCCGGCTGGTGTTTCCCGTGCCGTTTGATTACGGCATCTATACAGAGCGCATTTCGATCCGTCTGCAGAATCTTTCCCAGATGGTGAAGCCGGGCCAGGAGGTAGTGCTGTATACGACCGGCCAGATTTCGGCGCTGCTGAAGGAGAAGCTGAAGGATACCAAAGTGAAGATCGAAATGGTGAAGCTTCGCGCGCAGGAGCTGTAAGGGGTTGCATTGCCCGCGAACCGTAACAGAATGTCGCCGCCTTATGACTCACGCCGCTCTGTGGAAACGCGCTGTCCTGGAGGATGGGGAGCTGATTTTGCCGATGATGGAGGTCTTTTGCCGCCTGCTGCACATTCCCTGGGATGCAGCGGAGCGGCGGGATCAGGTGCGTTACCTTGCGGAGAATCGGGCGGCGGGCGGCGTGTGGTTTACCACGGTGGAGGGTGTTCCTGCTGGGTATTTTGTGCTGACGTTCGGCTTCAGCTTTGAGTTCCGTGGTCGCTACGGTCTGTTTGATGAGCTATACGTGGATGAACGCTTCCGCAAGCTGGGTCTGGGCGGCAGCGCGCTGGATACGATCAAGGCGATAGCGCCCGGTCTGGGCCTGCGTCGTCTGTTGATTGAAGTCGCGGTGGAATCCCCGCATCTGGCCACCTACTACACCCGCCACGGCTTCGCCCTCCGCGAGTACCGCCTGCACACGCGCGAAGTGGAGTAGAGGGGAGGGGAACGCTGTATGCGTCATCCGTCTGATGCGAGCTGCCCGTAAAGGCGCGGCATGACGTCTTCATTTTTACAAGAAAAGTAGAAAAGTAGAAAAGTAGAAAAGCGGATAACGCAGAACGGGGAAAGATGCAGATGCATCCTGTAACTACGCTTTCCTCTTCTCCCCGGTTGCCGTCTCTTGCATTAAGAATTCCGCGGCTCGCGCGTTATTCTTTCTATTAGAGTGCACATCTTGATCACGAGTGCGATTTCCGCCATGGCGCGCAGTCGATGGTGGCGCGTGGCATTTGCCGTGCTTGTGGTGTGGGGGGCGCTGTGCGTGTACGGGGCGTGCGTTCCTATACGCTTTGCGGCGGGGCAGGTGTATGAGCCCACTTGTCAGCCCGTCTGCATGGCCACCGCCGAACTTAACGGAGATGGTCGTGCTGATCTGATCCTGCCTATGCGGAATGGCGAAGTGGAAATCGTGCTGGCCACTTCCAGTGGAACGCTCTATCTCAGCCAGACGCTGAAGCCGAATGCGATCAACCCGTGGCTGGATTTTTCTTACCATAACTATCAGCATGTGGCTCTGGCGGACTTTAACGGGGATGGAGTGCCTGATCTGTGCGTGATGGGTTCGGGCCGGTCGCAAGGGCGCGAGCCAACTTCGGCACGGCCCCTCCGTAAGGACGTGATTTACATGATTCCAGGCACAGGCCTCCCGCCGGTGGCAGCGAAGAGCAGGAAAGAGGATGCCGCTGCGCCTGCACGTTGCTGCTTCTCTACGGAAGCTCCGATAACAACCGCTGTTCCAGAAGGGCACGATCTCGTGGCCATTCAGGCGGGTGACTTCAACGGCGACGGAAAGCAGGATCTCCTGGTGACGCTTAACCCTCCGCAGCGTCATGTCATTTCCTATCGCGTCGTGGTGCTGCATGGCAGGGGAGATGGGACATTCCAGCCCCCCGTTGAGGTTATGGCCGGCGCTTCTGGCGTTCCCTGCGTTGCCGACTTTAACGGTGACGGTCTGCCAGATATCGGCTGTATGTGTGCTGGTGACTACGCCATGCTGCATCACGAAGACTACCCGATCGCCATTTTACTGGGGCGTGCGGAAAAGGATGGTGGAAGAAGCTTTGTTCTACAGCGCTCCATGTTGCAATGCGCCATAGACAAGAGAATGCTTGTGGCCTGCGATCTGAACGGCGACGGCAAGACGGATATTTTGCCGGCAACCGACAACATTACTTCCCTGTTTGAGGGCCGCGGCAATGGTTCCTTCCTGGCACATGGTATGGCGCCTCGCATGGATGGGGGATTTCTCTTCTGCGTGGCGGATTTTAACCATGACGGAAAGCTGGATATTCTGACAGGGTCGAATGGGAACAAATTCTGGTCGGGCAATATCGAAATCTATTGCGGTTTCGGCGACTTCAGCTTCAGGCCGGTCGGGCCATACGTCTCCGGTGCGGCTCTCATTACTGCGAGTCCTCCGCCCGACAAAGCGCACTTCAGGACCTGGATCGTTCCAAAAAACGTTCCTGAGGAGGCCGTCGCAGGTGACTTTGATGGCGATGGGCGGATCGACTTCGCTTACCGGAGCTGTATTACCAGTGAGATCCGCGTGATGAAGAACGTAACAGGCGACTGGTGGCGACCGGCCTGTCGATAAAGTAAGCGAGGGAAGGGGAAGAGGGAAGAGGAGAGAAGAAGGGAGTGAATGAATGACGGAGCGGGTGCTGGTGCCGGTGCCGGAAAACATGCTCAGGAGGGTATTTATACATAGATGCATAATGATCTTTATTTCTCTTTCGCTTCCCATTCTTTTATCTCAGCTCTTAAAGCGACCGGGAGGTGGCGGACTAATGTATAAATAAAGATCGTGTATTGGTGTATAAAAATACAGCCGGATAATCTGACACTTGTTTGTTACAAAGCACTATTTCGCACTTTACAATCTGTCTGTTGATACGCATTATATATGCACTATGAATGTGCGCGCGCTCCTGCTCACCCTTACCGTGCTCCTCGTCGCTGCCTCCGCCGGCTATGCCGAGCCGGA
>JBGGNE010000390.1:0-2974 GCA_041287705.1 Methylacidiphilales bacterium | reverse complement strand
ATCTTTCTCCCTTTCTGCTGCCGCTGGGATCGTACGACTATGACGTCAAGGCTGAAACCTTTGTTATGGAGCGCATCATCTCGCACAGCAAGGATTTCGGTGCCGCCGTAGCCGCGGCCATCCGCATGGATCTGAAGGATGCCGTGCCGCATCTGATGAAGAATCTCACCGATCCGCGTGCACAGGCGGGTCTGCTGCGGCTGGGCGATCTGCGTATTGTTCGCCAGCTGAAACAGGCGCTGCCCAAGCTGTCACGTGAAGAACGCCCCGCTGTGGAAATGCTCGTCATTCGCCTCAGCACCAATGATCCGCTGATGGCGATGCTGGACTATGTCGAGGACACCAAATGTCCCGCCCGTTCCGTCGCGCTTGCTTATCTGGATGAAGTCTCCGATCCACGCGCCGTTCCAGCTGCCGCCTTTATGATGAAGGAGGATCCGGATCCTCAGGCGCGTATCACGGCCATTCGCTGTCTCACCCGTATTGCTCGCAAGGGCGATCGCGACGCACTTAAGGCGTTGATGGAAGGTCTTGAAGTCCGTTTTGAACGACTGCCCGGAAGCGTGAATGAGAAGGCCGTGGCCAATGCCATGTACCGCGGTGAAATCGCGGAATCGCTGCGCGCCATCACACGCCAGAATTACGGCATGGATGCTCAGGGATGGTACGCCTGGTATAAAGACGGGGATTCCGCGCCGGGCGCCAATACGACCGCCATGGCGGCCAACTCGGCGCCTCGCAAGCCATCGCCCTTTGGACCGCCCATGTCCGGCGGTGCAGGTGGCGATATGGATTCACACGGAAATCCCGAAACAGATGCTTTGCCGCAGGGCGAAATGGTGATGTCTCCTTCAGAAGAAGGTATTACGTATACAGCGCCGGATGGCACTCCTGGCGACGACAATTCCCTGCCCACGCACGACGCACCCGAAGCTCCGTTGCCTCCCAGCCTGAAGCCGCGCCGTACGGATCCTTTTGCCCCTGCATGGCCGCTGGTCTACACCCCCGCGCCCGACCCCAGCGCACCTCCCGCCGATGGAGAGGCGGACGCAGACTATCCCCGTCGCGACGAGAATTTGCGCTGGTCCACCCGGCTGCAGGTAGGCAGTCATCCGTCATCGCGAGGCTCACGCGCCAAAGCGCCTGCGGCGGAACTCGCGAAACTTCAGGGCCCTCCCGTGCCGGAAGTGCTCTCGCGTCCTGTAACTTACATGATGGCAAGCGCTCCTGAGCTCATGTCGGGTCCGCCCACGCCGGGCAGCTTCTACGCCCGCGTCTTCGCCAAGAGCAACCAGTATCATCTGGATGGTACGCAGGCAGCCGGAGGCACCATGGACGGCAATGGCGGCAGCATGGAGCCCAGGAGTTCGACGCCCGCTACGGCTACCGCACAGACTTCCCCTGCACAACATCCTGCGGATAAGAAAGATGCACAGGACAAATCCAAAGACGACTGGACGCGCCATGCTCTGACGTCCGCCCGCCGCTCCCTGGATGCCGTAATGCGTCCCCCGCGCCAGCTTGCTGCGGCCTTCCGCGATATGGAAGATGCCACCAGGCAGGGACCTCCGCTGCCTGGCCCCGCTCCTATAGAAATCGTGACCAGGGATCCGGAAATGCCCGATGGCGTTCCTACGCTCGCCTCGCTGCAGAAAGCGACAACGCCTTACATTCCCGGCAAGGATGCTCCCGTACAGGAAGGCGATATCGTACTGCCTCCATCCGACAAGCACCAGGATGACATGCCTGCGACAACTTCTACCACCGCGGCAGTTCTCCCCGTGACAAATCAGGCGCCCGGGACACAGATAGTCCCCGAGACAACAGATGTCCCCGGCATTACCATGGTGCCTGTGCAGTCTCCTGTTGGCACAACTCCTGCCACCGAGAATCATGATGAAGCGCCTCAGAGCGAAGTACTCGCCGCTTCACCGGGAGCTCCCGTGCTTCCTCCCATTGGAGATGAGCCTCCGAAGGCCGCGACTCCTGCGCCTTCGACAAAGACTGTCGCAGTAACAGAGCCCGTAGAATCGCCCGAACGCCTGAAGATGCTCGCTGCCCTGGCCGAAGCAAAGGCACTGGCCGACGCTGCCGCCGCCAAGGCTGGCGAAGCGCACGCTCAGGCCGATACGGTTGTGCCCGAACCCAACGAAAAGCTGGCAGACTTTCTGGCCGAAGCGGGCACTCCCATTCTGGCGGCGCCCAACCGCGCCCTGCAGCAGCGTCGCGCAGCGGAGACTCTGGCCATGCAGCAGAATAAGGTCAGCGCGGACCTTACCACCACCGTGTCCAGGCTCAGCTCGAAGGATCGCAAAAAGGCAGGCAATTCCCACAATAATGGCGAAGCTCAAGGTGATGACAACAACGGTCTGCGTTTCCCGCTCCAGAGCCGCGGCAACCTGCTGAGCATCCGCGAAGAGTACACGCCTATGCCCGACAGCGGGGACGCGGGTAAACCCGGCACTCCCGCCTCTACCAACTCGGCGCCCATCTCCCGTGCCGATGTGATGGAACAGACCACGGCGCCAGCTCCCGCCCCCACACCCGCACCCGCAAACAACAGTCAGACCGCACCCGGTCCTGTGACATCAGAAGATACTGTGCCCATGGCAAATGCTCCCTCTGCCACCATGCTTGCCGAGGCCGGAACTCCCATCGCAATCCCGAATTCCGGTCCTCGTGGTGACGGCAACGGAGGCACCTCTCTCGCTTCGGCTTCATCGACAACCCATGCGCCTGCATCTGCTCCAGGGACGGCCAAAGCAGCGCCTGCTCCTTCCCACGGCGGCACGACGCTCTCGCGAATCTTTACGGAGCTGGTGTTCAAACCCCAGTCTGCCGCCTCCGCTCCCGCACCGGCACCAACATCGACGGCACCTGCCCGGGACCAGAAGATTACGCCCAGCCCGGCCGATTCGGACCTGCCTCCCACAGCCGCCCCGCTGATGCAAATGCTGGACGACGCAGGCAAGAG
>JBGGNE010000389.1:0-5380 GCA_041287705.1 Methylacidiphilales bacterium | reverse complement strand
CAGGAACATACTACAGGATTTTGCCGCCGCATCTGCAATGTTCAGGCGTTGTGCTGCACAAAGCTCTCGCGAAGTTCCTCGGGCGTCAGTGTGGCGGTGCCCAGCTTGCCTACTACAACACCTGCGGCATGATTCGCAATTTCAGCCGCTTCGATGCCCGTTGCACCCGAGGCGAGGGCCAGCGTGAAGAACGCGATGGCAGTATCACCAGCGCCGGAGACGTCATAGACTTCCTGGGCGCGCGTGGGTGTGTGATAGGGTGCAATGCCGTCCTGCAACAGTAGAATGCCTTCCTCGCCCAGCGTGATCAGCAGGAAGTCCGTGCGCCATTTGGCACGCAGAATCTCGCCGGCGCGCAGCATGGCGGGAAGACCTTCCGCAGCAGGGATTCCCGCAGCCAGGAACGCTTCGGAGCGGTTCGGCTTTATCGCCGTCGCGTTGCTCCAGTCCAGAGGGTTGGTGGGGTTGGGATCGATGGTGATCGTCTTGCCGAGGCGGTTGCACTCGCTGATGACAAACGACGCGATATCCTGATTGATAAGGCCTTTGGCGTAATCCTCCACAATCACCGCATCATATTCCGGCAGGATGCGGCCCAGTTCGGCCAGCACTTCCTGCTTCACCCCGTCCGAGAGCGGAGCACGCGATTCGCGATCGACACGCACCACCTGCTGCTGGCGTGCGATAATGCGGGTCTTCAGTGTTGTGGGACGGTCCGAGGATTTGATAACTCCCTGGATGCCAACGTGCTCTTCGGTAAGCAGATTCAGCAGCCGTTCTCCGGCTTCGTCCTTGCCTACCACGCCGGCTACTGTGGTGGCGCGCGCAAACGCGCACAGATTGCGTGCCACGTTGGCGGCTCCGCCGGGATAGCTGGAGGACCGCTGAACTTCCACCACAGGCACGGGCGCTTCGGGCGAAATGCGGGAGACTTTGCCCCACATGAATTCGTCCAGCATCAGATCGCCGATGACCAGCACGGAACGGCTGCGAAACGCGGCGAGCAGCTCGTCGATTCGGTTGAGTGGAACGGCCATGGTCGGGGCGATTTCGGGCGTGGGCGACCAGTTCATGCAGATAGCTTTTCGGCTGCCAGAACGGTGTTGGAGAGCAGCATGGCGATGGTCATCGGCCCGACGCCGCCCGGGTTGGGCGTAATGTGGCCGGCAATCGGCAGCAGAGCTTCAAAATCGACGTCGCCCACCAGCTTGTAGCCGCGCTTGTCGGTCGGGTCATCCATGCGATTCACCCCGACATCGATCACTACGGCGCCGGGCTTTACCATGTCCGCCTTAACAAAGTGGGCCTGACCCATTGCGGCCACGATGATATCCGCGCGGCGGCAATGCTCCGCAATGTTTTTGCTGCGTGAGTGCAGGAGCGTAACGGTGGCGTTGGCGTGCTTTGCCTTTTGCAGCAATATGGCGGTAAGAGGTTTGCCCACGATATTGCCGCGACCCAGGATCACCACTTCCGCACCCGCCGTCGGGATGTTGGAGCGGATCAGCAGTTCATGAACGCCCGCGGGAGTGCATGAGCGGAAGCCGTTCTCCGCGCCCAGCAGCAGCAGACCTACGTTTACCGGATTAAAGCCATCGACGTCTTTTTGCGGAGAAACCGTGCTGAATACGACTGTCTCCGAAATCTGTGAGGGCAGCGGCGCCTGAACCAGAATGCCGTGCACGGAAGCGTCGGCGTTCAGTTCGTGAATCTTGGCGAGCAGATCAGCCTCAGGGAGATCTGATGGGAAAACGAGAGTCTCCGACCGAATGCCCAGCTCAGCGGCCTTCTTGCCCTTCATTCGCACATAGGCCTGTGACGCGGGATCGTCGCCGACGCGGATGAAGATGATGCAGGGCGTGATGCCGCGCGCCAGAAGGGCCTGGGCGCGTACGCGCGTTTCGCTATGGATTTGCTCGGCAATAGCCTTGCCATCAATGAGTTGAGCGTTGGGCATAGGGTAAATGTGCAATCGGAAGAAAGTACGATTGTGCCCATCCACGGCCCGCTGCGCAAATGGAATCTACGGCTCGACAGGCGGCGCTGTCTGCGGCGCAGCGCCGGCCGGAGTGGGCGCTGGCTTGATTGTAACGCAAAGCTCCGGCGTCCACGCCCAGCTATTGCTGAACCAGCCGCGATGCGTAACGGCAAACTTCGGCTTCGGCACTTTGGCGGGAGTGGCCCCTGCGGACGGCGCAGCGGGGGGAGACTGAGGCGCTTCGGCATGGCCCAGAATGTAGTCACCGCCCGGTCCTCGTTCGGACCACACGGAGTAGCCCGTCTCGTCGACTGCGCTGAGAATCACCGCATAGCGTGACGGTGCCAGGGGATTCGGGACGATGAGGCACGCGCCGCTGCCCGGACCTTCCGCTTTAACGTCGCCAAGCTGCAGGCTGGTATCGGTGTATTTCAGTGGAATCTTGTCCGACATTTTAGCCAGAAGGCTGTTGTTGGCCGGCGTTCCAACCACGATAACGTTCGAGTCCTGCAGATCCTTTTCTGTAATGTCCTTGTCTGCCTTGCACAAAAATTTGGCACCCAGCCCCCAGTCTGACAGCTTTTCGCCGCGCTTCTTTTGTGCTTCCTGCTCTGCCGTATCTCCACCGGTGCCGTAGACGAAGATGAATCGATCGCGTTGGAAGTCGTTGATGGGTCCGGAAACACCAAAGCGCTTTTCGTTATCCGCTACTTTGCCCGGTGCCCAGTGGGGCTTGCCGTCGGGGCCGGGCTTGCGGACATAGCTGTGCCATTCGGTTTTTTCATTTATAATGGCGGGGACTTCATCCTTATCTATTAAGAATCTAAAGCCGCGGCTATAGCGAGGATCAGTGTAAAGAGAGATAGCGCTGGCATTTTCGGTTTCGATAAGAACGTTTAGAATACCTGCTTCTAGTATGAGGTGCCCTACATCATTAACAGAGGCAACTGCGTCAGGCGACGTGAACTGATCAATACGCACGAAGCCGGATTCTGCTTCACGTAGCGTAGTGGCTTTAAAGCTGAACCGACGCTCCTTTATATTGCCACGCCTATAGGTAAGGAGTTCTCTGTAGAAGTCTGCATTGTGGAATTCTTCGGCTGGTGTGCCGTGCATGGCTCCGGGCACATAGTGGGTGCGCAGCGGAATGCCGAGTTCCTTCATACGCTGGTACATGGCCATTCGCTCGGCGGCGGCGTCGGGATCATCTTCGCCGTAAGCGGTGCGAAGTACGGGCACAGTCGAAAGATTCTCGAGGCGCGTGACGAGGCTTTGCTGCTCATACATCTTGCGCAACAGGGGATCCAGCGGGCCGGAAGCGTTGGGCTGCGCGAGCGGCGCTTTTGTGGCCAGGACAGGAATCTGCGGCTGCGAGGCGTTCACAAAGTATTGGGGATAAAGATCCAGTGCGGGGAAATCGGGGCGCGAATCTATGCCGGAAAAGATGGGCGCAACGGCTGCCCACAGGTCGGGCCGAGCCATGGCCAACTGCCACGTGCCGCGTCCGCCGATGTGATAGCCGGTCAGATAAACGCGATCCTTGTCGATGTTATACCTCTGCATGACGTCGTCCAGGCCTGCCCAGGTTTCCGCAGCGCTCACGCCGCTCCAGTCGAACTGCCGGTAGGCGGCGCCCTGATACACGATTGCGCCCAGATCCGTAAAGTGCTTGGCCAGAAGACTGAGCTGGCGCTCGTCGGCAAAGATGGAGTGAAGCAGTACGATAAGCGGCGCGCCTGGCTGATCCTTCGGCTTCAGCGCCTCCGGCGACACGTATAGCGCATACCCGCGCCACTCCCCGGTCAGCGGGGATCGATAGGCGCGCACGAACGATCCCGTGCGCCCCTCGTAGGGATCCTTGCCCTGGCCGGCGTCAATCAGGGCTTTCAGAAGATCGCCATATTCGTTGAGCAGCGAGCACAGGAAGTCGAAGCTCAGCGCTTCCTTGCGTGCCTCGTTGCCCATAAAGGCGTTCAGACGCGTATGCCATGCGGTCAGGCTGGCGAGAGTGGTTGGATCGATCGCCGGTTGCTTCTCTGCCTTCGCCAGTTGGGACAGCTTCTCCTTGCTTTGGGTCGTCACCATTTTCAGCGTTGCGTAGGTTGTACCGCCCAGTACGCACTGAAACGTGTTGCGAGCCAGTACCCGGGCGGGATCCGGCTTGCCGGTTCCGTCATCCCCGTACACGGTGACATCAAAGTCGCATTGCCCGAGCGCGTTGGCGGGTAGCTGGATAAAGCCCTGGCCCGTCGAGATTCGTTCCGCCGCTTTCTCCAGAGGGAAAGTCGTCGAGTAGTCGCCCGTGATGGTGGCGCCGGATGTAAAGAGGTCATCGGGCTTCTCGGTAACGCGCACCGTGGCAAACACGGCGCCTTCCACATTCGCAACGGCGCTGAGTCCGATTTTGCCCATATCGGTTACGCACCAGGTGGCAGGACCCGCCAGCACGCGCGGCTCCGCGCTGTCCCCCTGCGGCTTAAGGAGAAGCGTGTTCATGTGCATGGGGTGCGAGAACGTAATGGCGCTGGGATACCACATGAGCTGCGTCTTGCGTCCCTTACCGTCGCGGTCATCGAGGTAGATCTGGAAACCCAGTGCGCTGCCGGACGCAGGAGTAAAACCGCGCAGGTTCTTCCACGGAATGCGGCACTCCATGGTGTAGCCGGTGGGCGGTTTGACGACCAACGGGGGAACAGCTGTGGAGCCCACAGTTCCCTGGAATTCTTTGGGCTCAGCTGGCATCTTCTTCTTTTCTTCCTCTGTCAGCGCTTTCGTGTTGAAGATCGGCTGATTGACGACCTCGGGAGCTCCCGTTCCATGAAGCTTAACTGCACCTTCTACTCCTTCAAAATCGCCCTGAGGTCCGGTTGCCTTCAGGACAGATTTCGGTGAAATGGGGAGGACAATGGCCTGCTGGCAGAAGCCGTCGATGCGTTGCTGGCCGGGGTGCGTGTTGAAAAAGAGCTCGATCGTGTCACCCTGCCAGACTTCGGCGGCGGACTCCGCCTGCAACACCTTGTCGTCGGCCACATCTATGGCGAGATAGAGATACGTCTCATCCCAGGCCAGCCGAACCGCGCCGCTCAGATCCTTGGTCCCGGTCCAGTCAAAGCGACGGCCCGTCTGCGCGTTGGATCCCAACAGAAATGTGGCGCAACTCGCCGGCCAGTCCTGAAGATCTCCATCCAGGGTGATGGCGGGTGCGGGTGCGCTGGGATTCTGCGTACCGCCCTGGGTTGGCCAACGTCCAATGGCAAGAGTACGAGGGGGCATCGCGCCGTCACGGTAATCGTCCGGATTCGCGAGCTGAGCCCGGCATACAGATACGTTTGCAGCCAGTATCGATACACCCAGGGCAATTGCAAAAAACGGCGCTGCTACAGCAGCAACCCCGGCAAAGAC
>JBGGNE010000388.1:0-13506 GCA_041287705.1 Methylacidiphilales bacterium | reverse complement strand
ATCGGTCCCCACTCGGATTCTTTTGATGTCAGAGTATGAAACAGGTCGAAGACGACGCCTTTTGCATTTTGGATTGTCTGTTGCAGTTCGCTCATACGTTTAGCTCCCGGCACTCTCCGTCCCTCATTTTTGAGACAATTTCAGATTTTTTGAAATGCGCGCCTTCGGATTCTTTAGAAATAAGTAGCAACAGTCGCGGTGCCTGGAGGTGCCTCCAAACCGCGGTTGAGTAACCCCACAGGCGTTGGTCGTTTTAACACGGTCCCGCTACTTACAAAAGCATCTAAGGAGTCACCGCTGAATAACCTATTGAATTTAGTCTCTCGCTTTTGAGCGATAGCGGCGTTGGAATTCCGGTCGAGGCATTATTCTCATGCACTCACTCCATTCCGCCCTGCTCTCATCTCAAAATCGAGGCCTAAGTTCAATAGTTTATTCAGCGGCGACTCCTAAAGGAAAGAATACGCACATGAAAATCGTAGTTATTGGCGGCAGCGGACTTATAGGCAAGGGCGTGGTACGCCATCTCCTTCAAAAGGGCCATGACGTCGTGGCCGCTTCACCCTCAACCGGCGTTAACACCATTACGGGCGAGGGACTGTCCGAAGCCCTGGCCGGCGCTCAGGTTGTCATTGATGTCGCGAACGCTCCCGCATGGGATGACGAAGCTGTCATGCAGTTCTTCCAGACTTCGGGGACCAACCTCCTTGCGGCGGCTGCGGCTGCGGGAGTGCATCATCTCGTCGCGTTGTCAGTTGTCGGCACAGAGCGCCTGCAGGCCAGCGGCTATTTCCGCGCCAAGCTGGCGCAGGAGAATCTGATCAAGGCTTCGCCCGTACCCTATACGATTGTGCGCGCCACTCAGTTCTTCGAGTTTGTGGGCGGAATTGCCAAGGCAGCGACCAGGGGAGACCAGATCGTGCTCCCGCCGGCCATGATGCAGCCCATTGCGGCAAAAGACGTTTCCGTGGCTGTAGCCGCCGTCGCCTTAGAGCAACCGCGCAACGGCACCCTCGAAATTGCCGGACCTGAACACATCCGCCAGGACGAGCTTGTCCGCAAATTCCTGAGCGCCACCGGAGATTCCCGCGCGGTCGTTACCGATCCGTTCGCCCTGTACTGGGGCGTTGCGCTTGACGACAAGAGTCTCACCCCAGGCGCCCGCCCGCGCGTCGGCTCGATCTCATTCGAGGAATGGCTGAGCGACAATGCCGCTCTCGTGAAGACAGCCTAACTTTGGCCTGAGACCAATAACGATACGAATTGGTCTGAATCTACTCCCGGTACAGAAAATCGCCAGTACGTCAGGAGCTTAATATTCGTATGAACTCATTATCAGGCAAAGTCGCCATCGTCACAGGTGCTTCCAAGGGAATTGGCGCCGCTATCACATTCGAACCGTTCGAAGCCATCACCGTGGCTGAATTCAACCGCGAATTCTCCACGAATGTGCTCGGGCCGATCCTGACAATTCAGGAAGCAATCGCCAAGTTCGGATTTGAAGGCGGTAGCGTCATCAACATCAGCTCGCTCGCCGGCAGCCGCTCCCTGCCTGGTGGAATCCTCTATTCCGCGACCAGGGCTGCCGTCGAGAACCTCACTTACGGTCTGGCTGCTGAGCTTGGGCCGCGACACATCCGCGTCAATGCAATCGCCCCCGGCTCTACCCGAAGCGAAGGTACTGAAGCAGGGGGTGAGCACAACATTCGGAATTACATCTCCATGACACCATTAGGGACAAAGACTCTGTCGGCATCTGAGCTACATAAGTGAGTTGAAAAATCTTCCCTGCCTGGCTTTGGCTATTTCTTTTTGGCTGAAGTAGCCGGAGCCGTCGACACAGCCGGTTTCTTCTGGTTGCCGGCCTTCTTTGCGTTGTGTTGAGCCTGTTGCTTTTGCTTATTTTTTGGATTTGAATCGCCCATATGGGATCATGGTAACGTACTTCGACGAATTTGACAGACCTATCTCTCGGCAAGAGATCCGGTCTGACGCCGGGGTCTCCTTGCCGAGTTCTCATCTTCTTAACCTGATGACAAAAATATAGTCGCAATGTTATTCATGCTAAATAACGGTTGCATTTGGTCTTACTCCTCAAATCCGCTAGGGCCGGAGGGGATAGGGCCGGTGACACCGGTGCGACGCTCAATAACAATGCCCGCAAAAGAGTAATCCTGCAGCACGCGCAGGCGCTTCAGACGTACCAGCTCCAGCAGAGCCAGGAAAGTGACGACCATCTCGGTGCGGCTGGCGCCAGCGGCAAAGAGCTCCTCAAAGGCCATCGTGTTGCGCCGCTCCAGCAGGTCGTCGATATAGCGGATCTTGTCGCTGACGGTCCAGCGATCCTCCACAATCTCCGCGAGCTGGTTGCGGCTTTGTGCGCGGGCCAGCACTTTCTGAAAAGCGTTGATGAGGTCGTAGATGCCCGCGTCGCCAATGAGCATCGCCATGGCGGGGGAAGCGGCCGGCCCTGCATCGGTGGCGGCAGTCAGAATGCGCTCATAGGCTTTCTCCTGCGCGGTGTGGCGCAGTTGCAACTGAAAGGCGGCGTCCTTGAATTTCTTGTACTCCACAAGCTGGCGCACCAACTCCCAGCGCGGATCATCTTCCTCGGCATCGTCCTCCGGCGGCTGCACATCCTTGGGCAGCAGGTTTCGGCTCTTGATGTAAACGAGGGTGCTGGCCACGACGAGGAATTCGCCCGCGATCTCCAGGTCCATCTCCTTCATGGCGCGGATGTAGTCCAGATACTGCCGCGTCACGCGCTCAATAGCCACGTCATAGATATCGAGTTCTTCTTTCTTTATGAGGTAGAGGAGCAGATCCAGCGGCCCCTCAAAAACCGGCAGACGCACGCGCATCGGCTCGCCCTCGGGCAGAGGGCTGGGTTCGATCGGAACATCCTCGGCGGTGATGCGGGAATCTCCGGCAGGGATTTCTTCTTCAGTGACTCCAGCAGCCCCAGCCGCTGGCTGATTCTCTTCCGATTTATCACCGACTTCTTCTGAAACCTCCACCTGCGCTTCGACGACATCCAGTTGCGGCAGAGCCTCAGCCTGCCTCCCTTCGGCGGGGATCGGCTGATCTTTCTGGTGCTGCTGCTGCGGCAGCGATGGGGCGTCGTCTTCGGCGGCTGACATGTCGCGCCAAGATGTAACATAGTTGCGGCTCGCGGCCAGTGAATAAACAGGGCGCCTGCAATCAGGGCGTGATCAGAGAGAAATTATGCGCTGAAGCCAGTTTGCCCCAGATAATGCTCCACGGACTGGCGCAGGAGCTCAACCAGCTCGGCGTCCATATACTCGTACTCGTCCGGAATCTCCAGGGAAATGATGGGCGGCAGGGATGAGACTGCGCTTTCCGATTCCGAGTCAGAACTTTCCATGCCACCGCTTTCAGCAAAAGCCTCGCGGATGCGGGCGGCGTGGCGGCGTTCCATCACAAGAATGAGGTCTGCCCAGACGAGATCCGAAGCGCGGACCCGTCGCCGGCTTTTCTCGCTTACACCGGCGGAGCGTACCTGCACGCGCGGATCGTTACAATAGAGCGCCTCGGCAGTGGGGCTGCGCCGCAGATTCTTGCCACACACAAAGAGGATGCGGCATGGCTGTTTCGGAGAGGAAGAGGCGGCGGCCATCCGGGTTAGTCGGTCTGGTTAATCGGGCTGCGCGGGTGCGCGGATTACTTCAGCAGCCGGCGCATCGCGGGTTCATCCAGCTTCAGGATGGCCTCGGCAAAGCGGTGCTGACCCGCGGCGGCGGACTGGGCGGCGCAGGCCGCACGAGTAAAGGGCTCACTCCACGGATGATAGGCACGGCACGCGTGGACGAGATCGGGCAGCCTCTTGATCGCAACGTGAAAACTATGGGTAATGGGCTCGCCCGCGACCGCAGATCGACCGCCAATGGCGTGAGCAATCTCCACACAGGCGGGCAGCATAAGAAAATCACCCGAAATGGGACCATGCTCCACCGCGCGCAGGCCGATCTGAATGAGATGCGGCACCGCAGCCAGACTGGCCGGATAAATATCGCCCTGATGATACAGAGAACTCCAGAGATGAAACCAGGTATTGCTCCGGCGTCGAGCATCTGCAGGCGGGGACGGATCCTTCTCGATACCCTTCAACAGCAACGGGATATCGGTCGCCATGCCATAGGCGTGGGTGATGTCGGACCAGTGCGGGCTATCCAGGGAAATCATGTGTGCCCGGCACTGTAGCACGTCGAGCGGACAGGCGCGAGGGTTGAAAATAGATCTGTCAGACCATTGGGTCTGGCTGCCTGAAACTGAATATGCAGCAGAGCTTGTCGCGGTGTCCTGATTTACTGGGTTAGCAAAAATGCATCAAGTCTCCCCAAGCAAGGGCAAGCCACAGTGCAGAGAAGGGGGGCGTAGCATACCGCTTCGTTTTCCAGGCGTCAGATTGGAGCGCAAAGCAGCTTGGCGCTACGGCAACATTTCCGTGACAGCCGGCAGCAGCAGGCGCATGCTCTCCGCTTCGCGCTGGACACATTGGGCGCTTTCACACTATAAAACGTTCTTCCCACACTCTGACCCTGCTATGAGCGAACCTGCCTCCTTTGCTACTGAACCGATCGATCGCCTCGTCGTCAACACGATCAAAACCCTCACCATTGACGCGGTCGAAAAGGCCAAGTCCGGACATTGCGGCCTCCCCATGGGCTGCGCCGATTTCAGCTTTGTCCTCTGGACGAAGTTCCTGAATATCAACCCGGCCCATCAGCACTGGCATGCGCGCGATCGCTTCGTTCTCAGCGCGGGCCACGGCTCCATGCTCGTTTACTCGCTGCTGCATCTGGCCGGCTTCGAGTTCCTGACGCTGGATCGTATCAAGAACTTCCGCCAGCTCCACAGCGGCACCCCCGGCCATCCGGAGAGCCACGAGACGCCCGGCGTCGAAGTGACCACCGGCCCCCTGGGTCAGGGCACCGGCAACTCCGTCGGTCTCGCCATCGCCTCCAAGTTTTATTCGTCCACCTTCAACACGCCCGATATCGCGCTGGTGGATAACCACGTGTACGCGATTGTCTCCGACGGCGATCTGCAGGAAGGTATCTCCCACGAGGCCGCCTCCCTGGCCGGTCACCTGGGCCTGGATAACCTGACGTGGTTCTACGATGACAACGAAGTCTCCATCGAAGGCAAGACGAACCTCAGCTACAGCGACAACGTGCCCAGCCGGTTCATCGGCTACAACTGGCATGTTATCTCCATCGACGGCCACAACCACGAAGCGATCGAGACAGCGCTGACGGAAGCCAGGTCCATCAAGGGCAAGCCCACGATCATCATCGGCAAGACCGTTATCGGCCAGGGATCCCCCAAGCTGCAGGGCCAGCCCAAGGCGCACTCCGATGCGTTTGGCGCCGCCGAAGTAGCCGCGACCAAGAAGAACCTCGGCTGGCCGGAAGACGCCGAGTTCCTGGTACCGCAGCGCGTTAAGGATTTCTTTGTCGAGCAGCGCAAGGTCTGGGCCGCCAAGGAAGAAGCCTGGAACGAGCTTTTCGCCAAATACAGCGCCAAGTATCCCGAGAAGGCCGCGCTGTGGAAGAAGTTCCTGGATCTGGAAATCCCCGCGGACCTCATCAGCAAGCTCCCCAGCTTCCCCGCCGGCAAGGCAGCCGCCACCCGCAACAGCGGCGGCGACGTGCTGAAGGCTATCTTCGCCGAAGTGCCGTTCCTCATCGGCGGCAGCGCGGATCTGGCCCCCAGCACCAAGACGTGGATCAAGGAGTACGGCTCTTTCCTTAAGGGCGAGTACGGCGGTCGCAACCTGCACTTTGGTATCCGCGAGCACGCCATGGGCACCGTGGTGGCCGGTATCGGTTACTACGGAGGTCTCATCGGCTTCGGCAGCACGTTCTTCGTGTTCACCGATTACATGCGCCCCCCCATCCGCCTGGGCGCGCTCAGCAGCATTCCCGGCATCTACGTCTTTACGCACGATTCCATCTTCGTCGGTGAAGACGGCCCGACTCACGAGCCCGTCGAGCACCTCGCCACGCTGCGCGCCATCCCCAACGTCATGGTCATCCGCCCCAGCGACGCCAACGAGAGCGCTTATGCCTGGATCGCCGCGCTGCAGCACAAGACCGGCCCGACCGTTCTGGCCCTGACCCGCCAGAACATCCCCACGTTTGACCGCACCAAATACGCCCCCGCCGAAGGCCTGCTGAAGGGCGGCTACACGCTGTGGCAGAGCGAGAACGTGAAGGATAACGCGCCGGAACTGATCCTGATCGGCACGGGCTCCGAAGTGCACCTGGTGCTGGAAGCCGGTGAGAAGCTTGCCGCCGAAGGCAAAGCAGTCCGCGTCGTCGCGCTGCCGAGCTGGGACATCTACGAGGCGCAGACTGCTGAGTACAAGGAAAGCGTCCTTCCCGCCGCCGTCACAAAGCGTCTGGCCGTCGAAGCCGGTATCACTCTGGGCTGGGAGCGCTACGTCGGCTTCCAGGGGAAGACCGTCACCATGAGCACCTTCGGTATGTCCGCCCCGTACGAGAAAGTGGCGGAATACTTCGGCTTCACCGTCGAGAACGTGCTGAAGGTCGCCAAGACCCTGTAAGCATCGGATGATTGCTTTATATCCGCACTAAAATTCGACAAGAGGGCAAGGCTTCGGCTTTGCCCTCTTTTTTATTTTATATGTCCCAAGAGGGCGTACAATAATTCCACTCCGAATAATGCAGAAGCAAATCCCGAGCTTTTATTATGACCGAACAATCCTTGCTCCATGTGCTTGCTACATTAATCAAGTTACCAGCCGAAACGGAATGGGTGGAGTTTAAGCACAACAATGCAGATCCTGTTGGGATTGGTGAATATATTTCGGCTCTTTCAAATTCCGCTGTACTGCACGGCAAGCAACGGGCATGGCTCATATGGGGAATACGGGACGAAGATCACGCCATAGTTGGTACAACATTTCGTCCTCAGCAAGTAAAGGTAGGAAATCAGGAACTTGAAGGTTGGCTGTCTATAAAAGTTTTCCCACGCGTAGATTTTCGCTTTCATAATGTGGAATACGCCCCGGGAATTCATGTTGTTCTTCTCGAAATAGTTCCATGCTGGCACACCCCTGTACGTTTTGATGCAACTGAATTTATTCGAGTAGGAAGTGCAAAGCGGAATCTAAAAGATTATCCAGAGAAGGAACGTAGGTTATGGGAGCTTTTTCGTCGTATACCCTTTGAAAAGGCAACGTGCCTGGAAGGGATTACATCTCAAAAGGTCCTTGATATTATCGACTACCCAGGAATGTTCGAGCTGCTCAGTATCCCTTTACCAGATGGACGCATTTCGATACTGGAGAAACTGACTCAGGAACGGGTTGTTACGAAACAGGGAGAAGATCGATATAACATTACAAATCTTGGCGGCATTCTGTTTGCCAAGAGACTTGACGCTATTGAATCATTAGCAAGAAAAGATATTCGGATAATAATTTATAAAGGTAAGAACAGAGTCAATACTTTACGGGAACAAATTGGCATTAAAGGCTATGCAAGTGCATTTGAAGGAATTATTCGCTATATTAATGAACAGCTCCCCTCAAATGAAGTGCTAGGGGAAGCGTTTCGTAAAGAGTTCAGAATGTACCCAGAGGTTGCCATCCGTGAGCTTGTTGCGAATGCATTAATACACCAGGATTTCTCCGTTACAGGCGATGGGCCTAAGGTAGAGATCTTTACGGATCGGGTAGAGTTCACTAATCCAGGATTACCTTTGATTGAGACGTTGCGTTTTGTGGATGAACCTCCTCAATCTCGAAATGAGATTCTCGCAGCGTTAATGCGTCGTATGAATATATGTGAAGAACGCGGATCCGGCATTGACAAAACTCTTGCTGCCATTGAGTTACACGAACTGCCTGCGCCTGAATTCCGAACGACTGAACGCCATACTGTAGCCACCCTTTTCTCGGCAGTGCCCTTGGATAAAATGGAGAAGCGCGACCGTATCCGCGCATGCTACCTCCATGCCTGCCTAAAGCAGGTATCCAACGAAGAAATGTCGAATGAAACGCTCCGCAAGCGCCTGAACATTCCAGATGCTGAGTATCCCAAGGCTTCCCGAATCATACGTGATACCATCAGTGAAGGACTCGTCAAACCATCAGATGCAGCTTCTAAAAGCCGCAAACACGCCCGGTATCTGCCCTACTGGGCGTAAATTCTTATGTACTGCTTATGTGCAGATTAATTGGGAAATTAGGAGCAGCCTGTCAGTTATTGCCTGAAAATAGCTGCGAACCATGTAAAAGTGCGTCATTTTGTCCCGTTTTGTGGCGTTCTTATGTACTGCCTATGTGCATCACCCTGGAAATCGTATTAACCCAAGCTCATGCGCTTTTTAAGATTGATTACCCGTATCCGCTTCTGCCATTTAACCATCGCTTTTATGATTCACGCCCAGCCTGAGCCTGTATATGCGGAAGATCCTGCGGCACAGGCATCCAATGCCTTTGCTTTTGATACGCTCAACGCCATCAGGGATGATGCGGCGCATAAACAGGGCAATGTCGTATTCTCACCATTCAGCCTGTGGTCCGCGCTCACCATGACCTCGGGCGGCGCGGCAGGATCCACTCTGAAGGAGATGCAACACACGCTGCATGTGACCTCGGGCGGCGACGTACACGCAAGGGCAGGTGCGCTGACGGCCACGCTTCAGGCAACGCCAGGCGCGGAACTGCGCGTGGCCAATCGACTTTTTGGCGAGCCGGGCTTCGCTATCGTGCAGGCGTTCAACGCGCTGATGCAGAAAGAATATCGCGCCGAAATTGCACATGTCCCTTTCACGCAGGATCCTGCTGCGGCCTGCAAGCAGATCAACAAATGGGTGGCCGGGAAAACCGCCAACAAGATTCATGGACTGGTAAGCCCCTCCAATATTCATAAAGATACGAAGCTGATTCTCGTCAACGCTGTCTACTTCAAGGCGGCGTGGCAGAACGAGTTCAATCCTGAGCTCACGACAGAGATGGCATTCACCCGCGCATCCGGAAAAACGATGGAAACTCCGATGATGAGCATGGAGGGTGACCTGCCCTACTTCGAGGCGCCCGGCTTTCAGGCTGTGCGGCTGAACTACAAGGACGGCAAAAGCTCCTGCATCATCCTGCTGCCGGCGGAAGGCAGAAAACTGGAGATGAGCGTGGAGCTTTTCAACAAGATACGCACGGGATTGGCCACGCGAAAGGTAAAGCTGCGACTGCCACGCTTCACGCTGCAGGAGAGGCTGGATTTCGTGCCAGTGCTTCGATCGCTAGGCATGAAGCTGCCCTTTACGGAGAAGGCGGATTTCAGCGCCCTGAGCACCGACGCCCGGGAACCGCTCGTCCTGGGAAGTGTGCTGCACCAGGCCTTTGTAAAGTTGGGAGAGAAGGGAACGGAAGCCTCCGCCGCCACGGCTATCGTAGCCAGTGCCGGAAGCGCATATCAGGGACCGCGCCCCGCAGTTTTCATCGCCAATCGCCCTTTTTACTTCTTCATCACCCAGGAGGAAACCGGCGCCATCCTCTTTATGGGTAAGGTGGATAAGCCTGACAGCAAGTGAAGCGATATGCGTCTCGCCTCAATCATCCATGAAATCGCCTTTCTTCAAATCTCAGCGGCCCTTTCTCCGGCTAACCCTTTCCCTCGTATTGCTTGTGCTCGGTCCCCAGGTAATGGCTGTCAGGGCTCAGTCCCCGGCTGTGCCCAATAGCAGGGAGGAATCCGCCGCCGCCAAGGCTTCCAATGCATTTGCGTTCGATGTACTCAATGCCCTGAAGTCCGATACGACGCAATCCGGCAACGTCGCCTTCTCGCCTTTTAACCTCTGGTCCGCGCTTACCATGACAAGTGGAGGCGCGGCGGGCGATACTCTGAAGGAGATGCAGAAAGCGCTTCACGCAGATTCCCTTCGCGATGTGCATGTCCGTGCGGGAGAGCTGACTGCCCAGCTTCAGGCAACACCAGGAACGGAGCTGCGCATAGCCAATCGCCTGTTTGCCGCGCCCGGCTTGGCCCTTGTGCCGGCATTCGATGAGTTATTGAAGAAGCATTATGGCACCGAGATCAGCCGCGTCCCTTTCTCCAGCGACCCCAGGTCAGAGTGTAACCAGATTAACAAATGGGTGGCCGGCCAGACCGCCAATAAGATCCAGAGACTGCTACGCCCCTCTCAGATCTCCGCAGATACGCCCCTTATCCTTGTCAATGCCATCTACTTTAAGGCCTTCTGGGAAAGTCCGTTTCGTCCTCATCTCACTCTGCCGTATCCGTTCACACGGGCATCCGGAAAGATCATGAAGTCCCCGATGATGTCGAGCCTGCGCGACATGCCTTACTTCGAGACCACCGACTTTCAGGCGGTTCGCCTGGAGTACAAGGGTGGCAAGACCTCGTGCACGCTGCTGCTGTCGGGTAAGGGCAGGAAGGTGTCGCTCACCGCGGCACTATTCGAAAAGATTCAGGCAGGATTCACCACGCAGAAAGTGGCCCTTAAGGTGCCACGCTTTACTCTGGAGCAACAACTGGACTGCGTACCGATCCTGCAGTCCCTCGGTATGAAGCTTCCGTTCTCCAAAAAGCAAGCCGACTTCAGCGCCATGGGCACTCTGGATGTAAAAGTCCGCAAGTCGCTGTATCTCGATGCCGTTGCGCATGAAGCCTTCGTTAAAGTAAACGAGGAAGGCACCGAAGCTACTGCCGCCACGACGGTGAAACTTGTCCCCGTTTGCATGCCTCCGCCGGAGACAGCAAAGCCCAAAGAGTTCATCGCCGATCGTCCCTTCTACTTCTTTATCACTCAGGAGGAAACCGGGGTCATCCTCTTTATGGGCAAAGTGGATAAGCCCGACTTGAAGTGAGAGTGGGCAGATATCTGCTGCCGCTTGCTCCGCCGCTATTCATTCATGAAACCGCTCCTTTTCCGTAGTCCAGCGTACTGGCCGGCCATTGCCATGCTTGCCCTCAACTTTGGTCTTATGATTTTTGTCCCGCCACGGTCCCTGCATGCGGAGGAAAACTCTGCCGCTCAGGCATCCAACGCGTTTGCTTTCGATGCCCTTAACGCCATGAAGACGGGCGCGGCGAAGGATGGGAACATTGCGTTCTCACCCTTCAGCCTCTGGTCCGCGCTTACCATGACAAGCGGTGGTGCCGCCGGCGATACTTTAAAGGAGATGCGGCAAACCCTGCACGAAACGTCCATTGCCGATATCCACGCGCGAGCCGCCTCGCTCACAACCCGGCTGCAGGCCACACCCGGCGCGGAACTGCGCGTTGCCAACCGGCTGTTCGGTGCACCCGGCTTTATGACGACCCCATCGTTTGACGCGCTGATGCAAAAGCAGTATCTCGCCGAAATGGAGCGAGTCCCCTTTGCCACAGACAAGGCTGCGGCATGTCAGCACATCAATAAATGGGTCGCCGCCCAGACCGCCAACCGGATTCCGAATCTGCTCAATGACAGGGACATTACGCCTGACATGAAGCTGGTGCTGATCAACGCCGTCTACTTCAAGGCTGCGTGGGAAACCGAGTTCAGACCGGAAAGTACAGTCCCCCTCCCCTTTCACCGCGCCGACGGCACCACGCTGCTCTCCCCCATGATGTTTGGGAAGAGCGAAATCCCCTACTATGACGGCGAGGGATTCAAGGCCGTGCGGCTCATGTACAAAGGCGGCAAGGCATCGCTTATCGTCCTGCTGCCCGATTCAGATTCTGGCACATGCTCCAGAACGAAAACGCAGGCGACTGCCCCCGCCATCGATGCGGTGCTTTTCAAAAAGATCCGCACCAATCTTAAGCCGCAAAAAGTGGTGCTGCGCCTGCCCCGCTTCAAGGCGGAGCAACGCCTGGATTTCGTGCCGATCCTGAAATCCCTGGGCATGAACCTTCCCTTCTCCGACAACAAAGCTGATTTCAGCGCGCTCAGCACCCAGGTGGAGCTCAAGATCAGCGTCGTCATCCACCAGGCCATGGTACAGGTCGGCGAAAAAGGCACTGAAGCAGCGGCAGCCACCGCCGTATTCATGGCTCCGCGCGGCATGCCTCCGCGCGATGTAGAGAAACCCAAAGAATTCATCGCCGACCACCCCTTCTACTTCTTCATCACCCATGAGGAAACCGGTGCCATCCTTTTCCTGGGCAAGGTGGACTTGCCGGAGAGCAAGAAGTAGCAGGATCTTTTCCCGAATCACGGGTATTTACCCAAGTCAGTCATCATTCACGTCGCCGGGTTCGATCTTGCGGATAAAGTGGCGGGGATTGAACATCTTGCTGTCCGGGTCAAACGAGCCGTTTGCGGGATTTTTGCTTATCTGGAAATCTTTGCGTGTCAGTGAGTAGCGCGTGACTTTTTCGGCTCCTCCTATTCGATCCATCTTTTGCCATTCGATAAAGGGGACTGGCAGCGTCCAATGCTTCAGCGTGAACAGTCTGGTGGTGGCATCGTACTTGCCAACCAGAATGATTTTGCCCTTGGAATTGGGATACAGAATTGAGGCAGGCAGCGCCTGGAGGCTGTCTCTGGCTATGGCGTTGGACTCGGTGGCAAATGCTTTCAGTTCGCACTCTTTACCATCTGTCATCACCACAAACCGGTTGGGGCCGGTGCACTCGTAAAACGCGTAAGGATATTCGCCGGCCCTGACATTGGGCAGGCTGGTGAAACCCAGAAGTACACCTGTGCAGCAACTTAAAACAAGATACCGGACGAAACGGTGCAGGGCGGCGGGGAAGTAGGCAGACTTAATGCTTTGCGCCCGGAATTGCGTCATACCGGATACTTCGCAGCCGCCGCCCTGCTTCTTACGTTGGGAAACTCCGAGGCGTGTGTCTGAGAGGAATTAGCGTCGTGCGAATTCCACCTCAATGTGGTCCTCGTACACCGTCACACCGAAGGTGGATCCGCCTTCCACGATAGCGGCGGCTACGCGCTCGCTGCAGCGGACGGGGATGTTTTCAAACCGTTCGCGGCGACCGGGGGTGGTGAAGTAGCCGTCATCGGTGTCGCCTTCCTGGGTGATGCCATACTTGTGGTAGTTAGCACGATCCTGGCGAAGGACATCTCGTGGCGTTTTGAGACGCAGACCGTCACTGGCGTACAGATCCTTTTCGCCGATATACGCACGATAGGAGGTAATGGAGCCATCCCCGGCGCTGGCGGGCGCTATGGACGCCGCAAGCACAAGGAGGAAGCTGAACAAGAACGCAAAGCATTTTTTCATAGGTGTAAGGTGTAAACGAACCTGTCTGAAAAAATTACAGGCCAATGTACCGCCGCACGAGGTATTTTTCGATGGTTGCCATAATGTATCCGGACATCACAGATGGTGCGATTGATAGGGTGCGCATGGTCAACTTTCCAAACGCACAAGGATAAGGGATACCCATCCGAAACTTGGTGTCTCGCGTCCTGGTGGCGAAAAAATTCCCATCACCCCGGTCACGGGCGGGTGCGATTCAAAGTGGAGCAAAGGAGCGAGAATAT
>JBGGNE010000387.1:0-4150 GCA_041287705.1 Methylacidiphilales bacterium | reverse complement strand
ATCTGAGAGACATTAAATGTATCCGTGCCACGCTTTTCGACAAAACGCCTGGCACGAACTGGAAGGTGCCGTGGCATCAGGATCTGACGATTCCCATCCAGGCTGAGCCGGAAGACAGGGACGCAATTGCATTGCGCGCCTTTGGTCCATGGACAAACAAGGACACAATCCCCCACGTACAGCCGCCGGTGCACATTCTGGAGCGCATGCTGGCTGCACGTATTCATCTTGATCCCTGCGGCCTGGATAACGGAGCGCTGCGCGTTCTGGCGGGCTCTCACCGGCACGGGCGTCTGGATGCGGCACAGATCAAAGAGTGGCGCGGCAATGCCGATGCACTGGTGGATTGCGTTGCGGAAGCTGGGGACGTCCTGCTTATGCAGCCTCTGCTGCTCCACGCTTCCAGCCCTGCAACTAACCCGGCGCGGCGCCGCGTTCTGCATCTGGAGTTTGCCGCATGTGATTTGCCGTCGCCGCTTCAATGGCGGAGTTTTTGATAATAATGCGTAAGCCCAATCGCACACCTCTGTAAAATGGCTTCAGGTCAGGCTGTTCACTCCCGACGAGTCGTGCTTTTCAATGCAGTATCCGAAACGAGTGCACGGCGCCCCTGGCAAAGGGCGTGAGAGGGACATCCGCAGCGTCCTCCAGGGTAAACCAGCGCGCTTCGCCCACGTCTTCGCACTGGATGTCACGGCGCAGCGCGTCTTTGTCGGCTACGCTGCAGCGGTACAGGATACCGAGGTGGTGAAAGTCGACGTGCGCCTGCCCCACCCGCTGATAAGTGAACCGTACGGAGGGGGTGCTGAGGATCGCCATACCCTCGGGCTCCAGTGTCAGGCCGGTCTCCTCGAGAATTTCGCGCTCAAGGGTTTGCTCGGGAGACTCTCCAAATTCCATCGTGCCGCCGGGCAAATCCCAGCAGCCTGTATAGGGCCCGCGCGTCTTCAGAATCAGCGCGATGCGGCCTTCGGCGATGATGACGCCGTAGATCCCAAGGTGAGTGTGTTGTTGCAAGACTTTCCTCCCTTTATGGATCGCTAAGTTCGACTATATTGTTTCCGCTGTCGATTCCAAACAGGCAGGGAGAAATCCGGACGGCGTCCGGTTGCAATCGCTTTAAATAACAACTGTTGTAAGGCCTTGATAACAAGCACTATCGCTGGTGGGTTCAGATGTCGATTTTTGCGGAGTATAAAAAATCTGCGAATTCATCGCGAAAAACGTAAAAAAGGCGTGCAATCCACTGGGATGTAGCTTATTCAACTTGCTCGGAACATCAGTATAGCACCGAAATTGCCCGAAGCGGGTCGGGGATAACAAGAACGATGATGCGCCTTCACCTCCATGCTGCCATTAACCGAAATGTACCTTTTTTACATGCGTGCTTGCTTGCCGCTGGCGGACGTGGGAGGAGTAAAGAGCGGTTTTTGTCCATTTTGGCACAACAACTGTTCTTTCGAAAAACGCAAGACGCACCGGCTATCCGAGCCGGCGCACATTCGCTAACTTCCAAGCATGCGCCTTATCGCCATCACCAGCCAGAAGGGCGGAGTGGGCAAGACCACCATCGCCCTGAACCTAGCCTATGCCCTGGCCAAGCGGGGCAGAATGACGCTGCTGGTGGACTGCGATCCACAGGGGTCTATCGGTCTTTCCCTGTCCCCGCAGGCCGCTGCGCGCAATGGACTTTCGGAAGTCATCGAGGGGGTCGTGGGCCTGGACAAAGCCATTCTCGCCACCCGTATGCCGGAGCTCCGCATCTTAACCGTGGGGAGGCCTAGTCCGATGCAAACCATTCGCTGGAACGATGTTATGTCGGACGGTATGATCCTGCACGAGGTCTTTGCCGCAGCTGCTCAGATGGGCGTCGACACCCTGATTGCGGATACTCCCGCCGGCATGTGCGGACCCACCCTGGGCGTCCTGCGCAATGCCGACTACGCCGTGATTCCCCAGCAGGCCGAACCGCTCGCCCTGCGCTCTACTATCGCATTTCTGGAAGCCATTGCGCATCTTCGCGATGAAGGGCATCGCCTGGCCATTGCGGGCATGATTCTGACCATGCTGCAGGTGGAGCAGCAGGAATCAGTTGGCGTTTTCCATGAAGTCAGCAAGCTGTTCCCCAGCCATTTTCTTTTCGGTACCATTATTCCCCGTCATCCGCTTATTTTACAGGCCAGCGCCAAAGGGGTGCCGCTGGGTTTACTTACGAAGACGCCGCCTGCGTTAGCGCAGGCATTCGATCAGCTCGCTGCCGAGCTGGAGATCCGTGCGTCGTTAAACGCCGGGCAGGAGGAGGCCGCAAGCGATGTCGTTCCTGTCATGGATTAACCGCGATCAGGTCAAGGACCTGCTGAACCGCTCCGGCTTTCCAAGCACCGGCGCCGCGGGGCAGGATCCTAATGCCCCGCCACCGATGCTGCCCGGCGCCATGCCCGTGCCGCAGACGGCCGCGCCCGCACGTTCCGGCCAGTTCCGCCCGCTTTCCAGCCCGCCGGATCCCGTACAGGCTGCGCCCACGCAGATGGTACGTCCCACAGGCTTTAATCTGCCTGGCGGCGGCTCAGTCGTCGTGCCTGGTCTGCCCACGGAGGAAGACACCATTGTAGGTGAGGAACTGCCTTATCAGGAAGAAGGCGACCAGGGACAGGGCGACGATGCATCCCAGTACGGGCAGCAGGAGCCCGCGCAAACCGCTCCCACACTCGATCCTTCTTCTTCGCAGGAGTCCCCGGAATCCTTCGGCTTGACCGTGCAATTGCACGGTGGATCCAAGGTGCATCCGCGGCTCATACCGCGTCCCTCCACCGTGCGCGTGGCGGGGCCTGCCACTCCTGGCACCTCTTCCGCTGCACCTGCAGCACCCACGGCTCCGCTCGGCAAGATTGGCATTCCCAAGCCCCAGTCTGTTCCCACGCCGACGACGCCGACGCGCACGGGTTCCATCAAGATCCCAGCCAAGAGCGGCGATACCAGCCAGATCAAGCCCGGGGACTCGGCAAAGGTCCGCACAGGCAAGAGCTCGATCCTAGGCGGCAGCAGCGGTAAACTGCCCAAGCTGGCCGAATCCACCAAGCTTAAGCCTAAGAGCGGGGATACGAGCAAGCTGCCCAAGATGGACAAAAGCTCACTGAAGCCGAAGAGCGGTGACACCAGCAAAATTCCGCTGGTCACTCCCCATAAAATGGCGTCGGCAAAGCTTCCCGCACCTCCTCAGGTTCCACCCGGCACGGGCAGGCTGCCGCTGCTGCGCAAATCCGTGCAGCCGCCCCAGACGCCATCGACTGTCGCACCCGCCACTCCCACGACGCCTCCGGGTCAGGATCCCTCTGCGCAATCCGGAACAGGCGATCGCACCCGCCGTCCTTTCCTGCCGAATCTTCGCCCGCTGACGGTGCCCGACGCCACCATGATGGTGCCCCTGTCGGAGATGGCCACCCAGCCGATGCGCCCGACTCTGCCCAAAGCAGGCAAGCCGGAGATTCCTGCAACGCAGAAGTTTAGCACGCCTGCAGCCCAGCAGCCTCACAGTGTTGGCCCCGCGCAGGGACAAACCGTGGGCGTCTCCCCCAAAACACGCGGCCCGTTCCCCATGGGTGTCAAGCCGCCGCAAGGTGTAACTTCATCCAGCGTAAAGGCGGGGTCCTCTCTGATGAAGGGCTCCACGCAGCGCCTGCCTCCCGTGCCCGCTCAGTCGGTTAATGCCGACATGCTGCGCCAGGTTCAGGAACTGGAAGCCAACTTCGGCGCCATGCTGGAGCGCGCCCGTGTGGCGGAAGACCGTTGCACCAGCCTGCAAAATGAGCTGGAAGCTTACCGCGTTCAAATCGAAGATACGGAAGTTCAGCTCAACCTGGAACGCCATCAGCGTGAAGAGCTTGCCGAGCTGGCCGCAAACCTGCGCCTGCGCGAGGAGCATGAGCGCGCCCGCCTGCAGGAAGACGAGCGCCGCCTGGCCCAGGCCCGCGCCGAGCTGGAAGGCACCGCTGAAACCTTCCAGAAGGAACGCCTTGAGCTGAGCAATGCCCGCCTGATGCTGCGCGAAATGGAGACGAATAATCGTCGCCTGGCCCGCCAGCTGGAAGTGCGCGCAGAAGAAGCCGAACGCGCTTCGGCCCTTATCGAAGATCTGAAGGCCCGCCTTGAA
>JBGGNE010000386.1:0-13306 GCA_041287705.1 Methylacidiphilales bacterium | reverse complement strand
ACTGCGATCGATAATGCTATGGTTTTTCTTAAACAGACGAATAACAAAGATAGCTTGTAGTACAATCTTCCCTCTTACAATAGTAACAAATCGTCATGCTGTTCGAATTCGTTCTTCGCCATATCGAAGATGTTCAGCCTTGGGGCAAATATCCTGATCTTAGCCTAAGCTGGTTTGCCCTTACAGATGGATTTTTCCGTATACGAGTAGGAAACGAGTACCTGCTTCATTCCTCAAACGAGGAGGTACAAAAAGAGCGCCTAAGGAGAGGTTGCCCACACCCTTATCCACTATATGAAGCATGGACGGATTATCAGGTTGTCCGTCTCTGGGAAGATACTCTTGAAAGCCTGCCGAGTATTCTTCAGCCCTTGCCCGAAGAATTATGCAGGATAGTCGAACTTGATTGGGCTGAGAATGCTCAATGGCACGAACGCATTTCCGAGCATTTTACTTGCAGTGAGCAATACAATGCTGCGACTCAATGGATAGGCAGACGAGATCTTTGTTCAGCAGGCGCGGGAGGAGGTGGTCTTGATGTATGGTCCTACGGCGATCAGGTCCACATTCGATGGTACGACGATGATAATGGTGAAAGGAGATTCTCCCACATACCAAGAAGAATCTTCCTTAAGGAGGTATACTCCTTTCATGACCGACTGATGACAGCCATGCAACAGCGAGTAGAAGCCGCGCTGGAAATAGACTGGAAAAGCCGATCTGTCGAACTGGATCTGTACGCTCTTTGGGAAGAGCAAGCAGAGCGCCGCCAATGGCTAAGCCGCTATCTGAATGAGAAAATACCGTCTTCCGATATCGAGGATGCAGTGAGGGTGCTCGCTCCAATCCACTATGGGATAAGGGAATAGCGTCGGCTTTTCCATAATAGTGCTCACCAAACATAATGCTTCCCGTGCATTATGTTTGAAACATCACGTTCAGGGCTTTAACCTGGATTTTGTGCGCCTCTCCTTCACCAACAGATCCGCGGAACTAAAAGAGCTCGACGCAGCCGAGAAGCATGGCGGAATGCTTATCCTCTTTGGCCGCAGGCGTGTCGGGAAAACGCGGTTGCTTACGCAATGGCTGGCGTCCCGGCAGGGGCTTTACAGCCAGGCTATTGAGGGAAGCCTGGAGATTCAACTGGAGCAAGTCTTTCGCGATATTCAGGATCAGCTCGGCACCTCCCTTACACCGAAGACATGGTCCGAATTCTTTGAGCTGATTACCCTTCTGTGCGGAGCGGACGCCCATGCCCGCCAGAAAAAGCCGCTTATCCTCTGTCTCGATGAGTTCCCTTACCTCGTGGCTTCGGACCCTACGCTTCCGAGCGTCCTTCAGCGGTGGGTGGACCATCGCAAGCCCGAGAATATGCTGCTGATTCTTTCTGGCTCCAGCACCAGGATGATGAATGACCTTTTTCTGAACAGGGCCGCACCCCTTTATGGGCGCGCTCGCAAGCTCCTTCATATCGAGCCCATGTCCTACGCGGCATTCTGCGACGCATGCGGGCTGGATCCGGCCGAGCAGGAATCCTTTACGCGCTACAGCCTCGTGGGAGGCATTCCCAAATACTGGGAATTCATCCAGCCGGAGGCGGGCGCCATCGACCTTGCCAACGAGCTCTTTTTCGGTTTCGCGCCCTATCTCGATCAGGAACCTGCTCGTGTTCTGCGCGACGAAGGGATAGCCGGCACGAACGCCATCGCATTGCTGGAAGTAATTGGACGCGGCTCCGAAAAGCCATCCGAAATGGCGGCGCGACTCAATACAGCGCAGACAAACCTTTCCCGCCTGCTCACGCAACTGCTGGACGTCTCCGTACTAACTCGTGAAGTCCCTTTCGGCGAAAGCCTCAGGTCGACCAAGCGCATACACTACTTCATTCAGGATCCTACTCTGCGCTTCTGGTTTAGGGTCTACTCGCCACACCGCACCCGATGGACGCGCTACAGTGAAGAAGAAAAGCGCAAACTTCTGCGCGACCATGCCTCAACCGTCTTCGAGGAATACTGCCGAAAACAGCATCCCGACGCAGCGCGTTACTGGGAAAACAATGTGGAGTTCGATTTCTTGCGCCTTGAGGACGATCCGACCGAGAAACCGAAGCTGATCGTGACTGAGGTAAAGTGGAAGTACCTGACGGAGGGGGAACGTGCGCATCTCCACAATCAGCTCTCCGAGAAGTGGATGCAATGCAAACTGAGAGATAAATACCCCAATGTATCCTTCGAGGTACTGGATGCCGACATCTTGAGGAACAAGCACTATTGAACGAGTCTTATCTAAGGTTTTTCGCATATCATTTTAAGGTTTCACCCAATAGCAGGGGACAACGAAACCTGCGATAGTTCGAAGCATGAGCAACACCACATTCGACCTCTCCAACTTAGATCACGCCGTTCAGCAGATTCAGGAAATCTCCGTGGGCCTGCCCGTCCACCCCAACGACAGCGTTAAGCCGCTGGTTCTGATTGCCGACGATGACGCCGCCGTGCGCCAGATCCTTCGTATTCACATGGAAATGAATGGTTTTGCCGTAAAGGAAGCGGGTCGCGGCATGCAGGTGCTGGCCGGACTTCACCACAACCCCGACCTCGTGTTGCTTGATATCTCCATGCCCGGCCTGGGTGGCGAAGATTGTCTGCGCGAGATCCGCAGGCGCCGCCCCGGCCTCAAAGTCATCATTGTCTCCGGCCTCATCGATATCGAGGACCGCAAGGACAGCATGAACGCCTTCGACGTGCTGGCCAAACCCGTGGATTGCCGCCGCCTCATCTCCTCGGTCAATCGCGCTATTGCCCTCAGCGCCTGATGCATCAGGAGTCCAACCCTCACCCATCAGAAAGGCTGATAAATCAACACATCTACCTCTGTCGCGATACCCGCAAGCATTTTTTCCATAACGGGTTGAACCTTAATCCAATCCAACCCGCCGTAGCCGCAGCCCAGTGCGGGTATCGCAATCGACTGAATCCCCAGACGTCGAATCGTCTCCACTAGATTCGTCAGCCCAGCCTCCACGTCCCGAAAATGATTCTTTGTGGGAAAGTTAATAATCCACCGCAGCCTGCCTCCGGATTCCGATTCCACCTCGATCCCAGGCAATGAAGCCTCCCCTGCTGCAGACAGCTCATAGACATGCATTTTCCCCATGCGAAGCTCCCCGGCTTTGCACGCCTTTGCATAAGCCTTAAACATGGCGGGATATTTCTGCTTGAACTGCAGCGCAATCCCCTTCCCCATAACGCCAACAATATTAACCGCATTGACCAGCGCTTCCGCCCTGGACTCGAACAGATTTCCCTGAGTCAGCGTTATCATTTCAGCCCTCCCAGAACGTCGTAAAAGCCCGGTCCCAGCTACGGGCGTCGTGGACTTTCTGCGCCAGTGCCTCCCGGGCGGCGCGGGTGGGTAGTGAGGCAAGCATTTCCTCCAGACCGCGCACCCACGCCTCTACGTTGCGGGCGGGCAGCACGCATCCCTCAGCTTCGGATGTCACCAGCTCGCGCGGACCGCCGATGTTGCTCACCGCAACAGGCAGACCGCAGGCCATCGCCTCAATCACCACGTTGCCAAAGGTATCCGTCGTGCTTGGGAAGACGAACAGATCCGACGACGCGTAGGCCGCACCCAGATCCTTCCCCGTAAGCACGCCGGTAAATATGGCGTCCGGCAGCAGCGATTGCAGCTCCTGCTTGTACGGGCCGTCGCCCACAATGGCCATGGTAAAGCGGCGTCCCCTGTCCTTCAGCACCAGCAGCACCTCCGCCAGAAAGGCAAGATCCTTTTCCTTCGACACGCGGCCCACGTACAGCAGCACCGGCCGGTCCGGGCGCGGCGAGGCAGCCGAATCCTCCGCCTTGCGGGCTCCGCGACGCAGCCAGAACGCGGGGTCGTAGTGACGCGGCGTGAACAGCGTGGTATCCAGCCCGCGCGGAAAGATGCGGAACTTCTCCGGCGCTATTCCGCGATCGATCCAGCAGCGCCTGTAGAACTCGGAATTGACAAAGATGGAATCGCACTGCCCGTAGAACCAGTGCATGTACCCCCACGTGATGGTTTCGACAAACGCATCGTCGCTGAGAAAGCGCGCGTATTGCGGAAAATCCGTGTGATAAATGCCTGTTACCCGAAGCCCGAGAAGCTTGGCGCTGGCAAAGGCGCACATGCCAATGGGGCCCGGCGTGGAGATGATAATTTCTGTAAATTTGCCGCGCTCCAGATAATCCAGCATCTCCAGAAAGGGAGGGAAGCTGAGCTTTTGCAGCTCGTACTCCGGAATCTCGAACTCGCCCACGGGCGGGAAATTGCGAATTGGGATATCGTGGATGGAGATTTCCGAGCGTGATGTGACAACCGTCAAGTCAGCGCCCGCCTTCTTCGCGGCCAGCGTCATAGCGCGGATGGTGCGCGCGACACCGTTCACGTCTTCCAGAGTATCAGTAAACCAGGCACGCTTTTCGTTTTGCAGCGTGCTGGGCAGGCGTCCGGCGATGCGGCGTGCGGCGGCGGCCAGCAGCTTGCGATCCGGCGCGTGCTGGTGAAACGCCATCACATAAGGCAGCACAGCACTGGCCACAGGGAGCAGGCCGCTAATGGATTGCAGCGCGTCCAGCAAGTTGCCCTTATGCAGCCGCGTCAGGAACTGCGACCACAATTTGTAACTCAGCTCATTTGTCAGATGCGACGCCATGCGAAAGGAGCGGCGCTGGGCGTTCGGTTCCGCCGCAATAATGCGGTCCAGCGCGTCCTTCACTTCGGGGTTGGAGAAGTAACTGCCGATTTCTCGCGCCAGAGTGCTTTCGCCCGGCTTGACGAAGTCGAACGCCTTGCCGGTACGCAGCGCTTCGGCAATGTGCCCGATGCGCTCGCTCAGCGAAAACGCGGTGGGATTCTGTCCCGCGATAAAGCGCTCGGCCATCTTGCCCATCAGACCGCTGCTTGTTGGCGCCGTGCGCTTTAGTTTATCCTCGGCATAGGTGAACGCGGTGACATAAATGCTGCTGCTCAGCGACAGAGGATCGCCCATCGGCCCGATCGCGGTGGCTTCACCACGCTGTATGGCGTCGAAAAAATCACGGATCGCAACCGCGCTTCCCTGCGAGGGGCCTGTCGCCATTCCGGTGCGCGGCACCTCCGTAAAGGTGCGGGCAACATAAAGGCCGCCATGATCATCGGAGCCGCCCGTGAAGATCTTTACATGCGGCTCCTCGTGGGTCGCGGCCAGCCCGTGCCGGTTGGCCATGTCTTCCACATGCTGCGGCGTCAGCGACTGCAGACACAGCAACGAGGTATTCTGCGCCAGGGGCTCGCGGTTGCTGTTACGGCCTTCGAAGATCTTGAAAAGCAGAATCAGCTTCTCAAAGTGCTCAACGGTAAGAAGCTGGTTAAGGCTGACAAGCGCGTGGGCAACGGCATGCGGAATCGCCGAGTCCCGCAGATAACCGGCCAGCTCGTAGATGTTAGAGCGCAGCGCCTGGACATCGCGATGCTGCTCTTCGGTGATGTTCCAGACCAGCAGATGGATCTTGCATCCATCAGGAAAGTAAGTCGTCACCTCCTCGCTGAGAAAGACATCGGGAAAGTGAGCAATCTCCAGGCAACCGTCGATACGATTGTGGTCGGTGATCGTCTTATAGGTCATCCCGGCCGCGTGCAGCTTCTGATAAAGCCCGGCGGGATCGCTGTAGCTTTGCGGAACCCCGACTTTGCGCAGCAACCACTCCGAGGGGCGGTCGGAGTAGCGGGAGTGGAGGTGAAGATCGGCGCTGGGCATAGGGACGGAGCAACCCGCGCGGCGAATGCACGGATGCAAACTACTGGCTTACCGGATGCGCGCTGGACTGGCAAGGGGAGAAGCATTTGTCGTCTCCTTGTTGCTGAATACGGAGATAAAAATCGCAATTGCACCCCAGACTTCACCTGGCTAATATGAACAGTGGCATGATCTTAACGCAAAAGTCCAAAGCCACCCTAACTGCGTTTCACTTCAGCCACGGCGATATGAAACGCTTTACGCTTTCGGACGGGCGGGTATGGGAAATGACGCTGCTGGGCACAAGCGCCGAGGCACGATTATGACAGCGCCCCTCAGAAAGCTTTCCATAACTGTGAAACGTAGTCCGCATAAGTAGTTGGCTCATACCCCGCATCCAGTGTTTTCTTCACGGCGTTCTCAATCTGCCGACGTATGCGTGGATACTGAAAATCGTTAGGATGCAGGCTGATGCGGATGATGTTGCTGCTGCGTAAAAGCTGGCGGTGCAGCCAGGCGTTCCAGTATAGTGACGTGGTGCGGCGCCACTGAGCCCGGGTGCTGTAGCAGAGGCTTCGCGCGGGGATAAAAGTTGTAGGTTCGAGCCCTACACGCTCACCAGACTGAGATGTAGCGATTATTCCCGCCACCGTGTTTGTATAGCTAAAGCCAAGCTTTCCCAGCAGTGCGGGCAGATGCGGTGCCATCAGCCAGGCGGGGGCGATGAAGCCGCGCATATTCCAGCCGTACTTGCGAAAAAGGGAGGCGCCTTCGTTCAGGCGGGCGGCGGCGGCCTCGGGATCCAGATCCAGGAACTCCGCCTCACGACTCGTGTAGAGGCGCGTCCAGAACAGGTCCTTTACGTTGTCAGTAAGTCCCCGACGATCATGGTAATAGCCGTGAAGCACCAGCTCATGTCCCTCCAACTCCCAGTCCGTGAGAGTTTGCGTAAAGGCAGCATCTTCATCAGCAGGCACCTCATGGTGATAGTGTGGAATGACCAGGATGCTGGTAACCGGCACCCCCCAGACTGCCAGTTCTTCCACCTGCTCCCGTATCGCGGCGAAGCTGCCGGGATGCGCGTCATGTAGAGAAACAATCAGATGCCTGGGATCGCAGATACTGTTGGCTATGTTCATTGCCTTAAACCGCAGCAGCGCTCACTTCCAGCATCAGATCACCTATGTCATTAAGCACTTTATCTGTGCGGGTTTCCTTCGTTTTATCGGTTTTGGCCAGGTCAACCCCATAAATTTTATCGTTCAGAGTCAGATCCTTTCTGATCGTCATGATATAAATATTCTGTTCCGTGTAATCTTTGAACTTGGTTACTTCGCTTTGATTCAGCACTTCAAAGCCATAGCGTTGAAACATACGGGCTCCGCGACGTTTCTCATAACCGACAACCTGCGCATAAACAGCCTTTTCGCCGCAGTTGCGCATATAGGTGAGCATCTCATCAAAGAGACGGCGCGTTGTATGCACGTTACGTGCTTCAGGGCGCAGATTGATATGGAGATGCGGTATATCCTTCGGCGCCGGCGGCACTTCCTTAGGTGCGCTGACTATGATCCATCGCACAAACTTCCGCGATGCCGCATTATAGACAAAGACATATCGCCACGCACCGCGAATGCCGAGCAGGATATTGTTCCAGATATCATAGCGATGCTGCCTGGCGGGGTGGCGGCAGCCCATCATGTAACCCTTCACCTCCCCATCCATCTCGCAAATGAAGGTGCTTTCCGGCTCGCAATCGGTGTAATAGCTGGTCAGGTAGTCCGCAAAAAGCTCACGATCCTGAAACACGGGGTCGATCGGGTTGCTGAGAAAGCCCGTATCGGCACAAAGCGCGCGCACGGCGGCCCTATCCTCATGTTTATAAGGGCGGATCAGCACCTCCTTCCCACTCACCTCATCGCGCAGCGCCAGCGGATCCGCGCCGACCGCCGGGGTGGCGGAAGCAACCGGTGAAAACGTTTCAGGAACGGGGCTGGCGTCGGTGGGCGTGCTCATGGGTACGATACGGGTGATCATACCTTGAAGCACGGCAATTGCAATGTTGGGCTGACAAAGCGGCAAGACGTCAGGCTCTCTGACTACCTCGCGACTCCTTTAGTCGTTAACCCTGTACCAGGAATTGACGAATTCAATCGCAAACCAGCCTTCTATATCAGCAGACTCAACGCGGCAATAAAGCAGAAGCAACAGAAAGCGCCGCCGGTGCCGAGCGGCAATTAAATAACCGCAAGCGATTAGATTCTCCGCCTCATGCAAATACGTCTCGGCGTTAAGGCACGTTCTCGCCCAGGATAGCCGCCAGGATGGTCCTCAGCGCGTTGCCTTCCAGGCGGTTATTGATGAAGAGGAAGCGAGGGACGGTCCTCTGGACTTGTCCCATGGTTTGGTCCATATCGATGATGTGGCGTATTCCCTGGCGGGCTTCTTCGTAGACTTCGCCCGTTTTGTTGTACGGAGCGAACTTCTCGACAGCTTCCGCGAAGGTGCGTCCGGGCTTTAGAAGAAAGCGCGCTGCCATGAAATCGGCAGTGCCGGTGCTGCCAGGCATGGCAAGTTGCTGTACCACGGGCGGCATGCGCGTCCAGGAGTTGAAGACATGCGCGACGCGATGTCGGGTCAGCATCTGAAAGTACTCCGGGCGCAGCAGGTTGGCGTTGCGGACTTCCACGCCGTAGCGCCAACCGGGTGGAAGCCGGGACAGGAAAGTGTCCAGCTTTTCCACGAAGTCACGGCCGCGGGCGAAGTCGTTCTCGTGCAGCGTGGAGAACTCGAACATCAGCGGGCCGATCTTGTTTCGATAGGGCTCGCACGGGGCCAGAAAGCGATCTGCGAAGAGCTGGGCGTCGAGAAAGTGAGGGTTTTCGGTACCGCCCCTCACACCGAAGCGCGGCAGTCGCGGAAAATGTTTCAGCGTTATGTCGTCCGTAACTTTGAACGCGAACCTGAAGCCGTCCGGCACGGCATTGGCCAGCTTTGCCATACCGGCTTCCGTGGGGAAGGCGTAGTAACCGGCATCCACGCATACTGTGTGGAAAGTTTCGGCAAACTCATTGAGGCATTCTTCCTGAAACTTTTTCTGGGAGAAGCGTTTACGTACGACGTAGCGCTGCTCCTGGTACACGGTTCCCAGCCAGCCGGGATATTTCCAGCTGCTGGTGCCCACATAGACGCCGCGCGCCGCCAGTTCCCGCAGCCGCGCTGCCATGCGTGCCAGCGGAAAGGTGTTAAAGACGTCGCCAAGCATGAAGGTTTACCGATACTGTAGGCGCCAGTCACTGTGCCTTCAATTTCCAATCTACGTCTTCTTCTTAGGTGGCCGGTTGGTGGCGGGTGGCTCGGGCGGCATGTCGCACAGGGCAGTGTGAGGCACGCAAATGGCGAGAGCAAGGATGGCAAGGCCGGTGAGCAACGGTATCAGGGTGCCAGGATGGCGGAAGCATCGGTAATGGCAGCCGTGCTTGTGTGGGTAACAGAACATAGGTTAGCAAGTTAGGAGTGGAGAGGATACGATCCGATGCAGGGATATTGCATGGCCCGAAAAATGCTTCACATCATTAGATTTCTTCGCCACACTTTCACCTCTTCCCATGTCCCTCACTATACCTGTTCCCGCCGGTAAATATGACGCCTTCCTCTTCGACTGCGACGGTACGCTGGCCGACAGCATGCCGATCCACTACAAAGCGTGGACCAGCACGATCGAAACGATGACCGGCAAAGTCAGCCTGTTCGACGAGCCTTTCTTCTACACCCTGGGCGGCATCCCCACACGCAAGATCGTGGGCATCCTGAACGATAAGTATGGTTACACGTTTGAAGCCGAGGAAACCGCGCACGAAAAGGAACTGGAAGTGCTGCGCTATCTGGGCGAGATCCGGCCGATCAACGCCACAGTGAACCTCGTGAAGAGCATGGGAAAGGACGCCAAAAAGGGCGTGGCATCCGGCGGACTGAAGCACATTGTGGAGCACACGCTGGACGTGCTGGGCATACACGATTACTTCCAGACCATTGTGGCCGCCGACTGCGTGGAGCACGGCAAACCAGCGCCGGACATGTATCTGCTTGCCGCCAAAAACCTTGGCGTATCGCCCTCGCGCTGCCTGGTTTTTGAGGACGCTATTCCCGGTTTCGAGGCAGCAAAGGCCGCCGGCATGGATTGCATCGACGTCCGCGCTTATTACGACAAGTAAGATTAATAATAAGAAAGGCGGGCCGTATATTAAGAACGTTTGAATTACGTCGAAATGTAGAGACAAAACCTCAGAACAAGAGTTGAATAGTTCACGGCAGACACGATAGTGACCTATGTGCACCGACTGCCTCGCCCCTATCACCACCCTCCCAGCGTCATGCTGGCTACAAACTTAGCCGAACGAAGGTATGAAGCCTCCCCGCTTTAACTCCAACCATCCTTCCCACCGGTCGCCAGAAGACGACGACGCCTCCCCCATCTCACCCCCGCCGGACAGCAGCGCGGAAGCCGCCCGGGCCCAGGCAGACAATGCCCTGGCCGCCGAAGCAGCCTCGAAAGCCGACAGCGACGCCGATGCTGAGATCCCTTCTATAGAAGAAGGGCTGACGCTGCTGCCACCCCGCCCCCGCCGCGTAGGCCGTCTTCGCGCCGAAACGTCTGCTGCGGCGATGAAAGCCGTCACGTCGTTCTCTTCTCTGGCCGCCATCGCCCCGTTCTTCACGTTCCTGCTCGCTGCCTTGCTTATCCTGGCCGCCTCGGTAACGCTCACCCCCGGACTTCATGCGGAAGATTACCCCTTCCGCTCCAAGTATCCGGAGGAGAAGATTTACTGGTCCGAGGACATGCGCAAGAACTGGGACAGCATCATCCCCATCGATGTACGCGGTGCTATGGAATATGATGTGCTGCGCATTGAACACGCGCGGCACATGCCTCTGGCCACGCTCGATGAAAAATCGCTGCTGAAGTTCCGGGCAAAAACCACCAAGGCGCCCCGCCCCATCGTTTTCTACGCCACCAACTCCGAAAGCGAAGCGCCCTACATCGCCGCTCAGCGCGCCCGCCTGGCCGGTTACGAAAATGTGTATGTCTACGATAACGGAGTGCTGCGCTGGGCAGAGAACTGGCCCGAACGCACCCGCTTCTTTGGCGAACTCCTGACCGCCAAGGATGCTAAAGAAAAGCTGATCCCCTACGCCGAGTACAAGAAAATCAATCTGGACCCGGCTGTTTTTTTGCACGCAAGCCGCACCGGCGAATACCATATCTTTGATCTGCGCTCCCTGCCGCAGCGCGAGGAAATCCGCTTTTACTTCACCGGTCAGCAGACAGCCTCGGTGGATATGTTTCTGCAACTGCTGAAGCGCGAAGGGGTGGTCCCGAAGGAAAATCTGCTGATTTATGACTGGGACGGCACACGCACGGAAGCGCTGCAATATTTTTTGCGCAATCAGGGCATCACCAAGTATTACTTTCTTAAAGGCGGCCTTGTAAACCTTGTTGCCTCCGGCCTGATTCCTAAGACGTAAAGACATCATCTAACGCAACCTGGCGTAAAGCGATACTGCTTCAGGCCAAGTTACCCGGCGCGCATGCCTTATTTGGGCAGCAGCGCCTCTTTTTGTCTCTGGAGCCTTGCTTTTGGGCCAGGCCGGCGCAGATCAGACTATTTCCCACTCACCTTGTGCGCATTCCCATGGGCACAACGGGGCGGGAGGCCGCAGCTATGGGCACGGAAGCAGTTGCCTGCGATAAATCGGGCGAAGGAATCGTGCCATGGGGTTCATCCACATTGACGCCCTGCTCGGCATACTCGTGCAGTTTGTTGCGGAGTGTGCGCACGTTGATACCCAGTAGCTTTGCAGCTTCATTGCGCTGACCACCGGTTTTCTTCAGCGCCAGGAGGATAAGTCGTTTTTCCACCTCAGCCAGGCTGGGGAACTCCCCATTGGCCGCCGTGATAAAGGCACCCTGCGCACCGCCGGGCAGCCCGTGATCATTCACTTCCAGCTCGCGGCCGGGCTCGCTCAGAATAATCGCGCGTTCCGCATAGTTACGCAGTTCACGCACGTTACCCGGCCAGGAGTACTCGCAGAGTTGCGCCATGGTCAGCACATTCACCTTGGGCATCGGCTTGCCATGCTTGGTGGCAAACATTTCCAGAAAAGAACGAAGCAGGTACTCCGTATCGCCGCGGCGTTCGCGCAACGGAGGCACATGGATCGGCACGACATTAAGCCGGTAGTAGAGATCCTCACGGAACTGCTTGCTTTCCACCGCCTCCTTAAGATTGCGGTTAGTCGTTGCAATGATGCGCACGTCCACCTTCACAATGCGGTTGCCCCCCACGCGCTCGATCTCGCGCTCCTGCAAAGCGCGCAGGAGTTTTGCCTGTAACGCCAGACCAATTTCCGTCACCTCATCCAGCAGAAGCGTACCGCCATGCGCCAGCTCAAAGCGGCCAATGCGTTTGGCGTTCGCACCGGTAAAGGCGCCGCGTTCGTGGCCGAAGAATTCGCTCTCCAGCAGCGTATCGGGAATCGCCGCGCAATTGACGCGCACGTATGGCTTCGTGCGGCGCAGGCTGTTCTCATGAATTTCGCCCGCCACAAGCTCTTTGCCAGTGCCGCTCTCGCCCTGAATCAGCACGGTGGCATCGGTGGGGCTGATGCGGGCGATAAGATCCTGCACCTTCTTCATCTCCGGGCTCTGATGCAGAATGCCGGTGTGGTGATACTCCTCCAGCCTTTCGCGCAGATAGCTGTTTTCTCGACGCAGCTTGCGTTGATCAAGCACCATGGTAAGTGCCAGATCGAAGTGCGACATGCTAAAAGGTTTTACCAGGTAATTGGCAGCGCCGAGCTTCATCGCCTCAACGGCAGTCTGGATAGATCCAAAACCAGTCATGATGATAACATCACAGTTTAGATTATTCCGGCGTACAAAATGGAGGAGTTCCAGGCCATCACCATCGGGCAGTTGCAGATCAGTCACGACCAGATCAGGTGGATCCTGCTGAAGTTCCTCAAGAGCCTGCTTTATGTTGGAAACACCGAGCACGGGCACACTGCGTGTCTGCATTTTCATGACGATCAACCGCCGAAAGGTATCGTCATCATCGACTATGAGTATGCGTTCGAAATCCATAAGCTTAGAAGGTGGAATGAAGCTGAGCGGACTGCAGACTCACACGAAAAAGGATGAATAGCGGGTATCCGGGATTGGAAGTGAATCAGATGGAAAGAAATGCTGCGTGGAGTACTTCGGCACGATCACGCGGCTACTTTAACTTGTACTTACAAGACATTGCGCATTAAACACATAAATCCAAGAAAAAACTTTTTCTTAACGTCTACTCCGATAAGCCGACATAAATCATTCATATTGCTTAGTTCGAAACACGTACGCTTATTTCGCAAAGTTTCCAGTCAGACGTGCGTTTTCCCTGATAACCTGATGGTCATCCCGGAGCGCACAACCAGTCCTGAGCCATCCCTTTTAATCCGGCCCTTTTTGAGCCCCACAGCCTCACTTTTGTATCACTCTGTTGT
>JBGGNE010000385.1:0-10919 GCA_041287705.1 Methylacidiphilales bacterium | reverse complement strand
CCGCGGCAACAGCTCTTCTCTCAATCCTTGACTCATCGACATCCTCTCCCTTTGACGGTGTCATCCCTTTTGAGTCAACGTCCTTCTTCTACACCCCTCCTCACCGCATCCTTCGGTGTCAAAACTTTTGAGGCAACAGGCCGCTAAAACGCGTTGAAAGCCATGGGTTGCAATCCGCTCGCAATGCTCCTAGATTGGCCGCCGGAGTGACGCCGGACAGCCTGACGATACGCCCTCTTACCCAGGGATACCTGATGCCACACGCCTGAGGCGGCAAGGCCGTCAGCCAGATCATAACCAGCGTCACCGGCACTCTTTTTGCCTCTTTCGCCGCGCCCCATGCACACCACTTACCGCCCTGCCCCGCCACGCTTCCTCACGTGGACGTTTTACATTTGCTTCACTTCGCTTGGCGCGTTTGTCTCCTACCTGCTTACGTCGATGTTCATGCAGATGGATATCGACCGGTTGTCTGCTTCCAACAGACAGCTCAACGACAAACTCATCGAAGTCTCCTCCGATCTCGCCGGCCGCGATCAGCTCATCAGCCTGCATAAAACCAGCATCAGTAACCTTACCGCGCAGTTGACGGAGCTACGCAAGAAAAGTGAGGAAATGAAGCGGCTGGTAGAGCAGATGCAGGGTACGCGCGGCGGTATCAAGATCGCCTCCAATCCGCCAGGCGCCACTATTAACCTCGGCGGCGAAGCGACTGCCAGTTCTCCTGCGACCTTCACCGGCATCCTCGCGTCCAAATACAGCCTCGAAGTCGTCCTGGATGGCTACGATCCCGTCACACTCGAAGCTCAGGTCGTCAGCAACAAGATCACGGATCTCGGTGTCGTTAACCTGACCCGCAGTAACGGCAGCATCAATATCAACACGAATCCCGGCGGCGCCGCCTTCATTCTGGAGAGTCCCGGCGTTCCCGCCAAGCAGGGCCGAACCCCGGCTTCGATCCCCAACATCCCCGCCGGTCCCTACACCATTACGCTGCAACAGAAGGGCTATCCGGACGTCAAGCAGCACATCAAGATCCCCCGCAACGAGACGCTGGAGTATAACTGGGAGTACGGCACCGGCACGCTGGAGATCGCCGCCAATCCGCCCGGTGCCACCATCTCGGTGGACGGCAACGTGGTTGGCCCCGCTCCCCAAACGCTGAAGCTTCCCTGCGGCAGCCACGAAGTCTCTGTCTCCTATGTCAACCTGCTGGCCAAGCGCGAAACCGTTACGGTCGAAACGAACAAGACCGCCGCTGTCAGTTATAATCTTCCCCTCGCCTTCCTCTCCATTGTCTCCAACCCGTCAGGCGTCGATATCTGGATCGGCAACTCCTACTGCGGCCAGACTCCGATTGATGTAGGCCTGCCCGCCGGCAAGTACGAGGTCTGGGCGTTTCACCCCAAGTACGCGGCGGAGAAGCTTCTGGTCGAACTCGACAACGCCGATATACGCCAGGTTCCGTTCAACCTGAAGCGCCCGCCCGTAAGCATTCCACGCGATGCCGAAGTCCCCATGGATCAGTTTGTGAAAACGCTGACCAATACGGGAGCCGGTGAACTTCTGGCGGAAAACGGTCAGTACCTGCTGGCCTACCTGGCCTTCCATCGCGCCAGCCAGCTCTTTCGCAGCATTCTGGACCGCTTCCCCAATTTTGAAAAAGCAATCGTCATCGGCCAGATCCGCACAGTGGAAGGTTACATGGACCAGTTGAAAGCAGGAAAGAAGACCATGCCGCAGGCAACAGGCCGCTAAGGCGTGGCTGAGCGGCATTTTCAGCTCTATACCGCACGATATCAAATTCTTAGGTTAACACGAGTTGACCAGTGGCAAATCGGAAGTAAGCATGACTAGACAATGACAGGCATTTTCACAATAAAGAATTATAGATCATTACATGAATACTAATACTGATGAAAAATTGAGTGGAGAACAAACAGTATCTGTTTTTAGCAAGGAAGCCCTCTCTTACATACCAGCATCTAAAACGAAACGTCTGCCGTCCGATGTAGAGTTTCGCGGTGAAACAATGTACTTCATCGTCGTGGATCGTTTCTTTGATGGTTGCGATACAAATACAGGTAAAGAAGCCAGCCTGAACGATCCTACCCGCACCAACTGGCACAAGTACTGGGGCGGCGATCTGCAGGGCATTTATGATAAACTGGATTACCTGCAGGGTCTTGGCGTAACCGCTATCTGGGTGACGCCTCTCTTCGAGCAACTGGAGACTCCCACGCCGTACGGTGCGGCACCCATTCACGGCTACTGGACGCAGGACTTCATGCGTATCAATGCCCGCTGGGTAAATGATAATGAGCCTGTTTCCATCAACCCGGAATCGAAATCTATTCTGGACCGCCTTATCGAGGAGATGCATCGCCGCGGAATGAAGCTTGTTCTGGACATTGTGTGTAATCACAGCACCCCGGAAAGCGTAGAAGGCAAAGGCAAGCTTTATAAAGACGGCGTTCTGGTCGCGGACTTCGATAACGATACAGAACACTGGTACCATCACTACGGCACAATCACCAACTGGCAGGATGACTGGCAGATGCAGAACTGCGAGCTCTGCGGTCTGGCCACCTTTAACGAGAATAATATCCTGTACCGCCGGTACATTAAAGACGCCGTAAAGCTCTGGCTGAATAAAGGCGTGGATTCGCTGCGCGTCGATACCGTCAAGCACATGCCTATATGGTTCTGGCAGGAATTCTGCGCGGACATCATCACACACAAGCCGGAAACCTTTATCTTCGGCGAATGGATCTTCAGCCACCCGGAGAACCCTGTCTCGACTGACTTCGCCAATAAATCCGGCATGTCGATCCTGGACTTCGGCCTCTGCGTCGCCATTCGGCAATGTTTTACGGGTTCCGATCCCGGCGGTTTCCATCTGATCGAGAAGGTGCTGGAGAAAGACACCAACTACCGGGGTGCCAACGAGCTGGTCACGTTCTTCGAGAACCACGATATGGCCCGCCTGCAGGCTCTGGGTGTGGACGACGCGATACTGCGTCTGGCCGTGGCGCTCATCCTCGTCAGCCGGGGCATCCCCTGCCTTTTCTACGGCTGCGAGCAGTCACTGGTGGCGGATGCGGAGCATGGGGAAGACCCCTATAACCGGCCCATGATGGCGAAGTGGGACCAGGATACTCCCATCTACACCATGACCTACTCGCTCTCTCAGGAGCGTGTGAAGAATCCTGCGATCCAGTGGGGCGGTCAGTGGCAGAAATACATTACGGAAAACGTCTACGCCTTTACGCGCCGCTACCGGGAGTCGCGCTGCTTTGCCATCTTCAACAAGGGCGATTCCATCGTTGTGGACCGCGTCGAAACCGAGATGCCCGATGGCGAACATCTCTGCCTGGCCAGCGGCCGCACTGTCACCGTTACCAACGGCGGCATCGATAAGCTGGAGATGGGCAAAAGCGATGTGCTTGTTATCAGCCATATCGGCTCCACGCTTACCGGCAAGAGCATCGCCCACATTCAGCTCAACGGCATCAGTGTTGGCGAAAACGAGTGTGTCGCCATTATTGGTGACTGCGATGAGCTGGGTAACTGGGATCTGCGGCATGCCTGGTGCATGGAGAAGATCAATGGAAACACCTGGTTCGGCCAGCTGGTGTTCGATCAGTCAATCGGCCGGGGCATCACCTACAAATATGTCGTGCTGACCAATATGGATACCACCGCGCCCCGCCGCGAAAACCGCACCGGTCGTCGCCGCGTCATCGCCTCCGAAGGCATTGCCAAATGGCGCGACGTCTGGGAAGAGTTTTAACCAGCGTGATGCGGGCCCCAGCAGGGGATGGGTCCGCTGTACAAGATATCGGCGCCCTTATTATCCTTGATTGCCGTCGAGGCGATAAGGCAGCCAGTTAAACCAAAAAACCCCGGAACCAGCCTGATGATCAGGTCGATTCCGGGGTTTCCTCATTTCTGAGGCGCTATGCCGCGACGGGCAGCGGCTCCGGCGCCGCGACGGGCGCTTTGTCGTTGTTGCTGGCGCTCTCGTTAAAATTGACGTTGTCATTCACCTTATTGTCAGGCGCTGGTGCCAGGTTGTTCTCCGGCAAAGGGCCCGTTCCTGCGATTGGCACAGCAACTGGTACCGGAGGCACAGTCTCCAAAGGGCATGGTTGAGGTGTCGGGCCCGGCGCAGGCTCCACGAGCTGGCCATCCAGACGTGTCACCCGCACATCTACAATGATGCCCATGGAAGAGCCTGTAAGCCCCGTAAAGGAGCCAGAAATAGGCATGGCGCCTTCCGGATTGCGGCTGACCGCCACTGGCACGTATTCAGAGCCCGTCAGCAGGTTGCTTGTTGGATCAAATCCCTTCCAGCCTGCGCCGGGCAGATAAACCTCCGCCCAGGCATGAGTGCTGGCGCCGCCCATTTCCGCGGCGGGACACAGCATGTAGCCGCTGACAAAACGGGCCGCAAGGCCCCAGCAGCGGCAGGCCTCCATAAACAGCGTGGCAAAGTCCCGGCAGGAGCCGCTGCCGAGCTGCAGCGTCTGGCCCGGGCTCTGCACTCCGGCTTCGTCGCGCCGGGTATACATGAAATTATTGAAGATGTGCGCGGTCATATTCTGCAGCATCTCCACGGTATTGACCACTGTGCCAGTCTGATGAAATTGCGAGATCCAGGCGCGCAGTGCGGCCGCGTCCTTGGGGTAGATCAGGTGCGTGTAGGCGGCCAGCTCGGGCTGAATCTCGGGGTCGTAGATAAACGGGTATTGCACGGCTGACGGCTCAATCCTGAAGTCGAGCGGATTGGAATCGTAGTGGTTCAGTACCAACTCACTATAAAATTCCAGCTCGGACGCCGGCTCGTTGAAGTCGACGAGTGCGATGCAGTTACCATTGACGTCGCGGATCCAGTAGGTGGTGTGCGCGGGCGTGATCTTCAGGATGGAGCTTTCGATATGGATATCATGTCCTTCCCGGGGTCTTACGATCACTCTATGTTGCCCAAAAACAACGGGTTCCGTGTAACGATAGGTGGTGCGATGCTCAATCTTAATTTTCATGAATTTATTTCTATTGTGATATAACAGCGCGCGCTCCCGCCGTGGCTGCATGTAATCAGGCGCGCGCCTGCCTTAAGTATATCGCCATATTCTTCCCAGCAAAAGATGAAAATCTTCATCAAAGCCAAACTCTTTTCGCTACTTGCAACGTGCGGCGCTAATCCTATGCAATTTGCAAAATGCAACGGCATTCCCTTCCGCGGCATAATCCCCTGTTAAAACTATTTCCAGAGGGGAAATCAGCATTTTCACGCCGCTTTTTTAAAGTTGGCACGGTCCAAGCAGCATAGGTTGGTATCAAGCAAACAACTTCGCTCGAGAATAAGACCTAAAACCAAAACAAAAGGAGATTACTCAAATGAACTCTGATCGTATTAAAGGTAACTGGAATATCCTTAAAGGAAAGCTGAAACAGCAATACGCCCAGCTTACCGATGATGATCTTACTTATGTAGAAGGTAAGGAAGAAGAAGTCCTGGGCCGTATTCAGGCCAAGGTAGGCGCTACCCGCGACGATATCGAACGTCTGCTGGATCGCTAAACCAAACAATGCAACGACAGTCACAGGGATGGCCTCACTAACACGGCCATCCTCGCAGGCAAAAGAAATCCCACTCATCTAACTTAACAACTCTGGCGCTTCATCCTAACAATCCAGCGCCACATATTTAACCAATAGGAAATACTACCATGCTCTCCTGGGCCCTTACGTTTCTCGTTTTCGCATTAGTCGCCGGTATCCTCGGTTTCTCCGGCGTAGCAGGCACTGCCTCGCACATTGCGTACATTCTGTTTGTTGTGTTCCTCGTGCTCTGCCTTCTCTCGTTCATCACAGGACGAGGCGTTCCGCCTTCTGTATAAGTAGTGCGGAAAGCTTCCTCCGACAGCATGTCAATAAAGAATGCTGTTTGATTGAAGAGGACTTCCAACAAACCAAGGAAAATTGGGTGAATCGTTCATGATTCACCCAATTTTCTTTATACGCAGGAAAACGACGCTACTGTAGTTAAAAAATAATCAATAAATACATCTATGAATATATTCTCAACGATCTCCCGCTACGTCTCCATTCTCCTGTTATCCGTACTTCTTACCGCCTGTTCCGGCTCGGTCACCGCCCCTCTGACATCTCCCCTCACCTCCCAAAACCTGGAACGCATTCACGAGGATATGTCCCCTTCCCAGGTTAAAGCCATCCTCGGCGAACCTCAGGAAGCCACCTCAGCTCCGATCCCTATCGTGGGCGGCACCGTAACCACCTATCACTATCGCAATGACGCCGGAAGCACGATCACCATTGTATTCAAGAACGGCCTGATGAAGCAGAAAGACGGTTCTTTCAATAATAAGTAATCAGCTAATCAGCTTAGACCAATCGCAGACGTTAATTGGTACAAATCCTGGGTCGCTTTTGGGCGATAGGAGCGTTGCGCTTTCGGTCATGCATTATTCTAATGCACTCCCTCAATCGCGCCTTGCTCTCATCCCCAAATCGATCCCAGTCTTTGTACCAATTAACGTCTGCGAATGGTCTTAGACCTGGCGGTCAGGTAAACGACAAAGGGAGATTATCGCAACGCGCGGTAATCTCCCTTCTTTGTTGCCCTGGCGACAGCCTTCTGGCAGCAATCGCGATAGATTACTGCGCTATCGCATAGGATCGCTGTCTGCTTCGGCTTTCAGAATCTGCAGGATAGGTTCGAACGCGCTGGGCGGCACGATGATCTGCCTGGCGCGATACTCATCCACGCTGATCGTGCCCATGGCCCAGTATTCTTCAGAGGCAACGCGAATTCGCACGAAGGCCCAGTACGTGCCCGGCTCCCATTCGTTTGCTCTGCCGGTTTCCTTACGTTCCAGATGGCGCAGCGAGAATCGGTTATCCACTAAAGGAACGGTGCGCTTCTGTTTCCGCTTGGGAATATCGGCCAGTTCGATAAGGAAACGCTGATCCAGCGAGGCTTCTTCGCTGCGATCCGCCTGCAGATCGACTTCCACCTTTGCCATCTCGTCCTTCAACGGTCCGATGGTCTGGTTGGTTTCCTTGATCTTGGCGGTCAGTTCCTCCGTCTGCTGGTTTACTTCGGCAGCCTTCGGTCCCACGACGCTCTCGATCTCCTTCATGCGATCGGTGAAGTCGGCAGTCTGTTTGTTGTAGCTGTCCACGTAGTCGTGCCATTCCTTCAGCTTCTTCTGGGCCCATTCCTTCTCCTGCGCCACGTTAATGGACTTGGGAGCATCGTACAGAGCGACGCTAAAGGCGTTTATCCACACATCGGGCAGCGGATATTCCTGGGTACCTTTAAAGTTGGCCAGATTCAGAGCACGTGCACGAGCTTCAATCTCCTGACGCAGAGCGGTCTGGTTCCGGTTATACTGATCGCTCAGGTTATTTCCCGGTCCATCCCAGATTTCTTTGCGGCGGCGGACCACATCGGTCTGCAAATCCTTCAGTTCCTTGCGTTTGGCCTCAATTTCCTGCAGCCAGCGCTGAACCTGATCTTCCTTGGCTTCCATCTCGCGCTTGATATTTGCGATGGCGTCCACGCGCTGCTGCATGCGCTCCATCAGCGGCTGGCGCTCAGCACGCAACCGGGCGCGAACGTCGGCTATTTCCCCGCGGAAATCATCGACGATGAAGAATTCGGTCACCTTGGCCGTATCGGGCGGCGTAATAATGATGCCATCCACACGCGTCTCTTTCAGGTAGTTGACCGACCAGAGATAGAGCGGCAGAGCGCCGGATGCCAGCAGACTTACCACGATAATACGCGGCACGAGCCACAAAAGGGCCTGTCCAAAGGTGCGCGGTTTGGATTCCTCATCATCGGCGCGCGGTGTACGCGGCTTGCGGGATCCAGCCAGATCGCGCGGAGCGGCCATTTTGTTCGGCGCATCGGCAAGGGTGCGGCGAGTAAATGGCGTCCCCCTGGTATCCGGCGGATCGAAAGGAGAGGGCGCGACAACCCCGGCAGCAGCCTGGGTTTCGGGCAGCGGCTCGCCCGTTTCAGGATCAACCAGGCGGCCAAAGCTGGTGTTGCCGGTAAGTGTCTTGCTCTTGCGGCGAGTCAACAACTGCTCGGGCTTGCGGCTAAGGCGGGTAATGCGCGCGGGCTCGTTACCGCGAAGCGTGTTGCGGGGGGATTGTTCCTCCGGCTGGAGCGGATCGGGCGGCACAACTCCCATTTCCGAAGGAAGCGGCGGCAATCCGGGAATCTCCTCCGAAGGGAAGGCAGGCAGAGGCGGCAATCCGGGCGCATCCTGCGGCGGAACGGCAGGCATATAGGCCAGGTCGGCATGCGCGAATTCGGGCGCGGGAGGCAGCGGAGGGAATGTGTCCGCAACAGGCTGTTCGCCGTTGGGCTCGCCATATGGAGCGTCAAATGCCGGCGGCGGAGGCAGAGCGGCAGATTCGTGCTCCAGTGCGGGAGGAAGCGCGGGGAAGGCGGGATATTCCGGTGCGGCATCAAACGTAGGCGGAGGCAGCAGCCCGGCTTCAGGCGCCTCGGGGATATCCGAAGGCCCGGAAGCGTATGTTTCGCCCGTGTTGGGTGCAAAGCCCTGCTGATCCAGAGTGGGAGGCAGGAATTCCGGCGTAAACGCGGGTGGCTCTGGAATCGGGGAGGCTTCGGCCGCGTAAGCGTATGCGGGCTCCTCGGGAGCAGGCGGCAGCTCGGGGAATGCCGGCGCTTCGAAAGCAGGCGGTTCGGGCGCGATGAATGGGTACGGGGCATCAACAGCACCGAAAGAAGGCGCAGCAGTTTCGGCCTCGAATGCGGGAGGAGGCAGTTGCGTTGCATCGAATTCCGTCACTTCAGGCAGCGCTGGAACTTCCGGAAACGCGGGTAATTCGGCCAGTTCGACTGCGGGCGCGGATTCCGGCTGCGGCACCTCGGGCAGTGCAGGTACTTCGATTGTAAGGGTCTGGGCCTCGAAAGGCGCATCTACAGGCTGAGGTTCCAGGGAAGGAAGCTCGACTTCAAGAGGAGGCGGCGGGAGGAGGAAAGCGGAGGCGTCATCACTCGGCGGCTCATCGGCGGCAGGCAGGGGTGCGGATTCAAACCGCGCCACTTCGGACGCCGCTATAACCGTTTCCGTGATCTCGGGCTGAGGGGGGACTGCGGACGTTTCCGTGAGCGCCGGCGGCAGAGGCATTTCCAGCGCCGCCACTTCGGGTTCCACGACGGGAAGCTCAGGCAGTGAAGATATCAGCGCGACTTCCTGCGGCTGCGAGGAAAGGTCGGCAATCTCCGCAACAGGCACCGTGGCAATGGATTCCGGCAGTACGGCGGGAGCGGGCGGAATTTCCGGCACGGAGATCTCGGCAACCGCAGGCGCGGTTTCAATCTCGGTGGGCTCCGCAAATACGGGCGCGGGCAACGGCTCTGCTTCGGGCGAGCTAAATACAGGCGGTTCGGGGACTACTGCTGCCGGCTCCTCGATCGGAGGCAGCGGCATTTCGAACGCAGCGGGGGGGTCAGGCAGGACTTCCGGCATCGTCTCGACGACGGCGGCAGCCGCGACAACCGGTGCCGCAATCAGTACAGGCACCGGTATTTCGACAGGAGCCTGCTGGACGGCAGGGATGCCGCTTTCCGTTCCAATACGCCGGGCTTCGACAATTGGCGGTGGCGCAGAACGTGTTTCCTCCGTAACAGGTGCAGGAAAATACGTTACCTTTATCGCAACAGGGGCCTTGGCCTCGACAACAGGTGCAGGCACAGGAGGCAACGGTGCTTCGGGAACCGCGACGACCTGTGGGGGAGTTGCAATGGTCGCAATGGTTACCGGCATTGCAACAACGCCGGCGGGAGCTGCCTGCACTATAGGAGTGACAGGGGGAGGCGTCACCGCAGGTGCCCCTACTGGAGCGGGACCTGGAGTTGGAGCCGCCTGGGCTGCAGGCGTAACAGGAGGGAGCGCCGCAATGCCGGGGAAATCGGGGATCGGCGGAAGCGCAATCTCCTCTTTGGCTGTCGGCTGGGACAGCTGAACTTCTCTGACCGGGGTCGCAACAGGTGCAGGCGCAGGTGCAGCCACCAGTGCAGTGGGCACGGGTGCTATGGGTACGACAGGAGCTGGTAGCGGCGCAGGGGCGGCCGCTACAGGCACAAACACTGGAGTCGAGGCCGGCGCGGGGGCAGGGATAACTGCAGGAGCAGTTGCCGGTGCGGGAATTTCCGCTGCGACGGGCACGGGCGGCAGCTCTGGCTCAACCACAGGGGGAAGGACCGGTATCGGGATCGTAGGCAGGAAGACCGGCTCGGGACCTGGAACGGGGTCGGCGGGGATTTCCGGTGGAAGAAACGCCTCGGGAGCGGGCGCTTCCACGACTTCCGCGGGCGGTGCCGGAGGTGTGTGCGCTCCCACCACCGCCTCAATTGTTTCGCTCGAATTCACTTCCTCGGGCGAGAAGCCTACGGAATGATCGATATGCGGTGCGCCGTGGACAGGGACTTCCGGCAGTTGCGGAATATGATCCGGAGTCGCGCCGACAGAAGTTCCCGAAGCCAGCCGGCCAGCCGGAGTCTTATTGCTAAAAAAGGAATCGCCCGCAGTTTTAGAAGTGAGGCCCGGGGTGGCAGGCGCTTCCTTAACGCTCAGGTCTTCGTCATCCGAAATGATGAGCGAATCAACATCTACGGGTTCAGGTGCCTTATGGAAAATATCCGGCTTGAAAGCAGGCACGGCCGGAGGAGCCGCAATCACGGGCGCGGCAGGCACAGAGTCGGCGGCAGTCGGTGCTTCCGGCACAACCACAATGTCCTCAGCAACTTCCGGAGCGGAGGGCGCGGGCGCGGGTGCGGAAACCGCAGCAGGCGGAGTAACTGGAAGCGGCGGCAACGCAGGCGGGCCGGACTTTACGGGCGCAGA
>JBGGNE010000384.1:0-8369 GCA_041287705.1 Methylacidiphilales bacterium | reverse complement strand
ACGGCAGGCCGCTTTTCGCTCAGGACGTAGGTACGGTTGTACTGCGGCCAGCGCGTCGTGGGATTAATCGACTTTTCCGGCACGCTGTAGAGATAGAGGCGTTCGGCGTCGCCAGAGTCGGATTCGGCGGAGAGCACCGTGCCGACAATCTTGTCCTTCGCCTGATAGGATTCCTTGATGTTGAACGTTTTGCCAAAGATCAGCATGCTGCGTCCCCTGATTTCCGCCAGATAAAGATTCGAGGGATACTCCTGGATCACCGTGCCCTGTCTGTCGATTGAGGCGTAGGCATAGACAAAGCCCGTGCGCTGTGCCGATGCGTCATCCGTTGTTTTGCGGATCTCGGTGAGCCCGAACCCGGCCAAGTCCTTCATTGCCGTGCTGCTGATTCCGCCGGCATTACCGGCAGGTGTTACGCTGGGTGTTTTGGGGACGGTCGGAGTCGTGACAGCAGGTTGCGTTGTGGCGGGAGTATCGGACAGGGTCCCGGCTATCGATTCGTTCAGTTGGCGGATTCTGGCCGTGGTTTCCATCTGATTCATCAATATCTTACCGGTCATCAGCACGCCTGCGAAGCCAATCAGTCCGATAGCAAGCATCCAGTTGAATGACCAGGGCTTCTTTTGCAGGGCTACCTTGGCAGGGAAGCCGCTGAGGTGAATCGGCAGCCACTCGGAGCTGTTCGGGTAGCGCACCAGATCGTCGCGCTCCAGATTGCCGGTGCGCACTGCCTCCAGTACTTCTTCCTCGGTCAGCGGCCCAAGCTGGTTGCCTGCCGAATCAGCCGCCAGGATGATGTGGTAGCCTGTATCTTCGGCGGTCACTGCAGATGAGGCGCTTCCAGCAGATTGCGTTCCGGCTTCCGGAGTTCCTGCTGCGGATGGCGTGACAGGAGCCATGGAGGAAGCCGGAATGGAGCCCTGATTGGACAGGATGCCTTTGTCAAAGAGCTCGCCCAGAGGTTGCCACTCCTCCATACCTTCCTCCCAGTACAGCACGGTGCGGTCGATCTCGATCATGTTCCACATGCGCTGCAGATCTCCCACGGTAAAGGGACCTTTGCTCTCCTCGCCAATGACCAGATGAAAGCGCGGTACGTCCTGAGCGTTCAACGCATAACGACCCGGCTCGTCCCATGACCTTTTGATTTCTGACTTTTTCTGACCGGGTGGCAAGTCGGGATCCTCAGGGGCAGGGGAGGGCGTTGGCTCCGGCTGTGGCAGGGAAGAGGCCGTTGATGCGGCGGGCATCGCTACGGATGCAGGAATGGAAGACGCGAAAGGCACGGTCAGTCCGCCGGCAGCGGGCTGTGCTACCGAAGTTGATGAAGGTACATCACCCGGAGCATCAGCAGTACCCGGCACTGGTTTGCCTGCCATAAGAGCTACCAGGGCATCCATAGCGACGGCCTTGTTGCAGGCCGGGCAGATTTTGGTTTTGGTAGTGATGGGCGCCGCGCAGTGAGGGCACAGGCGTATTTCGTCCACAATGCCTTGCTGGCCACGCTTCTTTTTGGCACTTAATGCTGCTGCAGCACTTAGCTCTGAAGTAAACCACTGCCCCCGCGATTGCGGGGAGTCCGGCAGTTCTTCCTTGTTCAGGGCATGGGGGATCCCCACCAGCGGCGTTAAAAACAGCGTGATAAAAAAGGAGTCCAGGCCCTCATGGCCCCTGCGCCGAGCCAGAATGGCAGCCGCTATCCCAGCCATCAGGTTGAGGGAGAAGTACCAGCCCAATAAATCTTGCACGCGATAATCCTTGCTTAATCCCCGTGCAATGCCAAGTCAAGGCTTTGGCGGGAGTAGATAGAGTTACCCGAAGCCCCAGGCGCTGTAGCAGGCGGAGGCACAAGAACTGAAGCGGGGGCTGTTCCGGGCAGAAAATATTCTTTAACCGCCGAGGTAGTTGCCGCCGAAACGGAGGGCGATGTCAAAGGCGAAGCTGTGGAAGGCACTGCCAGACCGGTAATGGCGTTGATATCCAGAAGCTGCACGACAGCCGGCACCACCGACCGCAATCTCACGGGCGGCTGAAGGGTTCCATCCTGAGCGAGCAACTGAACGGCAAGATGATGCGCCATCTCGGAAGCCGCAGTGCGGGCGGAATCGGGTGAAATCGGGTCCCCATCAACGTTGCCAACCCATACGGCGATGGTGTGCCGCGCCGTTATTGCAACCGACCACGCATCCCCGTTGCCGGGTGAGACCGCGCTGAAGCAGGGCAGATACGGGGAATCTTTGCCAAATGCGGCAGGCGCATGAGTGGCAGATCTCGCCATCATATCCAGTACGATAAGCGCGGTTCCACGGCTTATCATGCGCTCGGGCACAGGTGTGGGCTCATCGCGGGCGGGCTGCCTATAGCGGGCGGGCAAGCGGTTGCCGCCGCGTGCCAGTCCACTGCATGTAGTGGCGATATCCAGCAGGCGCACGGGGCTGCGGCCCTCTTCCAGACGCAATTCTTCCTGGCGGGCGATTGGCTGAAGTGTGTGGAATCCCCATAGCCGCAACCGATTGACACAGGCGTCCCCACCGGCCAAACGTATGACAGCCACGGCGGGCTCATAGCGACCAGACCGCAGAGCTTCCCGAGCCAGCAACAGGTTGCCGGGCGGGGATTCCGCAGGAATAGCAACAGGCTCTGGAGCGGAAGAACCGGAAAGGGCAGGCGCCGAGGATGACGGAGACGAAGGGGAGCCCGAGCGGATATTGGTTATCCCCCGGGCAGGCGGTCGAGCTTCAGCATGGCTTGTGTCAGGAGAAACGTGCATTGGCAGCGGCGTCGCCGCAGTAATCAGCCGGCGGTCCAGCGCTTCGGCATAGATGAGGGGCTGCAGCATGGCGCCGCATGGGCGCTCCAGCAGGGCGCCGTTCACCATGCCGTCCGGCGCTGTGTAGTCCGGGGAGCCGGCCATTGCCGAGACGCCGCCGGTTTCGTTGTCCAGTACCACTACCGCCATCTGCTTTGCTCCGGCACCGGCCAGACGCGTCTGCCAGTCACGCAGAAGTCCATCGGCAAGCGGTTGGAGATCCAGATCCAGCATAGTGGGGATAACCGTCTCGTTGGGCGTGGGAGTTTCGTCGGCTACCAGCGCATCTGCAAAGTGGGGGCCCGGGTGAGGCGGCTCCGGCACTCGAATGACGGGCGGATGGGCCAGCAAACGGGCAGCTTCGGCATCTTCCACAACGCCCAGCTTTTGCAGGCGGGCGACCGCGCGGCCGTAACGAATCTGTGCGGCTTTGGGATTGCGCCAGGGATTGTAGCGCGTGGGCGCCTGCGGTAGTCCAGCCAGGTAAATCGCCTCCGACAACGATAACTCGCTCGGCTTCTTGCCAAAGTAGGCGCGGGCTGCGGCGGCTGGACCAACGCGGCGGTTGCCGTAATGGCTGCGATTCAGGTACTCCTCCAGAATGCGCTCCTTGGACCAGGTGCGCTCCAGGCGCATCGCGGCGCACATTTCATAAATCTTGGACGAAAAGAGACGGCCCTGACGGCGGCTGGCCAGCTTCACCACTTGTTGCGAGATGGTGGATGCGCCGGAAATGATGCGGCCATGGTAGATATTGCGGACGGCCGATCCGCAGATCGAGCTTACATCCAACCCGAAATGGCTGTAAAAGCGGTGATCCTCCAGCGCGACAGTAACGGAGGGTAGCCACTGGCCCATCTCCTGAAGACTCAGCGGTTCGGTAGTGCGTGCTTCCGCTACAGTGATGCGAGCGTAAGGGCGCCCGTGTACGTCTACCAGGGATATAATGCCAGGCGAAGGGAACTCCAGATCATCCGGCAGCGGCGCAAAGTAAACCGCCAGAAACAAGGCCAGCACCACAGCCCACAATGCCAGCCGCGCCCGCGGACGATCACGCAGAGACACGATAAACCGCCATGGAAATGCCAGCCAGGAGCAAAGCTTTTTCATTATGAATGCGAAGGGATGATGATGGAATCGATTATTCTAAGAGAGGGGAAAGAGATCGGAAGACTTTGCGGTGCGTATATCAGCAGACGGAGATCAAGTTGCAGCTAGAATCGGCAAAGCAGGGATAAATCTTACATCCGAAACAGCGCTGCATTTATTCTGAGTATATATGATGGAGAAGTAATGTATTCGACCAATTCGCATCGTTAGTTGGGAGGAAATCCGGGTTGCTTTTGGACGCATGCTTCGTTGCGGTTTCGGTCATGCATTATTCTAATGCACTACCTAAACCGCGCCTTGCCTGCACCTCAAAATCAACTCCGGATTTCCTCCCAACTAACGATGCGAAATAGTCTTCGATATGAATTGAACACGCGCACTGTAGACCAGGATTTGGAAGAATTAAAGCATGAATGCCAGTAAATAAAACAGCGCGTCACAATTGCTTGTAACGCGCTGTTGAAAACAGGCAGTCGATGGATACGCTGTAATGCCAGGGCTGCTGTTAGGCTACTTCAGCACGCAGCGCTTCCATGTCCTCACATGCCAGCAGGGACTGGGCGTGGCGGGCAAAATGACCGCGCAGATCGCCGGCATAGCTCTCCAGAATGCGGCGGCCAAGACCGTCGGGATCTCCCGCAAGGTAGAGACCGCGCGCCAGATGAAGCTCGCGCAGGGCCAGATTGCGAGGGATGTTCTCCGTCTGATTGTCATTGGCTTCTTTACGCACATCTTCCACTTCATGCCAGGTATGGCCCTGAACGCCCGGCTTCTGCAGCAGCGAGGTGAGCGCCGCGGCAAGACGAGGGTGGGGAAGGAGAGTTGCGGCCAGTGAAGCTACGCGGCAGTGGGAGAATTCAGCGCTGGAATCCAGGGCGAGAATCTTCTCCTCAATCACTTCAACGCCCAGTGGATCTCCCGTGCGGGCCAGTGCCACAATCTCCGCATCCAGGCGGCTCATACTCTCGCCGAACTGGCCCATACCTTTATAGTTCCAGCCTGCATCCCAGCCGGAGGATTTCGGGGCTTTCACTACGCCGGAATCTTCTTCAGAAGGTTTGGCAATGACATTCGCCACCGCGTCCGCGGCGCCTGCCGTGCCGCGTATGGATTCTGCAAGGACCGGTGCTGCTTCCTTCTCGCCCATAAGACCGAGCATAAGGGCGGCGTCGGAGCGGCGTTTGGGATCAGCCGAGACATCTCGCAGGATCTCCAGCAGCGGCCCGCGGCTTTGTTCTTCGTGGGCAAACAGCACTGCTACGTTGTCCAGTTTGGACCAGTCCGCTTCAGTAGCCTGGCGCACGGCTTCGGTGCTCATGGGGAAGGTGTCCGCGCCAAAAGCCTCAGGGCTCAGGATGCCGATTTCAACCAGACGTTGCTGAAGCTGGGGCAGATCGATATCGCGAACGGCCTGCTTCTTTGCGGAAGCGGTGGCGGCGGCGAGACCAGCGGCATAGCCCTGATTTTGCACGTCAGCCTGCATGCGTACGACCGGCAGGGCGTCGCGGTGAGCGCTCATGCCAAGACCGGTCACGACTACTCCTTCCACACCACGCGGCAGCATGCAGCGGAACGGAACATTTGCCTGCAATGCCTTGTGGTCGGGCGCCGTCACCATAAAGACAGGGTGAATCGTGAAGCCGTGCGTATCGAAGTTGCTGCGCGCGGTAAAGAGTGTGTCAGGGAACACGCGTCCTGCCAGCAGATCCAGAGGAGAGATCTCGATCTCGCCATGGATCTGGCGGCGTTCACGGGAGTTGACCAGGCCTGCCGTATCGAACGAATGCGAGTACTTGGCGCGAGCCTGCACAAAGGCGCTGGTAATTCCGAACGGATCACCTTCATCCACAAAGGTATGGTCCGAATTCTGGTAGTGCGATCCGGGGCGATGCAGAGGAGAGAGGCCCGTGCCCTGAACGGCAACGTGGCGGGCATCAATGACGCGGCACGGTGCGCCGGCAGCTGCTGCAATATCCGCATTGCCGGTTGCGTCGATAACGGTGCCCGCATCCACCAGGCCGCAACCGTAGGGCGTGGAGATCAGGACGCCCGTGACTTTGGTGCCTTCCATGCGAACTCCGAATACCCAGCTTCCGCTCCAGGCGCTGCCGCCTGCGGCCTGCAGCATGCGGTGGTAGATCGCTGATTTTACACCGGGATGCCACGTGTTACCGCTCTTCTGCTTGCTGAGCGCATCCGCTGCCGAAACGGCCTCGTTAAGCTCGTGCGTAAAGCCGACTTTGTTGCCGAACCAGTAGCTGCTGATCAGTCCCAGCGTGCCAACGCCGCCAAGACCGTGTTGCGCCTCCAGCACCAGCGTGCGGGCGCCCTCGCGGGCTGCACCGATACCGGCAGGCGCGCCACCTGTGCCGCCTCCTGCTACCACGACATCATAGCTGCCAAGCGATGAAGGCTGCAGATTGGGGATTTCGATTGATCCCATATCGCCGGGGCGAGCCAGAATGGGAGCGAATGCGAAGGTGCCGGCCGCAGCCTCCGAAGGTGACTCGGTCCAGTTGGTGAAACGCGTGGCTTTTGTTCTGGCGGATGCAGACACGGATGCTGCAGCGGCCGCGCCTGCGCGACGGGCCAGCGACATCATTTCCACCGGGTTGCGCAGGTCGCTTAGGCCTTCCGCACTCAGCGGAAGCAGGCCGTTCAGCAGCCAGATATTCGGAGCGGGCTGCAGTTCTGCGTCTGTTACTTGGGCGATGCTGTTCTTCAGATCTGCCGCGCCGCCGCTGGTGGCCAGTACCACTTCAGGAGCGTCATCCAGCAGATCGGCCGTTACCAGCACGTTCTCATCTACCAACAGACCACGCGCGACGTGTTCCATAGCGCGGGGATCAGATCCCAGCTTGTCGCGATCAATGGTAAGCTTGAAGGCGGGCCACGTTTCTTCCGTGCCGTCCTTCAGGCGTTGGGTGAAGGATTGCTCAATCTCTTCAACTTCGCCGGGCCAGTCGGCGGGAGCTTTACGACCCAGAACGGTCCAGCTTACACGCGCAGGCAGTTCGCGAGGCGCCAGAGGCAGCCCGGCAAGTTTCGCTACTACACCAAAATCAGAGGCATCCAGAATAGTGCGGCAAGTCACGGCCATCAGCGATGTACGCATCGCAAGCACGGCACCGGCCAGTTCACCGTCTTCCCCGCGCAGAAGCGAGACCGGACGGCACAGGTACATGAAGGGGATGGATGCGGAAAGCAATGCTTCTTCCATTACGCGCTTGATGGAGGCGGGACGGGCGGGAAACGGAGCGTCCACACCATAGGCGCGCTTCAGAATGGCGTCTTCCATGCGCCATGCGCCGGGCCAGAGCTTCAGCTTGCCGGCCAGATCATTGCCCAGATAGCTGTGGTCCGCGGCCACCATCACGGTGCGGCCTGCGCGACGCACGGCCAGAGCCGCCGCTACCGCAGCGCTGGTTGAGCCCACAATACATACATCCACGTCCCGAAAAACAGGTACGGACGCCATAGAAGACTTAGTCATGATGCAGATAAAGCTGCCACAAGCCATGATAAAGTTCCATTTGCCAGTCTTGCCATCTGTGGGGTTTAGCTTGTATATTTTCCTCATGCCTGCGGAATTTCGCTGGAGATATGCCCTGATGGAACAGGCCGAAATCCAGCCATTCATCGCCTACCGCGGTTACCCGCCCGACTGGGCACACGACACGTTGCAGACTGTCTCCGGCTACACCTGGTGGGAGGTCGTGCGGGGCGGTGTCGAAGTCCGTACTGTTTTCGGCAGTACGCATGCGGCGCAGGGCAACTGGATTCTGGTGCCGCACGGTCTGCAACGACGGCAACTTCTGCAGCGCGGCACGATGCTGACGTCTTTGAGCTTTCAGGCTGTCTGGCCCAATGGCCGCCCTATCGTGGAACTTGAAAAGCCTGTGACCGGTCCCGCTGGTACGGAGGTAACACGCCTTGCCCGCGCAACCTGCGATATTGCCGGTAGAGCTGTTGGACCGGCAGCCTTTACCGCTCGTGAGTTCTCCTTTATGGAGTGGTTGCAGGTGCGCTGTTCGTTCCTGACATTCATCGCGCAACTGATGGAGAATGTGACGGCACCCGGCATCGGCGGGCGCATTGCCGGCCCGCTCTCCGGTGATACGCGTCTCGATATCATCGTGCACGATATCCGCCAGAACCTGAACGCGGGTCCGCTGCCCTACAGCGCATGGAGCCAGCGTTTGGGGCTTGCCCGCGCACAGATCGATCGACTGGCCGCGCGGCATCTGGGCGGTACGCTACGCGCTCGCCGTGATGTGCTGCTTCGGGATGAAATCCGGCATCAGCTCGCCATGGGTACGCTCTCGGCAAAAGAGCTGGCGGCGAAGTATTCCTTTACCGACGCCGCCCATTTCAGCCGCTGGGTGCGCCGCATGACAGGGCACACGCCTACGGAGTTGCGCGTGGCGGCGGTATAGCCGGCACGCTACGC
>JBGGNE010000383.1:0-3712 GCA_041287705.1 Methylacidiphilales bacterium | reverse complement strand
TATGGCAATACCTGAAAATTTATTAACGCAACGGTCGCAACGGCGCGACGACCGCAACGGGGGAGGGGAAGCGGAAGAGAGGACGGCAGAGATGAAGAAGCAAAACGACTGATTTCGTGAGGTTTCTTTCCTCACTTTCTTTCCTCACTTTCCTGCATTAACAGGCCCTCGCGCACCGAGAGAGGGCGTAACGGTTACATTCGTGTCGTGCGGTTTCCACCACGCCGTACGCATTATCGCGCTTCCGTTTTGGAGTGGCATCTCTATAGTGTCGAACCTTATGTCCCTTCAAATATACTGGTTCGAGTTCCACAAAGCGAATGGTGTCGAGGATATCCTTGCTTTGCAGAGAGTCTCCATCAAGGGGCTTGAAAAAATAGCGTCGGACGATGAAAGTCCGGAGTTGAGCGGCGAGGTGCTCAATACCATTCTCGGAGTGCTTCGCGCTGATTACGAAATTGAGTTTCCCAAATTGCCCCGCAGGCTGGAGATTCCGCTGCTGAAATTCTGGAAGAAAGGCTGCGATACCGTGCAGGGCGGTCCGGAAGCGGAGATTATGGCCCTGCAGCTGGCGGGCATTACCGATATCGCGGCATTCACACAAAAGTACCTCGATTACACACAGTCAGGCGAGGGACTGGAGGAAACTCAGGCTGTTGTAACAGAGACTCTGAACTGGCTTCGCGATCGGCTGGAGGGGCTTCATCCCGGAAAATTTGGGATGCTCGGCATAGCCTGACGTGGGAATGCTTAATGAACAGGGAAAAGTAGCTGTGCCGCTTTCCCCTTCATTACCAGAGAATTACGCATTTCCCGAGCCAGCTCTGGCAATCATGGGAGAAAATATTCAAAAAAATCCTTGTACGATTCCTGCATTCTGTCATTGTTCTTGTCCCGCGACTTCTAGCAAGCGCGCCGTCAGATGATTCTTCAGTTTACTGGTTGCTTCCTTCAGGAGTAGTCACGCGCTAAAGTACCCCATCTGCGGCTGACATCGAAAGAGAGCGAGCATGCGACAGTTAGGCTGTCCTCCATGCGGCTCCTACGGATCAAGGCACGCTCCACGTGAACCATGGAGGCGTGTTTTTGCTTTCCGACATAGGAGCTGTTGGAAACCTGTGTGTTCGATCGCAATTGATGCCTGTCGGTTCAATCCAGCGTAAAGCTGGACCTATTAATTCTGCTGCTGACTTGCTCAGACTCATTTCCAGATAGCCCCAGATCATGCCCACGATCAACCAGCTCGTAAGAAAAGGCCGCAAAAAAGTGGTCGTCAAGACCAAGGCCCCCGCCCTCAAAGGTGCGCCGCAGCGCCGCGGCGTCTGCGTCCAGGTAATGACCCGTACGCCGAAGAAGCCGAATTCCGCGCTCCGCAAGGTAGCAAAGGTTCGTCTGACCAACGGTGACGAAGTTATTGCCTACATCCCCGGCGAAAACCACAATCTTCAGGAGCACTCTATCGTGCTGGTACGCGGCGGTCGCGTGAAGGATTTGCCTGGTGTTCGCTATCACATCGTTCGCGGTACGCTGGATGCCCTCGGTGCCATTGGGCCGAGTAACTCCAACAAAATGAACCGCAACGTTTCCCGAAGCAAGTACGGCGTTAAGAAGCCGAAGCCCGGTCAGGCCGCGGCTGCTCCTGCCAAGGGTGGCAAGAAGAGGTAATTCTTCTGCACTGAAACCGATTTTACATTAACGACAAGATACTATGGCAAGACGTCGCAGAGCTGATAAGCGCGAGATGGCAGAAGACTCGAAGTACGAGTCCCCGGTAGTCGGCCGTCTCATCAGCACCGTAATGCGTGATGGCAAGATGGCCACTGCGCAGCGCGTGGTGTATGGTGCGATTGACGAAGTCAATCAGTCCAATAAAGATGGCAACCCGCTCGATATCCTCACGAAGGCGATCGACAACGTGAAGCCCCGTCTGGAAGTGAAGAGCCGCCGCGTGGGTGGTGCAACTTACCAGGTGCCCATGGAAGTTCCGCCGGAACGGCAGATCTCCCTGGCCATGCGCTGGCTGGTTCAGTACGCCTCCAAGCGCAAGGGTGTGACCATGAAGAAGGCTCTCGCGAGCGAAGTTCGCGATGCTTCCAACGGTCAGGGTAACGCTGTCAAGAAACGTGACGACGTCCATAAAATGGCTCAGGCCAATCGCGCCTTTGCGCACTTCCGCTTCTAATTATGTCCTCCGCTGCCCCCGCTGCTGCTGTTAAAGCAGCCAACCCTAATAGCCCGAAGCGCGCCTATCCGCTGGAGCGCACGCGCAATATCGGTATTTGCGCCCACATCGACGCCGGTAAGACGACGCTCACGGAGCGCATTCTGTTCTATACGGGCGCCATTCACAAGATCGGCGAAGTGCATGATGGCACTGCCGTAACTGACTGGATGGAGCAAGAGCGGGAGCGCGGTATCACGATTACCTCTGCCGCGACGACCTGCTTCTGGCCGGTTCGTCCGGAAGAGGGGATTGTCAAGGTGTACGAGGATCGCATGATCCGCGTTAACATCATCGATACTCCCGGTCACGTGGATTTCACGGCCGAAGTAGAGCGCTCCCTGCGCGTACTCGACGGTGCAATCGCGGTGTTCTGCGGTGTAGCCGGTGTACAGCCTCAGTCCGAGACGGTATGGCGCCAGGCGAACAAGTACAACGTTCCCCGTATCGCCTTCGTCAATAAGATGGATCGCACAGGTGCGAATTTCGACAACGCCATCAATGACATGCGCACCAAGCTGGGTGCCAATGCCTGGCCGGTTCTGATTCCCCTCGGTCGCGAAGATTATCTGCAGGGTCAGATCGACGTCATCAATCAGAAAGCGATCGTCTATTCTGATAATGACCGCATCGGATCGACCTACTCGATCGTAGAAATTCCTGATGAGCATAAGGAAATGGCGCGCCAGGCGCTCGGCGATCTGATCGAAGCAGTTGCAGACAAGGACGAGAAGATTGGCGAAATGTTCCTCGAAGAGAAGACGCCCACTCCCCTTGAGTTGAAAGAAGGCATTCGTCGCCTGACTATCGATAATCAGTTTGTCCCCGTTGTCGGCGGTTCCGCATACCGCAACAAGGGTGTGCAGTTCCTGATCGACGCAGTGGTTGATTATCTCCCCGGCCCGCTGGACATTCCCCCGGCCAAAGGTATTAATCCCCACACGCTGGAGCCCGTACCGGTTCCCGCAGACGATAACGGCAAATTCTGTTCCCTCGCGTTCAAGCTCTGGGCGGATCCCTTTATCGGTAAGCTCGTATTCTTCCGTATTTATTCCGGCGTCCTGAATAAGGGCGAAATGGTTATCAACACCCGCACGGGTCGCCGCGAGCGTATTTCGCGCCTCATTCAGCTGCAGGCCGATAAGAAGGCCGAACTGGATGCCGTGTATGCCGGCGATATCGCCGCCATTGTGGGTATTAAAGATGTAAAGACCGGCGATACGCTGGTTGTCGACGGTTACGATATCGCTCTTGAGCCGCCCTCCTTCCCGGAGCCGGTTATCTCGATGGCCATTGAGCCGAAGAGCAAGGGTGACCGCGAGAAGATGGGCGAAGCCCTGGGCCGCCTGATGGAAGAAGATCCTACCTTTGTGGTGAAGACCAACGAAGAAACCGGTCAGACCATCATCGCCGGTATGGGTGAGCTTCACCTCGACATCATCATGGACCGCATGCGCCGCGAGTTCAACGTTCAGACGAACGCCGGTGCAC
>JBGGNE010000382.1:0-4079 GCA_041287705.1 Methylacidiphilales bacterium | reverse complement strand
ACTTGAGCCGCCGCTTTTGAGCGAGAGCAGCGTTGGAATTCCGGTCGAGCATTAGTCTAATGCACTCCCTCCATTCCGCCTTGCTCTCATCTCAAAATCGACGACTTAAGTTGCACAGTTTATTTTCCGGAGACTCCTAAGTATAATTATCCTTCTCTTTCCGAAACTTCGTGCCTTCGGAATCTCCTTAGTATATTGGTGGTAAATCCCCTCTGTTTCCTCGTCTCCGTCAGTTGCATTAATGGGTATTTTTTACAATCAATACGCAAAGACACCAAGTTTCGGAAAGGACATCTTTAACTGAATACTGACACCTTCATTTAAAGCGCTCCACTACTAGACATCCCTTTGTTGCCACACTCCTTTTCTGCTATTGCTTTATGTCACGTCTCTTTCTCCTGTTCTTTGTTTCACTCGGCCTTCTCTGTATAGGATTATGCACGGGCCTAGCCACGCCTGTTTCCCTCAACACGCAGGACTGGAATTGTCCCACCTACGGCACGCACACCTCCGCGGGGACGGATAGCGGCGGGGATTATGTGAAGGTGAATACCGATAAATCCGGCTATAGCACGCAGATTCTGCAGAGCCTGATATTTGAAAAGCCCGTCGCCCGTGTTGTCTTTACCGGCAAGATGAAGACGGAAAGCGTGATGCCGGGTCTGAACGCGATTGATTGCGCTCGTGCACAGGCTGTCTTTCTCAGTGAACACGGGGAGAAAGTGGGCGAATGGCCCAAAGCGACAGACGTGGCGGTCATCCAGCCATGGACCCCCTTCCGCCAGGAACTTACCGCGCCGACCAATGCGAAAGGAATACGACTCATGCTTGGCTTCTACCTCTCCACGGGAACCGCATGCTACCGGGAACTGGATATCCAGGCTTTCGACCAAACCGGCGCCCCGGTAGACTGGAAGCTGGCCGGTCCTGAAAAGACCGACACCACAGGTTGGTGGCCCTGGTCGTTTCCGGACGAGGACACCACGCGCCCGCTTGTCTACGATTTCAGCCCTTGGCTGCGGAAAGAGGGAGACAGCCGTTTCCTGGAGATCAAAGGCGACAAATTCGTTTGGAGCGACGGCACGGAAGTCCGTTTCTGGGGCACGAATATAGGCACCGACGCGAAGAACAATATCCTGACTTCCACGCACGAGGAAATTGATGCCATCGTGGCTTTTTACGCTCGCAGCGGGTGCAATCTTATTCGCCTGCATCAGATGGACAGCGGCATCTTCTCGCCTCCCGCGGGCCTCTTCGTCCAGAACGCGGATAACACGTCGTCGTTCGATGCGGATCGGCTCGACCGCTTCGACTACATTGTCGCTTCCGCAAAACGGGCCGGCATTTCCATCCTTTTTGATCTTCTCGACACCCGCAAATTCCGCTCCGGTGACGGGGTGATGGATTACGAGAAGCTGGATTACGGCGCCAAGATCGCGGGGCTGTTCAATCCCAGGCTTATCGAGCTGCAAAAGGATTACGCCCGCAAAATCCTCAGCCACGTCAATCCCTACACAAAGCTGGCGCTGAAGGATGATCCGATTCTGGTGATGCTAAACATCATCAACGAAAGCACATTACTTTCCGTAGACGGCTACGCCCATGTGCCCGAGTCGTACAAGAGAGAACTGGGGGTGCTGTTCGACAAATGGTGCAAGGCGCAGACCCCACCGATGACGCGTCCCCCAGGGGAGATAGCACAGCTTCTCTCTCAGGGCAATGCCACCGTAATCCGCTTTCTGGATGAAACGCAGGCAACCTACTACCGCGACATGTCCTCCATGCTTCGCGACGAACTGAAGGTGAAAGTACCGATGCTGGGCAGCAATCACTGGGAAAACCACGTGGGCGACGTGACCGTGAACGCGCGCCTGGGTTTCCTGGACCGGCACGCCTACTGGGATCACCCGCAGGGCGGCTGGAGCGAAAGAGATGGTTTCCACAACCGCCCCATGGTGGGCGCCATGCTTCAGAAGGACTCCATACTTCAGTCAATTGCTACGCAACGCGTTGCCCACCATCCTTTTACCGTGACCGAATGGAACGCGTGCTGGCCCAATGAGTACATCGCCGAAGCGCCCGTTCTCATGTCGGCCTACGGCTCCCTGCAAAACTGGAATGGCCTGCTCAATTTCACACTTAACCTCTACCAGGCCGACCGCAATGGTAGAATGAGCGGCGCGTTCAGTAACGGAAACCGGCCCCATTTCATGGCCTCGTTCACATCCTCAGCCTTAATCTATCTTCGCGGTGATATTTCCCCGGGCGCACCATTCTATTCTCCAATAGATGCCGCGCATCCTCTGAACCCTGCCGGTACGGATATTGTCCCTGCGCGCGTCCTCACAAATCAGGTGGGCTCCGTGCTTCCCGACGAGGGTGGCGATGCGCTAAAGGCGCCGAACGAGGTGGCATCCCGACCGGAAGTCGTGCAATCCGAAGGCGGCCAGCTGGAGTGGCGAGCCTCGGGACTCGTGCGGATAAATACGTCGAAGACCCAGGGCTGCGTTGGCTTTACCGGAGGAAAACCCGTCGCACTGACGGACTGCACCATCCAAATCACCAATTCCTTCGCCACCGTGCTCCTCATCTCGCTGGATGGCCTGCCCCTGCCGCAAAGCCGCCACCTTCTGGTCCAGGCCACGGCGCGCGCCGAGAACACCGGACAGATCTATCGCCCTTTCCGAAAAGGCCTTATCTCCTCAGGAACCACGCCCGTTCTTGTTGAGCCCGTCCGCGCGTCTATTGTGTTGCGGAGGCGGGCGCAGGCAGGCACTGCGTCCGGTCCGACCTCCACCCTGAAGCCCCAGCAATTCGCCGTAGACCGCTACGGCAGGCGAGGCCAGGCGGTGTCCATAGCCAAACAAACCAGCGAAGGATTGAAGATCGACCTCGGATCCGATCCCGGCCTGGCGTTTGAAGTAATACTTCCTTAATTCCTACTGCCTGGCGCTCCATTCCCATAATCAGCCCAATCCCTCCGCCCCATGGACTTCTCAATACAGCGCATTCTTCCGCGAATCCGCATTCTTTTCTCCGCATCACTTATGCTTGGCGCTGCTGCTGCGGCAGCTACGGAGCTGCGGGCGGATGTGAAGCTTCACGCGCTTTTCTCCGATCACGCCGTGCTGCAGAAATCCGATAATGTGCCGGTATGGGGCACAGCGGATCCCGGCGAGCCGGTGATGGTATCGCTGGGCACCGCAATGGCCAGCACCACCGCCGGCCCGGATGGCAAGTGGCGAGTAAAGCTGGATCTCTCTGCGCCGTCTTTCGGATCCACGCCATTGGAGCTTGTGGTTAAAGGCAAGAACGAGCTTAGGGTGCAGGACGTCATCACGGGCGAAGTCTGGTTGTGCGGCGGCCAGTCCAACATGGAATACCCAATCAGCTCCTTCCCCATGGCTAAAGAGGAAGTGCCGAACTCCGCAAATCCGCTGCTGCGCCAGTTTAAGGTAAAGCTCCACACATCGCCCGTGCCGGTGGATGACGTGGAGGGCAAGTGGGTGCTGGCCGGACCTACCACCTCCGGCTCGTTCTCCGCCACCGGCTACTTCTACGGCAAGAAAATACAGAAAGAGCTCGGCGTCCCCATCGGCCTGCTGAACGATTGCTTGGGCGGCACCGGCATTGAAGGCTGGATGAGCCCCGAAGCCATGGATGCCGATCCCGACCTGAAAGCCGGCAGGGACAAAACCCAGGCCGATCGCGCCGCCACGGACAGCTTTCTCCCCGCCTACGCGGCCTGGATGAAGAAGCACAACCGCGAAGATCGCCCCACGCCCGCCGCAAAGTTGGATTCCTACACAGGCGCCGCCGTGGATACCGCCGACGCCGACTGGAAGCCTGTGACGCTCCCTGGTCTCTTCTCCTCCGCCGGCCTGCCCGACGCGGGCGCCATATGGCTGCGCCGCAAGATCACTGTGCCCACCGAGGACGTGGTGCCAGGCAAGGAAATCAACCTTTACCTGGGCGACATACGGGACTCCAACGAGGTGTACTGGAACGGCAAGCGTGTGGGCGTCAGCACTATAACGGCGACAGATCACCATTACACCATTGGCGGCAACCTGGTACTG